>JBARYG010000164.1:0-38187 GCA_049647745.1 Mesorhizobium sp.
GCCGCGCAGCGCGCGCATCGCCTCCGGCGAGGTCCTCGTCGGCGGGCGCGACATCGCCGGCCTGTCCGCGGCGCGGATCGGCGAGATGCGTGGCCGCGACATCGCCATGATCTTCCAGAATCCGACCTCCTATCTCGACCCCCTGATGAGTGTGGGAAAGCAGGTCGCCGAACCGCTGTTGTTGCACCGGGGCCTCACCCGGCGCGAAGCCCGCGCCGAGGTGGTCGAACTGTTCCATAAGGTGGGCATCCACGATGCCGAACGGCAGTTCGACGTCTATCCGCATCATTTTTCCGGAGGCATGAAGCAGCGTGTCCTTATCGCGGCCGCGCTCGCATGCAGCCCCCGGCTGCTGATCGCCGACGAGCCGACGACCGCGCTCGACGTGACGATCCAGAAGCAGATACTGGACCTCCTGCGGCGGCTGCGCGACGAGACAGGCATCGCCGTCGTCTTCATCACCCACGATCTCGGTGTCGTTGCACAGCTTTGCGACAAGGTCACCGTGCTCTATGCCGGCCGCGTCGCGGAAAGTGCGCCAACCGCTCTGCTGCTCGATGCGCCGCTCCACCCCTACAGCCGGGGCCTGATCCGCTCACAGCCGGATTCTGCCCGGCGCGACCGACCGTTGCCCTTCATTCCCGGCCAGCCGCCGGCGCTCACGCACATGCCCGGCGGGTGCCGGTTCCATCCCCGCTGCGGTTTCGCCGTCGAGGTGTGCCGGCAGGAGGCTCCCGTCCTCACGCCAACTTCCCCCGCCCGCGCCAACGCATGCCTGAGATGGCGGGAGCTTCAGACGCTGGACCGGGAGCATGAATTGTGAGTTCGATCCTTCAGGTCCGGGACCTCAGCGTTCATTTCAGGCGATCCTCGCTGCTCGGCATGCTGGCGGGCAAGACGCAGGTGACGAGGGCGGTTGATGCCGTCTCTTTCGATGTGGAGCATGGGGCCTGCACCGGCCTCGTGGGAGAAAGCGGCTGCGGGAAAAGCACCCTGTCGAAGACGATAATGCGGCTGGTGAAGCCGACTTCGGGCAGCGCCCTGTTCGAGGGCGCCGACATCCATGGGCTGAAGGGCAAGCGGCTGTTTGGCTATCGGCGCCGCGTGCAGATGATCTTCCAGGACCCGTTGGGCGCGCTCAATCCACGCCTTACCGCGGGCGAGACGCTGGAAGAGGTGCTTAGTGTTCATGGAGTGCGCGTCGCTTCAGACCGTCAGGCTCGGATCCGTTGCCTTTTCGACAAGGTCGGCCTGGCAAGGGATGTAGCCGGCCGGCGGCCGGGTGCTCTTTCGGGAGGCCAGTGCCAGCGTATCGGCATTGCCAGGGCGCTCGCCGTCGAACCCGACCTCATCATCGCCGACGAATCCGTCTCGGCCCTGGACGTATCGATCCAGGCCCAGATCCTCAACCTGCTGAGGGAGCTTCGGCGCGATATGGGATTGACGATGATCTTCGTCTCCCACGATCTCGGCGTTGTCCGTTATCTATGTGACGACATCATCGTAATGAACCGGGGCCGGCTTGTTGAGCGCGGCGACATCGACCAGATATTCGAACGCCCCACGGACCCCTATACGCGCAGCCTGATTGCGGCCATGCCAACGCTGCGCAGCCACGAGCGCGCGATGGCCGTTTAATGTTGATTTCTGCAACTCGGAGAGGAACCAGTTCGCACCAATGGAGTTTTGATCCATTGGGAGGTGCTTATGCGAGAAGAACCCGACAAAAGTATTTTCGACGCCCGTTGGCTGCTGGCCGTTCCCTTTACGATCGCTTTAACCGTAATGGCGGCCGGGTTCCTATTTACCTAGCCACTCCGGGAACAAAATCTGCCACCCATCGTTCGTTAAATATTCCATGACAGGCGTAGGCCCACGCACCTGCATGGTTGCCCGTCGCCTTGCAGCGGCGGCGAGCTTTTTGCGAAGCTCGATGACAAAGACATCGGCGCTTATCGCCGGGTCGACAAACTCATACGGCGCTGATTTCATAGACAGCGTGCAGTCGACATCAGCCCAAGCGGAACTATTTGAGGCCCTGCTAATTTATAGGCATGTCCACTGATATTGCCCCACCCCTCCTTCCGGAGGCAAGCCCTGACCGGGAAGTCAA
Organism: Mesorhizobium sp.; assembly: GCA_049647745.1. GTDB lineage: Bacteria > Pseudomonadota > Alphaproteobacteria > Rhizobiales > Rhizobiaceae > Mesorhizobium. The sequence continues at coordinate 2,114 of JBARYG010000164.1, forward strand.
TTGCGAGGTCGCCCTCGAGACCGCCTTCGCCGAACTCGTAGCTTCATCAATCGCTCAAGGATGGTCGGCAGAAGAAACAGCGACGACGCTACTCCGACTCGCATCTGTCTACCTAGAACAGGTCAAAGCTACTACAGCTTAGCCTCGCCACAGTCGAACGCGACGACAACGACCAGCTTCGGATGCTTCTGTTGGGGCAGGACGTGGTCAGTCATGCGATGAACCGCTTCCCCTTGAGCCCCTTCGGTTTCAACGCCTCCGCCGCTTCCATGTGCATGGCCACGGTATCGATCCACGCCGCTGCCTTCGGTGGTATTTCCACTTCGCCATCGAGCCAGGCGCCGATCAGCGACACATCGCAGCCAAAGCACTGCGCCAACGTGTCGGGCGGCCAGCGGATGATGGACAGGCACTCGTCAAGGCGTTCCGGGTTCATCGAATGCCGTTCCTATCTGGCAACGAGCACTGGTACGGTTGCAGTGGTCAATACCTCCGCTGTTTGGCTGCCGAGTAGGGCGCGCTGTAATCCACGCCGGCCGTGTGACGACATGACGATTAGATCACAACCCATACCCTCTGCCGTTAGGACGATTGCTGCGGCCGACGACGTGTGCGTCTCGTGAACCGTGTCGATAGAAATCCCGATGGTCTTGGCAAGCTCTCTCGCATCGGCCAGAACCTGCTCTGCTTCCTCATCCGCCTCTTTTTTGAGCGCTGCGACAGCGCTTCTTACGCTTGCCTTCCTTGCTGGTTCGAGCGGCCCCCACAATACAGTGACTGTTAAGACGGTAGCCGCCGCACCAAGTGCTTTCGCCAGTTCCAACCCATGCCGAACGCCCTTAGTAGCGATTTCAGAACCATCGGTTGGAATGAGAATGTGCTTGTACATCGTGTCGTCCTTCCAGTTTCAGGTGGGAAGCTATGCCGCCCCATCAGGTTCGGTATCTTCGTCCAGATCATGAAACGGCATATAGTCGTTGGTGACAAGCCAATCCCGAATGATCAGGCTGACAAGTTCATGGCGGCCGATTCCGGTCAGATCGGCGACCTCAAAGAACTTCTCGGCCACGTCTGGCTCAATCACGATCCCGTCGGTATTGCGAAGGCAAAACAGGGTCGCGATCTCGTCTGACGCCATGATTTCAATGCGCTTTGACGCATTCTCAAGTTGGCGAATGAATCGCTGTCGGCCCTCGGTCATCCAAGCCCTCTCCAGAGCACGCCGCACATTCGCGCCGGAACGGCAGGGCGTCAATGCTCGGCGAAGCCCTCTGCGCGTTGCGGTGTCTTGATTTTACTGAAGCCGGTCAACCCGGACGCTCAGTTTAACCGACGTGCGCTGCTTCGCCCAACATCTTGCACATTTCGATCCCTTGACGGAGGTGCCACCGACCGGCGCCATACCAGCAGTTCGATGGGCGAAGCCGTATATCTACAATGACACGGAGATCGAGGCTTTGTTGGCTGCGGTACTGGCACTGCCGCCAGCGAACGCCTTGCGCCGTTGGACTTATCGCTGCCTGTTCGGACTGATTGCGGTGGCTGGGTTGCGCCACTCCGAAGCCCTCAACCTGTGCCGTGATGACGTCGATCTCGACCAAGGCGTACTCACCATCCGCCAGAGCAAGTTCGGCAAGTCGCGACATCTCCGGCGTGCCGTTATTCCGCTGGCCACTCTCTAGTCCGGATTTCGTGGAGCGCTATCGGTGCGGCGCGCCGCTGAACGAGCTTGATCCGGCGACCCTCTATGGCAGCGGCCCGGAACGATACATCGACTATCCGACGCTCGCCGACAGCGCGGCGTCATCATCCTTCGCGGCTTGACGTATAGGGTGTCTGGCGAGCCGCACGACCGTGACGGTCTACGAGATCTCTGACAAAGACGTGACGCGGCCGCACTACAGAACTGCCGCGACGGCCATGCGGTCTTGAAAAACTTGCTGCGAGAGGGCCAGGAACGCGCGTACGGCGGGATTAGCGCGGCGGTAGCCTCCTCAATCACCTCATCGGTTGTGCTGACTGCAATTGTGTCCACTGTCGTTGAACGTCAGAAGAAGCGGTTATGTTCAATATCTGAGAGCACCTCAGGTTTGGATTCTGCACACCATCTGCCTATTTCCGTGTCGGTATAGCGAGGATGTCACAGGGAAGGGTCATTAAGAAACGTTCCGCGACACTGCCGATTGTGTCGTATTCGGCCTCGCTGCGACCATGCGTTCCAGCGACAACCAGATCGGGCCAATTCTTGGTTACGTACTCAATAAGTACCGTCTCGGGCTCACCTTCCACAATTGCCGACCCGATTGCCGGCTCTCCCGTGGCGGCGATGAGGTCCTCCATCTGGTGCTCAGCATCCTTGACAACCCACTCACGCTCTTCGGATTCGATGATATCAAGGGTGCGCTCAGCGTTCGGGCCACTCCAGTTTGGCTTGATGTGATAGGCATGCAGGGCGGTCAGCGCCGCGCCTGGAAACAGAGCTCGTCCGCCAAGAAGAGCGCGACGCGATGGGTCCGAGAAATCGACCGCTGCGACGATGTTGCGATATGGACCTTCAGAACGGCGCCGAACAGCGAGCACGGGCATCGTAGCCCGCCGTACAATACGGGCAGCCGTACTTCCTAGAAACTTCTCACCTAAGATCTTGCCGTGTGCTGGCCCGGTAACCAGAAAATCGCATCCAAATTCACGTGCATGTGCGAGTGTGCGATCTGCCGGGTCGCCGATGACAGTGTGGCGTACAATCTTACAGGCTTGCTTGGCCGAGCGGACAAGCACTTCCATCTCTGTTTCAGCATTGCGAATACGACGATCCATTCCCCATGGCCGGACAGAACTAGACTCAGCTACGTGCAGAACGATGAGGTCGGCCTTCCATTCCGAAGCAAGTTCGACAGCGCGGTCAAAGGCTCGATCTCCCGCCGGAGTGAGGTCGGTTGCGAGCATGATCTTGCGTGGTACAGACGTTGTCATTGTCAATTTGCCTCTTGGTTGTTGTTAACATTATTCAGAGATCGTTGGCAGGCCCTGCTCACGCGGAAGCAGGCGAAGACTGTGAATAAATAATAGCGGTTGCACCGGCTCCGCCTCAGATTTCCATGATGATCTTCACCAGCGAGTCGCATATTGCGGCCGGCGGCAGCCTTGTGTATCCTTTCTATCGGGCTGCACCGTGCCGTGCTTGGCAGAGAATTCAGGTCTCATCAGCCACAACCGCACAGGCTGGTGTTTCGATCTTTCCAGCTGTCTGCTTACGGCTTTCCACCTTTCCAAGAATGTCGAATACAGTGTCTTGCGGAGGGCGGGCAGTATTAAGCCGTAGCCAACCCGTCGCCCCCACGTCTCTTTGCAACTGTTGCTCCAGCACATCGATCGTGGCATCCGAGGGACCGCCTTTGCGCCGTTCGACCCGGCGCCACAACAGGTCGGGCGCCGCTTCCAGCCAAATCCCCTGGAAGGGCAGCCTGTGGCTTTCAGCGATATGCTCGATCCGCTTGCGGTCAATCGCACGGTCGAAGACTGCGTCGGCAACAACTGAACCACCGGCGGCAAGATTGAGATTAGCTCGCCACGCCATCTCTCGGTAAACTCGATGGGAAACCTCCGGCCTATAGGCGGTTTCTGGCAAGCGTGTCTCCGGTGTCACGCCGTGCATGACTTTCCGGACGCGATCGCTCTCTACGATGCGGGCTCCAGGTGGCGCGCCGACGTGAGCGGCCAATGCTTCGGCGATGGTAGTCTTCCCCGAACCACTCAATCCGCCGATGGCAATAAGCCACACGGGCCGTTCCGCAAGCAAGTTCGAAGCAAGATCAAAATAGCTACGGGCTTCGGTCACCAAGATGTCGGCTCGATCGCCTTCTACGGCTTGTGTAGCGGTAACATGCGCACGTACAGCTGCCCGAATTGCCATGAAGAAAGGGAGGAGAACAAAGCCACTCTCATCATCGGCTTCGTCCAAATAGCGGTTCGCAACCAGATTTGCGAGTTCGGGCAAATCGCGATGCCACAGATCCATGAGCAGGAAAGCGAGATCGTAAAGAATATCGGTGGTTGCGATCTGATCGTTGAACTCGATGCAGTCGAACAAACGTGGTTTGCCCGCAAGCAGGCAAATATTGCGCAGATGGAGATCGCCGTGACAGCGACGGATTTTACCGGCGTTCTCGCGTGTGTCGAGAAGCAACTTCTTTTCGGCTAAAACCGAGCGGAAGCGGGCGTCAAGCGCCTCGACTTCGGGAGCCGAAAACACTTGACTGGTCGCAAAGCCCGCCCGGTTGATGTCGAGCACGTCTTCGATGTTTGTCACGCCGCTGCTTGAGTGCACAATTGGTGCTACGCGATGGGATCGCAGAATCTCGCGAGCCGTCTCCGTCATTAGTTCCGGTGTCAATTTACCGTCAGCGGCCATCCGGTCGAACAGCGCCGATTGTTCGAAACGCTCCATTTCCACAACTGCGTCAACCAGTTCTCCCGCTCCATCGAACTCCAGTGTTCCGTCCGCTTTGCGCGTGAGGCGCCGTGCGCCGAGGTAGAGATCGGGCGCCGTTGCAGCGTTCAGTTCGACCTCTTTGCGGCAGGTGGCAAGTCGCAGTTCCGGCGTCGAGAAATCAGCGTAAGGCAACCGTATCGCGCGCTTCATCTTGTAAGCGCGCTTACCCACGAGAAAAATGCGCGAAATATGCGTCTCCATCGCTTCGACTGGTCCGGCAACTCCATGGGTCGCAGGGTCCGTAAGGAAAGAGATTGCATCCGTCTGATCGTCAGAGTTCATCGTGCCACACCCTCAGCGTGATCATCATCCATCGTTATGGTTGGACGGCGGGCTCAGCGCGCCAGGAATACGGCCAATGGAGGCTCTTCGAGCATCGACCTGGTGACACCGCCAAAGATGCGCTGGCGCAGCCTGGAATGGCCGTAGGCACCCATCACCAGCAAGTCGGCGGCCATATCGATTGCATGCTGGCGCAGTACCGACTGGACGGGGCGGCCCTGGCTCGAAAGGCGGTCAACCGTCACCCTGACCCCATGGCGCGCCAGGTATGTCGCGGCGTCAGCTCCGGGCTCTTCACCATGCCTGTCCTCGCTTTCGACCGGATCGACCAACACCAGGTGCACATCTTCCGCTGCCGCCAGCAGGTCGAGCGACTGCGCGAGCGCCCGGAATGCCTCGATACGCGCATCCCAGGCCACCAGGACCCTCTTCGGCTTCAGTGTCGCTGCGGACCCTTCCGGAAACAGCAGCAACGGCTTTCCAGAGTGGAACAGCGCTCCTTCGAAAGTCTTTTGCTTCAGCAGGTCCTGCCGCAGTAACTCCTGCCCAGCGATGGTGAGGTCGGCATAGCGGGCGCGCCGACCGATGGTTTCGTCGGCCCATGCCTCTTCAGAATACACGCTGGATAGATCGGAGGAAATCGGGCTGGCGGCGAGTAGGGCCGAGACTGCGTCGGCGCGTTGCCGCAACCGATTCTGGTCGGCCTGGCGCTCATTCAACCAGCCCTCGGAGATGACTGTGGCGTACTCGCCGACCGGGGGAGGCGCAGCGACGCCAACAAGGATCACCGTAAGATGCCCCTCCACTTCCCCGCACAGCGCGGCGGCCAGCTTGAGGTCGCTGTCGCCAAGGCCAGGGCCCGTTACCGTAAGGATAGTCCTGAAACTCATAGCGTCACTCCAGCTATTCTCGTTCCTTCTTCGATAAAGACCGCGCCGGAAGCGTCTCGCGCTAAAACAGACGGCTATCGGATCTGGCTAGGCGCTATATCCACCAACAACATGGAGACGGGCCTCCATATTCGGATGCGCGAGATGGGCTTTGTCTCACTTGCGGGCTGCGGTCCTGCGTTCGGGAATTTCATCGAAACCCTTTGCGTCGTTCACAATGATTTTCTTTTCTGGTCCTGCAGCCTACCCGACATTGTCGATCACACATTGATCAGCATCAAAGGCAGAGACCGAGGATTGGCCGAAACTGCATTCAACTGGAGAGCTGTCGTGACCATACGCAATTTGGAACACGCCGTCCGCCCAAAATCCCTTGCTGTCTTCGGCGCTTCCGAACGTGAGGGATCTGTCGGCCGTATCGTCATGAGGAATATCGTCGACGGCGGCTTCGAAGGCGAGATATGGCCAGTCAATCCGAAATACAGGCAGGTGGCAGGGTATCGCTGTTATCGTCGGGCCGAAGATCTTCCAGGCATTCCGGACTTGGGCGTCGTCATGACACCGGCGCAAACGGTGCCGGGCATCATTGCGGCTCTTGGGAAAAAAGGCTGTCGAGCGGCCGTCGTCATTACCGCCGGACTTACGCGCGAGAATGGCTTGCGGCAGGCGATGCTCGATGCGGCGAAGCCACATCTCTTTCGGATAATCGGTCCCAATACGGTCGGGCTCGCGATTCCGCCTGCGAAACTGAATGCCAGCTTCGCGCATATGGCTGCGGGCTCCGGAAATATCGCGCTGTTGTCGCAGTCAGGCGCCATCGCAACCTCGCTTATAGACTGGGCAGCGGCGAACGATGTGGGCTTTTCACACATTGTTTCCCTTGGCGACATGGCCGATGTCGATGTCGGCGACTGGCTCGACATGTTAGCTGGCGATGCGAAGACGCGCGTGATCGTCATGTATCTCGAAACCATCACCAACCCGCGCAAGTTCATGTCGGCTGCTCGCGCAGCCGCCCGCATCAAACCGGTGATCGCAGTAAAAGCGGGCCGCCATGAGGTCGCGGCCAAGGCTGCTGCGACCCATACGGGTGCGCTATCCGGCTCCGATCGAGTGGTTGATGCCGCATTCTCTCGGGCAGGCATCTTGCGTGTCGACGGCTTGGCTGAACTGTTCGATGCTGCGGAGATCACGGCACGGTTCCGTCCGTTGGATCGCGCCAATGTCGGCATCGTCACCAATGGCGGCGGCGCCGGGGTTCTTGCCCTCGACCAGCTTGCGGAAAGTTCCGGAGTGCTGGCCGATCTGTCATCGACCACGCTTGAACTGTTGGACGGAGTACTGCCCTCGACGTGGTCGCGTGCGAATCCGGTCGACATCATCGGCGATGCGCCGGCCGAACGCTACCGCGACGCAGTCAGAGTGGTCGCAGCGGATCGTGACGTCGATATCGTCATGGTGCTGAACTGTCCGACGGGACTTGCCTCGCCTATCGATGCGGCGACGGCAGTGACCGGACAGGCCGATGGCGGGCGCATCGAGGGCAAGTCTCTGCTCACCTGCTGGTTGGGAGAGCATACGGCGCGCGAAGCTCGACGCGTCCTGCAAAGCGCGGGCATTCCCAGTTTCGAGACGCCTGCCGATACGGCACGCGCAGTCTCTTACCTGGCTGACTGGTCGAAGGCGCAAAAGGCGCTGATGCGGGTGCCATCCAGCCGCGGTGAGGACGTAGCCGTTGATCGGGAGGCCGCGCTGGCGATCTTTCGCGAGGTTGCAGCGAAAGGTCGCCGGATGCTGACCGAGCCGGAAGCCAAGGCAGTGGTGGCCAGCTACGGCATATCGGTGCCGCAGACGATCGTGGCTCGTTCGCCTGAGGAGGCAGGCAAGGCTGCCGCGATGCTCCTCGAAAGCTCTACCAGTGTGGTGGTAAAGCTGCTGTCGAAAGCGATCTCGCACAAGTCCGATGTCGGCGGTGTGGTTCTCGATATCGAAACCGCCGAGAGAGCCGAAGAAGCTGCCCGGACCATCGAGGGCCGCGTGTGTCACCATGCGCCCGAAGCCGATATAGAAGGCTATGCCGTGCAGCCGATGGTGGTGCGCAGGCACGCGAAAGAACTGATCCTCGGCATGAGTCGTGATCTGGTCTTCGGCCCCACCATTCTGTTTGGGGCAGGCGGCGTGGCCGTCGAGGTGATGAATGACACGGCTGTCGCGTTGCCTCCGCTTGACGACGTACTTGCCGTGGGCCTGATGGATCGCACGCGCATCGGCCGTCTGCTCGCCGGGTTCCGGGACCGACCGCCGGCCGATCGCAAGGCAATCGTCGTGGCGCTCAATGGGCTGTCGCAGATGATTGTCGATTTTCCCTGCATCGTCTCGGTGGATATCAATCCACTGCTTGCGGATGCCAACGGTGCAATTGCGCTCGATGCTCGAATCGAAATCGACCCACGGGCCGTTGAAGAGCAAGGACCGAACCCGGCACTGGCGATCCGACCCTATCCGGCGGGGTGGGGGAAGGAATTTGGTGGCGGCGGCGCGCACTACCTTATCAGGCCGATCAAGCCGGTCGACATTCAACTTTATCCCGAATTCCTGTCCAAGATCTCACCCGGTGACCTCAGGCTGCGCTTTCTGGCGCCACGCAAGAACTTTTCAGACGAGATGCTGAAGCGCCTCACTCAACTTGACTACGATCGCGACATCGCCTTCGTCGTACTGGACAAGACAAGCGGAGCCTTGGCCGGTGTTGGCCGGCTTTCCTGCGATCCCGACAGGGAAAAGGGCGAGTACGCGCTGCTAGTGCGCACCGACCTGCAAGGCCGCGGCATCGGCTGGCAACTCCTGCAGCAGTTGATCGACTACGCCAAGGCCCAGAACATCGGACGGATTGAAGGCGTCGTGCTGGAAGAAAACACCGGAATGCAGAATATGTGCCGAGAATTCGGATTTTCGATAGCACGCCATCTTGACGAACCTGGACTGCTGCTGGTCGAGCTCGATCTCAGCCGAGAGACGCCTCCACATTATAGCGATAGAGACAGGAGGGGGTTATAATAGCCTTTCTTGTTGCTACCATGAATCTCCCCTATCGATGATTGTGTTCTTTCGTCCGAGGTGACGACAGCGACCGAACGATTTTGTAGGTTCCCTGTCCATACAGACCCTGTTCGTCACCTACTGGCTCTATTTCATTGCGGTGGTATCCGTCCTGGTTGCTGCCATTGCTGCCGTGCATGCGGCAATGACGAAGGACGAAGTATGTGCGGCCATCGGATGGGTCGGCGTCATTCTGTTGTCGCCGGTCGTCGGTGCGCTCATCGATGCAGTTGTGGGGATAAACCGGATCCGGCGCGAATCAATTGCAGCGGAACGCTCGGCGGCCGGACATGATAAGCAGGCACACCCGCACTTCGATACTACCGGTGATTTCGTTGCTAAAAGATTCGGCACGCGGTTCGCCGCTCTCAAGACGTTGGGCGATAGAATAACCCACCATGCGCTGACTGCCGCGGACACCATCGACGTGCTGGGAGGCGGCGTCGAGGCGTACGCCTCGATGATCGAGGCTACCGTAAATGCCCGGCGTAGCATGATCCTCGAAACCTATATCTTCGACAGTGATCCAATCGGCTTGCGTATCGCCGCCGCTCTCATCGAAGCAGTGAGACGCGACGTCGAGGTGCGGGTGCTTATCGATGCGGCGGGCGCGCGGTATTCGGTCCCCAGCATCGTCGGCTATCTCGGCGAGGGCGGTATCTCGTTCCGTGTGTTCAACGGCCACTTCATCATGGGATTGCGCCTGCCCTACGCGAATCTCAGGACTCACAGGCAAATACTTGTGGTTGACGGAGCGACGGCCAATCTCGGCGCCGGCCAAGATCGTCGGCAGGCAAAATCTCAACCGGGGAAATGACTGTCGCGCATGACATAAGGCATGGGCTTAAGGTCAATCAGAAAATCAGGCCGGACGGCCCTCGGCGCAGGGATACGGTTGAGCGCTGTGTTGTGCGACAGACTTCCTTTGGTACGCACGGTTCGGTGGCCGCCAGGAACGTCTCGGTTTCCGCCTCGACCGCCTGACCGTCTCCCGATGCTGTTGGGGGATCAGTCGCCCAAATTCGAACGGACAGGGATCCGGTTACGTCAGTAAGGAAAACGACGTAGCAACCGTCATGCCAATCCCGCCACGGCCTTGCGTACCGCCTGTATAAGGGGTTCCCCAAGGAACGGTTTCATGACGAGCTCCACGAAAGGAAGGTTGGGCGCTGCACGGAAAAGGCCGATCAGAAGGATAATAGGCTTTGCGAATCTGCCGAATAGCTCGCCGGCGTGTTCCCAATCATCTATGGCATCATCGTCAAGAACGGCACAGACGACTTCTTGCGCGCATTCACATGCTAATGCATCATTTACATTGGCAAAGGCAAACACCCTGAAGCCGTCGCTCTCCAACGCGAATTCGAGCGAACGCCTGAAGCTGGCATCCGGGGCTGCGATCAGTATGATTTCAGTTTCCGCCACTTGTAGACCTCGACCAGGCACTTTCCTGCTGCCGGCCATAAAGGCCTTTGCACGGTCGCGGGTTTATCACATTGAGCAGGATCAAGACGCGATGCGAGATTCGGACAAAGTACAGGCCTGTTTACTGCTGCCAAGTCCATGAGCCTGTCGGTAACGCATATCAGTGCGGGTCGGCAAGCTATCAGTCCTGCTTTTCAAAGGTTCATGGCAATCGCCATCCGCACCAGTTCGGGCAGGCTCCTTGCCTGCATCTTGGCCATGATGTTGGCTCGGTGAACCTCCACGGTACGCGGGCTAATTTTGAGATCGTAGGCGATGGTCTTGTTGGGCAGGCCCGAAACCACTGCGACCAAGACTTGACGTTCCCTCTCCGACAGTTGAATAAGCTTCGCTTCAAGCGCCATGACGTCACTGACCTGATCCGCTACGCTCAGGTGATCGGCTGCCCGTTTGATGGCGTCGACAAGGACATCATCCTCGAACGGCTTTTCGATGAAGTCGACGGCCCCCGCCTTCATGGCCGCGACGGCCATCGGCACGTCGCCATGGCCGCTGATAACGATGGAAGGCACCATCGCACCTCTATCCCTCAGTTGTTCGAGCAATTCGACGCCGTTCATCTCGGGCATTCTGAGATCTGTGACAAGGCAGGCCCGGCCGGGCGTCGGTACCATGTCAAGAAAGCTTTTCCCGGATTCATGAAGACGAACAGAGAACCCTATCGTGGCCAGCAAGAAGGCGAGCGACTTGCGTACGACTTCCTCATCATCCACGATATGAACGGTGTAGTCGTCAATCTGCATTTGCGGTCTCTTGAGTCCCTATGGGAAGTGAAAAGCAGAAAGTCGCCCCGCCATCGGCGTTTCGTACTGCCGTGATAGTACCGCCATGGGCTTCAATGATACGTTTGGAGATCGATAGGCCAACACCCATTCCGTTCGCCTTGCTGGATACAAACGGCTGGAAGAGACGGTCGGCTATCTCTTCCGAAATCCCACTGCCTGTATCGACGACTTCAGTGACGACGTAGCCTTCGGCTTTGCAAATAGTGCGAACAACCAGTTCCCGCCGTTCGCTGTTGCGCATTGCTTCCATGGCATTGCGTATCAGGTTGATCAGGACTTGTTGGATCTGGACCTTATCCACGATGACATGCCCCGTATTTGGAGCAAAGTCGAAGACAGTGCGCACACCCTGCTCGCGTGAGCCGACCAAGGCCAGAGCTCCGGCCTCCTCGATCAATTTGTGGACATCCTGGGCGGACTTCTCGCCCCCCCCTCGCGTAACGAATTCGCGCAGGTGTCGGATGATACCGCCAGCACGCAGCGACTGTCTTGCCGTTTCCTCAAGCGCATCCCGCAGTCGTTCAGCAACGGGTACGTCCAGATCCTTGAGCAGGCGTACACAGCCTTGTGAATAGTTTGCGATTGCCGCCAGCGGCTGGTTGAGTTCATGTGCAAGTGTGGAAGCCATCTCTCCCAGTTCGCTCAGACGGGCCAGGCGCGCCAACTCCCCCTGGACCTCCTGCAATTGTGCCTCGGACTGCTGGCGTTCAGTGAGGTCGCGGATGAAGCCAGTGAAGAAGGTCTTGCCGTCGGACCGCATTTCACCGACTGACAGTTTCATCGGGAACGTCGAACCATCCTTTCTGCGACCAACCACGACGCGGTCGATACCAATGATCCGTTTCTCGCCAGTGTCGAGATAGCGATGGATATAGCCATCGTGCTCACGGTGGTAGGGCTCGGGCATCAACGAATTCACCTTTCGACCAACGATCTCTTCGCTAGTATAGCCGAACTGGCGAACTGCCGCTGCACTGAAGGAGGTGATGATCCCTTTGTCGTCGATCACTACGGTGGCGTCTGGAACGGTATCGAGGATCGAGCGCACATGTGCCTCGCTCGCCTTTAGTGTGTTTTCGATCCTATCGAGCACTCGACGCGAGTGATGCAGCGTTTCACCCATCCAAGCGATCACCAGCCCTGCAAGAATGAAAACGGTGATCTGTATCCAGAAAGTCGGATCAGCACCTGCAATCAGGAATGTTCCAGCTACTGACAGGCTCAGAGCGAAGAGCGCCGGACCTATGCCGCCGGCGACAGCCGCAGCAAGAATGGCAGGGATGAATAGAACAAAAAGCGCGGCGTTTCCGAGTGAACCCTGCAAAGACAACCGGATCGCAAAAGCAACAGCCGTCCCTACCGCGGCCAGGAGATAACCGGGCCATCTTTCAAAACGCCGGGACAAGACGGCCTGGGTGATGTGCCGTTGCAACCCTGGCAGATCTCTTGCTGGCATGGCCTCTCTCAAACCAAAAAAACGGGCGTCAACGTTCCGCTGCAAACAATTCTGGGTAGTCCAAGGTATCGACACAGGCGTTATGGCTTTGACAAAGGACATCGCCGACCTTCGCCGAAACTACAATCGCCCGCGTGGGAAAGATAGACGGCGGTGCGCCGTCTCAGGCGATGATGCGACCTATGTCTACTCCAAAGCCCTCCAAAACTCTCATTTTTACGAGATTCTGGCCGGACAGCCTTTCAGCAGATATTCGCGCCGGACGGCACGGGCTCTTATCTGAGGATTGTTTCGCCAGCGAATCCTTCGGATTTTGCTTGATTTTGGCGGATATATTGGCCGGTGCAATTCTATGCAGATGCGCCAAGCCTCCAGATCGACCGCCCTATTGGCCTCTGCTGCCGTGCCGGTGAACCAATGAAGCACCACACGTCCGCGCGGAGGCAGCGTGTATTCCGATCATATCGAGCTCCACCTTATACCAACGATCATGCTGATTGACCGACATGAGCCCATTTACGCATTCCGATTGAGGTGATGGTCTTCGGCTGAGCGAGCAGTTTCTGCCAAGCCTCGCAAGCGGCGTCGATGATGGCTTCATAGGTGTCGAAGACCCGGTTTGAGAGCCAGTTTTGGCGCAGATATTGCCAGACATTTTCGACCGGGTTCAGTTCGGGCGCACGCGAGGGCAGGAAGATCGGCGTGATATTCCTGGGCACGTTGAGCTTTGCGGTGGTGTGCCAACCGGCGCGGTCCATGAGCAGCACCGCATGTGCGCCTCTGGCGACATGGCGACTGATCTCATCGATGTGCAACTGCATGGCGTCGGTGTCGGCAAACGGAAGGGCAAGGGCAGCGCCCTTGCCCTGTGCCGGGCAGATGGCGCCGAACAGATAGGCATTCTTGTAGCGCTGGTCGGCTGGCTGGCGCGGTCGGGTGCCGCGTCTTGCCCATTGCCGGACGATACCGTTCTTCTGGCCTATCCGCGCCTCGTCTTGCCACCAGATTTCGACGGATTTTCCTTTCGGCAAGTCGGCCAGATGCGCCTTCAGCGTACGCGGGAGGTTTTTTTTTAAGCCTCGATGATCCCGACATCCTGCGCAGGATGTCGCGGTCGCGCGCTCATGTGGGAGAAGCCGAGTTCCTTCAAGAGCTTGCCGACATAGCGCTCGTGATAATCGACGCCGAAACGTTCCTTGATGACTTTTTGCAGGTCGATCCGCCGCCAGCGCACCACGCCGTCAACGGCACGGTCCGGGCCTTTCTCCACGAGAGCCGCCAGTTCCATCTTCTGCTCGGGCGAAAGCCGCGATGACGGTCCCGGCGACCAGCGGTTGAGAAGGCCCTCGGGGCCGATTGTGTTGAAACGATGCACCCAGTCGCGTAGCGTCTGGCGATCCATGCCGCCGATCCGGGCAGCATCGGATCGGCTCATCCCCTCCATCAAAGCCGCAAGCGACAGAAGTCGCCGGCTTTGATTGGTGTTCCTCGACCCCTTCGCCAGCCGGCGAAGTTCTGTCGCCGAGTAGTCCGTCCGCATCTTAACCGCCGATCCCATCGCCGAATCTCCTTCGGCAACATGGAATCACGGTTTCGCCACCCACCTAAATCACGAAAGAGTCAGCAAGCGGGGCCGTTGGTATTAGTGGCGCGGACCCTACGGGTCGTGACGAACTTGTCTCCTTTGGCAGCGCACAGCGACAACACACGGGCAGAAAATCTCCTTCTGCGTCTCGAACGATTTGTAGAATCGTGGGCCGGCATCCAAGCCGACTTCGCCAAAATATCGCGTTTGCGGCAACAATTTCTCCCATAGCCCAATCTCACGAGCGCGTTTGGCGACCAGTTGAGGATGCAGGCCAAGAGCCGCCCGTACATGACAGGTGGCGGACGCCAGTTCGTGGTTCCACGGCCACGCCTTGGGCGTAGTGGTCACAGTGAGGGCGTTCGAGTTCAATGGTCTTGATAGCAACGGCGAGGTGATTTGCGCAGAATCAATTTCTCGACGCACGAACCGTCCTATCAGTCAACAAGAGGGTCGCTCTTAAGTCTCGTTTGGCGATTCACCTAAACCCAGCAGGGGGAAATCTCCATGAGCGTTATTTTGGAAAGCAGCGAACGGAAGCAATTTCGCTTTCCCACCGCCTTCACTATTCTGTTCGGATTGATCATTCTGGTGGCTGCGCTGACCTGGATTATTCCTGCCGGCCAATACCAGCGTATTCACAACACCGCGCTTGACCGTGATGTTCCCGTTGCCGGCACCTATCAGGTTACCGAGCCCAATCCGCAGGGCATCTTTGACATCATCATGGCGCCGATCGGCGGCCTTTATGACCCAGCTACCAATCAGGCCAACGCCATCGATGTGGCTCTGTTCGTGCTGGTAATTGGTGGCTTCATCGGTGTAGTCGCGGCGAGCGGCGCCATCGATGCCGGTATCGCCAGTTCGATGAGGGCGCTCAAGGGCCGCGAGAAATGGATGATCCCGGTTCTGATGGCGGTTTTTGCCTTCGGTGGCACCACCTACGGCATGGCCGAGGAAACGCTTGCCTTCTACGTGCTGCTTCTGCCGATCATGATCGCAGCCGGCTATGACGCTGTCACGGCCGTGGCTATCATCCTGCTCGGTGCGGGCGTCGGCGTACTCGGCTCGACGGTGAACGCCTTCGCGACCGTCATCGCCTCGGACGCCGCCGGTATCCCCTTCACACAAGGCATCGTGCTGCGCTTTGTCATCCTCGGTCTGACCTGGCTTGCCTGCGTAGTCTACGTGATGCGCTATGCCGAGCGGGTTCGGGCTGACCCGAAGCAATCACTCGTGTACGACCGCAAGGAAGAGAACGAGACGCATTTCCTTTCGGCTCACCAGGATGCAGCAAGGGAATTCACCACCCTGCACAAGATTGTGCTGGCGATCTTCGGGCTTACCTTTGTCGTCATGATTTGGGGCGTGCTGAAGGGCGGCTGGTGGATGGGCGAGATGAGCGGCTTGTTCCTCGCCTCGGCGATCCTGGTGGGCGTGATCTCCCGGCCTGGAGAGGAAAAGTTCGTGGACTCGTTCCTAAACGGCGCGCGCGATCTGCTAGGCGTGGCGCTGATCATCGGGCTTGCTCGCGGCATCGTCGTTGTCATGGATGCCGGCAAGATTACCGATACGATCCTGCATTGGGCGGAAGTATCGGTTTCCGGTCTGTCGGAGGTGGTGTTCATCAACGTCATCTACTGGATCGAGGTGCTGCTCTCGTTCTTCGTGCC
The DNA here is from genome assembly GCA_049647745.1 of Mesorhizobium sp. Taxonomy (GTDB): domain Bacteria; phylum Pseudomonadota; class Alphaproteobacteria; order Rhizobiales; family Rhizobiaceae; genus Mesorhizobium. The sequence continues at coordinate 17,861 of JBARYG010000164.1, forward strand.
ATCCTCGTCGGGTCTGGCTGTCCTATCGATGCCTATCATGGCGCCCGTCGCGGACTTTGCCGGCGTCGGGCGCGAACACGTCGTCACCGCCTACCAGTCGGCCAATGGTCTGGTGAACCTCATCAATCCCACGTTTGCGGTGGTCATGGGGGCACTCGCAATCGGGCGAGTGCCTTATGAGCGCTGGCTGCGCTTCGTGTGGCCACTGCTTGTCATTCTTACCGTCATCATCATGGCGAGCCTCAGCGTCGCCACCATGATTGTCTGAAGGAGCAGATCATGTCGATTACCTATGGTGTCCACTCGGAAGTGGGCAAGCTCAGGCGCGTGCTCGTTGACCGTCCCGGAGCTGCACTTGCCCGCCTGACCCCATCGAATTGTCACGAACTGCTGTTCGACGACGTTATCTGGGTCAAGCAGGCGCGCGTCGAACACATGACCTTCGTCGACGCCATCCGCTATCGCGGGGCCGAAGTTGTATTCTTGCGCGAGACCCTCGCTGAGACAATGCAGGATATGGAAGCGCGCCGCTGGCTGCTTGACAGGCGCATCAATGAGAACACGGTCGGGGTCGGGCTTGCTGACGATCTCAAAGCCATGCTGATGGAAGCGAATGCCGATGCACTGTCGCTCATCCTGATGGGCGGCATGAGCAAGGCCGAATTGACCATCGAGCCGAAAGGCGTGCTGGCGCCCTCATTGCGGCCGGAGGACTTTATCCTTCCACCGCTACCCAACCATCTCTTCACTCGCGACACCACCTGCTGGATCTATGGCGGGGTGACGCTCAACCCGATGCGCTGGAATGCACGCAAGCTGGAAACGGTCAATATCGCGGCCATCTACCGCTTTCATCCCGATTTTCGTGATGCCGGGTTCCCGGTCTGGTGGGGCGATCCGGACAATGACTACGGGTTGGCGACCTTGGAAGGTGGCGACGTCATGCCAGTCGGCAGCGGCGTGGTGCTCGTCGGTGTGGGCGAGCGCACGACGCCCCAGACTGTCGGGCAGCTTGCCCGCGCCCTGTTTGCACAAGGGGCCGCGGAGCGCGTCATTGCCTGCAAACTGCCAGTTGAACGGGCATCGATGCACCTCGATACTGTTTTCACCTTCTGCGACCGCGACCTGGTCACACTGTTCTCGGAAGTCGTGGACCGCATCACGGCCTATTCCCTGCGGCCGGGTGAGCAAGACTGGCAAATCGACGTACGCGAAGAGACAGGGCATCTCACCGACGTGGTTGCCGAGGCTATGGGGATGCCCAAATTGCGCGTTGTTTCCACAGGAGGTGACGCCTATATCGCCGAGCGTGAGCAATGGGACGACGGCAACAACGTCGTGGCGCTCGAGCCCGGCGTGGTCGTCGGCTACGACCGCAACACCTATACCAACACTCAATTGCGCAAGGCGGGCGTGGAAGTCATCACCGTGCCGGGCGCCGAACTCGGGCGCGGTCGCGGCGGCGGCCACTGCATGACCTGTCCGTTGATCCGGGATCCGGTGTGAGGGGGACGATGCCATGGCTATCAACCTCAAAGGTCGTAGCGTCCTCAAGCTGCTGGATTTCTCGCCGGGCGACATCCGCTTTCTGCTCAGGCTTTCGGCCTCTCTCAAGCAGGCCAAATACGGCGGCTATGAAGAGCCGCGACTGAAGGGCAAGAACATCGCACTGATCTTCGAGAAGGATTCCACCCGAACGCGCACCGGTTTCGAAGTGGCGGCCTATGACCAGGGCGCCCATGTTACCTATCTCGGGCCGACAGGCACCCAGATCGGCAAGAAGGAATCGATGAAGGACACCGCCCGCGTGCTTGGCCGGCTCTATGACGGTATCGAATATCGCGGGTTCGGCCAGGAACAGGCCGAGACGCTGGCAAAATGGGCAAGGGTGCCGGTCTATAACGGCCTGACCGACGAGTTCCATCCGACGCAAATCCTCGCCGATTTTCTGACCATGCGTGAATACACCCGCAAGCACCTGTCGCAGATGGCCTTCTGCTTCCTCGGTGACGCCGGCAATAATATGGGCAATTCGCTGCTGACGGGCGCTGCGCTTATAGGCATGGATGTGCGACTTGGTGCACCGAAAGCATGTTGGCCGGATCCTGTACTGGTGGAAGAAAGCCGGAGGATCGCCGATAAGACAGGCGCTACCATCACATTGACGGAAGATCCTCTGGAGGCCGCGCGAGGTTGCGATTTCGTCTATACCGACGTGTGGGTTTCGATGGGCGAGCCGGATTCGGTATGGCACGAGCGGATCAAACTTCTGACGCCCTATCGCGTCACCACCGAAATCATGCTTGGCACCGGTAATCCGCACGCCAAGTTCATGCACTGCCTGCCAGCCTTCCACAATCGTGAAACCGAGATCGGTGAGAAGATCTTTCAGCAGTACGGCATCGACAGCATGGAAGTCACTGAGGAGGTGTTTGAATCTGAAGCCTCCGTCGTTTTCGACCAGGCGGAAAACCGCATGCACACAATCAAGGCGGTGCTGGTCGCCACGTTGGGAGCGTAGGATGCGAGTTGTCGTTGCACTCGGTGGAAATGCACTGCTCAAACGCGGTGAGCCGATGACGGCCGAGGTTCAGCGCGTCAACGTGCGCAAGGCAGCAGTGGCGCTCGCCGACCTTGCCCGTGATCATCAGATCATTGTGGCGCATGGTAATGGACCTCAGGTCGGTTTGCTCGCGCTCCAGGCGGCCGCTTATACCGATGTCGCACCCTATCCTCTTGACATACTCGGGGCAGAAAGCGTCGGCATGATTGGTTACCTGGTTGAGCAAGAATTGACCAATGCGCTTCCGGAAGGCGCCCGGATTGGCACGTTGCTGACACAGATCGAAGTTGATCGTGACGATCCGGCATTTGACGATCCCCGAAAGCCGATCGGCCCTATTTATGAGTCGAGCGAGGCGAAAGAAATCTCGCGCCTTCACGGCTGGCCGCTCGTCGAGGAGAGCAAAGGCAAATGGCGCCGCGTTGTCGCCTCGCCGTCACCGGGTCGGATTACGCAGATCGAAACCATCCGCCTCCTCGTGAACAGCGGGGTCACCGTCATCTGCGCGGGCGGCGGCGGTATCCCCGTGATCAGGAACGATGAAGGAGACCTCATCGGCATTGAAGCGGTGATCGACAAGGATCGTGCAGCAGGCCTTCTTGCCGAGGAATTGGCAGCCGAGGCCTTCCTGATGCTCACCGACGTCGAGGCGGTCTACGAAAATTGGGGAACTCCCAAGCAGGCGGCCATCCGGAGAACTAAGCCGTCCGACCTTGCCCGCATAAACTTTGCCGCCGGTTCAATGGGTCCGAAGGTCGACGCCGCCTGTGCCTTCGCGTCGAAACCGGGCCGCATCGCGGGTATCGGCCGCCTTGAAGACGCACGAGCAGTTCTCGAGAGTCGAAAGGGAACGGTAGTTCGCTTACCCAGGGCTGGATGATGGAGCTTCGTAAAATCATCTGGGCGCTTCGCAGCGTCAGTGATGATTTACATGTTGGGCGCGGGTTCGACTTCTCAGCGGGACAAAGCTAGGCTCGGCGATATATCCTGATGGTCAGGAGAATGACGGATGGAGGGTGGCGTTTTCTGACTATTGTCAGGAGCAGGTAGGAGCGATCATTATGACCGACACCGTGTTTCCTCGTTCCACTTTTGTATCGCGGCAGGCGGATGGCAAGAGGCCCTCGCCGGTGCCGGACGCACCTTTTGACACCCAGACCGCGGCGATGCAACGTGAACGCGCGACGCATCGGCTTGCGGCGATCGGTGAAATGACTGGTGGCATAGCGCATGACTTCAGAAGCCTCTTGTCGATAATCGATTCCGGCCTGCGGCTCATAGAACGAAGCGCAGATGACCCTGACAAGATTCATGCTCTTATTGCTTCGACACGCGAGGGGATCGATCGCGGGGTAGAATTGACCTCGCAGTTGCTGACATTTGCCAAACATCAGATTCTCGACGCCCATGCGGGCAATCTGAATGAGTTCCTTCGGAGTTTCGAACCATTTCTGAGATATGGGGCCGGGCATAATGTCCGCGTCCGGCTGATGCTCGGTTCCGATATTCCAGCTTGCCTTATCGATCCGGCATTTTTCGATGCTGCAATACTCAATCTTGTCATCAACGCTCGGGACGCCATGCCCGATGGCGGAGAGGTTCGTATCATCACGGAACGATGGGAGCAGGATGTGACGAAAGCTGGCTTGGTTGGGCAGGAAACATATGTACGGGTTCGTGTCGAAGACGACGGCTGTGGTATGCCCGCAGAGGTCTTGCGAAAAGTGTTCGATCCTTTTTTCACTACCAAGGGCGAGACCGGCACCGGTATTGGACTGTCGCAGGTCTATGCATTCGCCACGATGGTCGGCGGCCAGGTTAGCATCGAGAGTGATAGCGGAATTGGAACGACCGTCACCCTGCTGTTTCCATCGGTTCGATCGGATGCCTGAAAGCAGGTTTCGAATGTGTAAGCAGAGGCGCCGCGAAACCCTGATCCTCCGAGCGAATATCGTCAGAGTTACCCGCTTTCTGGTCGCTTACCGTCGCAAGGATCAAGCGGTACTCGACACTGTTTGCTTGATGGCCAGCGGCGTCATGTTGGCTCATAGATGCTATGTTGCCGAGATGAGGCTTGCATGAAAAAGAACACGCAATTCCATATCGGATACTGGATCGCGGCAGCGATAGGACTATTGCTGTTCCAGTACGTTGCGGCCATGTCGCAGCAAGTCGCGGAATTGCCCTACAGCGAGTTCGAGACTTATCTCAAGGATGGGAAGATCGCAGAGGTCGCGGTTTCCGACAATTATCTCCAGGGTACTTTCAAAAAGCCGCTATCAACGGGCCAGACGCGTTTCCTGACGACCCGCGTGGATCCGGATTTTGCCAGGCAGTTGCAAGACAGTGGCGTGGTATTCACTGGCCGGATCGAAAGCAACCTGCTCGGTAATCTGCTGTCCTGGGTAGTGCCGATCGCTCTCTTCTTCGGACTTTGGTATTTCCTGATGAAGCGCATGGGTGCAGGTGCCGGGGGACTGATGCAGATCGGCAAGAGCCGCGCCAAAGTCTATGTCGAAACTGACATCAAGGTCACCTTCGATGATGTTGCGGGCGTCGATGAGGCTGTAGACGAACTGCGCGAGATCGTCGAGTTCCTAAGCAATCCGGTGGAATATGGCAAGCTGGGCGGGAAGATGCCGAAAGGCGTGCTGCTCGTCGGGCCTCCTGGCACCGGGAAAACGCTCATCGCGAGAGCTGTGGCCGGCGAGGCCAAGGTTCCGTTCTTCTCGATCTCTGGGTCGGAATTCGTCGAGATGTTTGTTGGTGTCGGCGCAGCCAGGGTCCGCGATCTCTTTGAACAGGCGCGGGCCAAGGCGCCAGCCATCATTTTCATCGATGAACTCGACGCGCTTGGCCGTGCTCGTGGCGCCGGTCCGATGATGGGCGGTCATGACGAGAAGGAGCAAACCCTGAACCAGCTTCTTGTCGAACTCGACGGCTTCGATTCATCTACCGGAGTCGTCCTGCTCGCGGCCACCAACCGTCCTGAGATCCTTGATCCGGCGCTTCTGCGCGCCGGTCGTTTTGATCGGCAGGTGTTGGTTGATCGACCGGATAAACCAGGTCGAATCAAGATTCTCGAAATCTACATGAAGAAGGCGAGACTGGCCGCCGATGTCGACGCCGAACAGGTGGCGGCTCTGACGCCCGGATTCACCGGCGCAGACCTTGCCAACCTCGTCAACGAAGCCACCCTGCTGGCGACGCGACGTAAAGGCGACGCCGTCACCATGGACGATTTCAATAATGCCATTGAGCGTATCGTGGCAGGGCTCGAAAAACGTAACAGGTTGCTCAATCCGAAGGAGCGAGAAATCGTCGCTTATCATGAAATGGGCCATGCGCTGGTAGCCATGGCGCTGCCGGGGTCAGACATGGTCCACAAGGTCTCTATCATTCCGCGCGGGGTTGGAGCGCTTGGCTATACCATCCAGCGGCCGACCGAGGACCGTTTCCTGATGACACGCGAGGAATTGGAGAACAAGATGGCGGTGCTGCTCGGCGGCCGTGCTGCCGAGCAAATCGTGTTCGGGCATCTGTCCACTGGTGCGGCTGACGATCTTGCCAAGGTAACCGATATCGCTCGTGCCATGGTTACGCGTTATGGCATGTCAGATCAGCTAGGCCATGTCGCACTGGAGACGGAGCGCCGCTCGCTCCTAGCCTCGGACCAGCCTTATTATGGGCTGCCGCAGCGCAATTACTCCGACGAAACAGCCACTGTAGTGGACAAGGAGGTTCGTACGCTGATCGAGCAGGTGCTCGAGCGTACGACCACGCTGCTGACAGAGCGGCGCGAGCTGTTGGAGACCGCTGCGCGTAAGTTATTGGAGGCGGAAACCCTTGACGAACGTGATCTCAAGATGCTGGCCGGTTCCGCAGCAATCTCGATTTCGGCACCGGCGGCGAGGCCCTGACCCAAGGCCCCAAGGTTCGCTCCGGTATCGCAGGGCGCAATGGCCACGAGTGTGTAAAAGGCATCCTTATGAAGAGTGAAGTCCCGGAATCGGGAATACGTCTGCATTGCGATGTCGATGAGGCGAACCATCTCATCGATATATTTTGAGGGTCCACCCATGAGCATGACCGAAGAGGCCATAGTGCATAAACACATCCTAATACCAACTGATGGCTCCAGCCTGGCACGGCAAGGAGTGGCTCGTGGTCTTGAGTTGGCCAAAACGCATGGGGCCAAGGTCACGGCGATGACTGCCACGGAAGCGCCCGGCGGTCAATTTGCCTTTGCCGCCGATCTCTGGACGCTGGACGACGATGAACTCGCCGCCTACGAACAATCGCAGGCCGATATAGCGGAAGGTATTCTGGGCGAGGTCAAGACGATGGCGTCGGGACTAGGGCTACAGGTGGAGACCGTTCACATTCCCAACTGCCGCGCCAGCGTTGCCATTGTCGATACTGCGCGGGCGTGTGGCTGCGATGTCATCGTGATGGCATCTCATGGCCGCAGCGGGATGAGCCGAGTGCTACTTGGCAACCAGGCGGCAGAAGTGGTGGCCGCGGCACCAATGCCAGTGGTCATCATTCGCTAGGATCAAAGCCGACCAGGAGCGACGCCCTCTCGAAGCATGCACGGACGGGTGTTCGTAAGAGCGTAACGTTAGTGCTCGGCTCAAGGCTGCATTCTCTTGATCGGCGTGCGATCTGTCGATCTTCATCTCTACTCGCGTGCATTGCCATATTGGGGAAGATCCGTCGTCGTCCTTTGCGGGATCGTGACATCGGAGCGGTACGGTGGCGCCACTCTCAATGCTGCAAAATGATCGAAATCAAAGCGTCGTACTCGTGGCTGTGCAGAATATCGGCAATGGTTGTTGACGTCGCGGCGCGCGCGGCTGCAAAGACGGCAAGCAAGAGGTGAGTAGCCGATGCTTCGGTTCTGGATTGGAATAGCTGGAATTGGGAGCTTGTTGAGCGCCGGCACTGTCTTTGCTGGCCAAAAGGAAGATGTCGAACGAGGAAAGGCGCTGGTAGAACTGAACTGTGCGCGTTGCCACGCAGTAGGCCGGACCGGCGAGAGTAGCCACCCGAGCGCACCGCCTTTCCGGACGCTTTCACAGCGCTACCCTATCGATGCGCTGGAAGAAGCGTTTGCGGAAGGTATCTCGACAGGGCATCCTGACATGCCGGAATTCAGGGCGACACCAGAACAGATTAACGCAATCCTCGCGTATATCGACAGCCTGAGTGAATAAAATCATGCCCCGCTTAAGCTGCGACATTATCTCAATTTGAACGGTATGCTGGGCATATCTAGCTCAGTAATGGAAATAAACGGGGAGAGATAAGATGTACAAACACCTGCTTATTGCCGTCGACGGGTCAGAGCTTTCCGAAAAAGGTGCTCGGCATGGGTTGAGCTTGGCAAAGCCACTGAATTCGAAGGTCACGGTCTTGACCGTTACAGAGCCGCTCAGTGCGCCGGCCATGGAGGCTGCCATCGCCGGTGGCGTGCGAGATCCACTCGTTTCTTACGACAAGCAGATGGACGAGTATGTTCGCAAGATCGGCAGTTCGGTATCAGCGCATGCCAAAGAACTCGGTGTCGAGATAGACTTTGCAAGCGAGACCGATGATTCTGCTGCGGATGCGATCCTTCGTGTGGCTCAATTGAAGGGATGTGACCTGATCGTCATGGCCTCTCACGGGCGACGGGGCCTGAACAGGCTGCTGCTTGGCAGTCAGACCGCGAAAGTTCTTGCGAGCACAACGCTGCCGGTTCTGGTGATCCGATAGTGCGCCGGAGCCTCTCGTCAACGTGCTGTGTCACTCTCTCGAAGCTGAGGGCGGCAGCTGAAGAACTGCTGCCGGTGTTGTTCATACCCCGTGGAGAGGGCAACTACTGACAGGCGGAGAATGCGACATGGTCATCACGGAATTGAACAATACAGAATGCAAAGCGTTGTTGGCATCCACGCGCATGGGTCGCTTGGGCTGCTCCAGGGATGGCCAACCCTATATCGTGCCCATCCACTTCGTACTGGAAGGGATCTACCTCTATAGCTTTTCGCTTCAGGGACAAAAAGTCGAGTGGATGCGCGCCAACCCCTTCGTCTGTGTTCAGGTCGATGAGTTTGGCGAACAGCGCGAATGGCAAAGCGTCATCGTGAACGGACGCTACGAAGAATTACCGGACAGGATAGGTTGGAAGCGCCAACGCGACCACGCCTGGTCCCTGCTGAGCAAGCATGCCAACTGGTGGGAACCGGGTGGTATGAAGCCAATTCCCGAAGGTGGCACCCCCCACCTGTTCTACCGGATCGTCATCGAGCAAATGACGGGGCGGCGAGCGCGCACCGTGTCTTGATACCTGCCCGCGATTGGCAAGCGGTGGATTTGACGCACCAGATTAGCTAGGCCCGATGGCATTGAGCGAGATCGATGAAGCCAGCCGCAGACGGATGGCAAATGGCGCGCGTGTGTGTTGAGCGTCGAAAACCCGGCTAGCGCCGATGAAGAAAGGACCTTTTATGCTTTACGTCGACATTCCAACCCGCTCTGAATTTTCCGCCCTTGTCGGCGTTCGTGCAGATGCCTGCGTGTCGATCTATCTGAAGACGACACCGGTAACGCAGGAGACTTCGGCCTCCCGTATCGAATTCGGCAATCTGATCCGTGAGGCGCAAAGCCAGCTTGAGGACGCCGGCTTCGACAAGCGGCGGCTGGCGGCCCTGGTGGAACAGTTGAACGATCTGATCGACGATGACGAGTTTTGGTACTTCCAGGCCAATAGCCTTGCCGTCTTCGCAACGCCTGAAAAATTGCAGACCTACCGGCTCGCCAATGATCTGGTGTCTATGGTGCAGGTTGCCGACCGCTTTCACCTGAAGCCGTTGTTTCGGGCTGTGACCTTCCCGCATTCGGCCTTTATTCTTGCCCTGTCGGAAAATGCTGTACGGCTTGTCGAGATGCATGCAGACCTGCCGCCTGTAACGGTGAAGGTCCCAGGCCTGCCCAAGGGCGCCGCCTCGTCAGTAGGCAAGTCGACGCTCAACGACCGTAGTTTCAGTGGTCGCATTCACGGCTCCGAAGGACAGAATGTACGCTTCCAGCAATATGTGCGTCAGGTGGAAGCCGCACTGCGGCCGGTACTGGCCGGGCGTGAGACGCCGCTCATCCTGGCCTCCACCGATCGGCTGGCATCGGTCTTCCCACAGATCAATTCCTATCCGCACCTGTTGAGAGAGATCATCGCCGACAGCCCCGACCGCCTAACGGACGCCGAGCTGGCTAAACGGGCCCGCCCGATCCTTGATAAGGCTTACGAAGAAGAGTTGAGCGGCATTCGCGCCCTGTTCGACAAGAGAGCCGGCGACCGCCGTACTACCACCGATATTTCCGATGCCGCGCGCGCGGCTACCTTTGGCGGCATCGATACGCTTCTGGTCGATATCAATTCGGTCGTGCCGGGCTTCGTCGATGAGGAAAGCGGTGCGGTGGAGCTTATCGAGAAGGATGATGCGAAAGCCTATGGCGTGGTCGACGAAATTGCCGGTCGGGCACTTGCCAGTGGCGCCAAGGTTCTGGGTGTGCGACGCGCCGACTTGCCCGGCCAAAAGGAACTTGCAGCGATCCTGCGCTATCCGCTCTGATCGACCCAGCAGCCAACAGTCGGCCTTGCCTCGTTCGCAACAAGAGGCAGGCCGCTAGAACAGCGGGCCGGATATATGTGTTTCGCATTCGCGGGTGAAAAACGTGTCGATCAACACCATCGTTGCAGCACTCGCGCTCGAAACCGATAGCGATCCGGTCGTGGGCCGCGTATTGCAGCTTGCCCACCAGCACGAAGCACGGCTTATTTTCGTCCATGCGGTGGAGGGGGCTATCCCAGGCGATGGCCTGCCGGTTTCGTTTGATGCCGCCGCGTTACGCGCGATAGTGGAGCGCGATGCAGCCGACCAAATTAAGCAATTGACTGGCAATTCTGGGTCCAAGGTCACGGCAGATATCGTCGTCCGAGCCGGAAAGCCGTATCGGTTAATTGACGAGGTCGCACAACACGAAAGTGCGGATCTCATCGTCATCGGTCCGGGCAATGCCAAAAATATCCGCGAGAAGATATTCGGGTCCACCGCCGACCGCGTTGTAAGAACCGTGTCACGGCCGGTCCTGGTGGTCAGGTCGTCGGTGCCCGCCCCCTATCGTCGCATTGCCGTAGCAGCGGATTTTTCCACAGCCTCACAGGCGGCGGCAAAGGCCGGCATACGGCTTGCGCCAGATGCCACCTTCGAGTTTGTCCATGCCATCAAGATTCCTTTGGGATTCGAGCAGGCGATGCTGAGAGCGGGAACGTCGCAAGCGGAGATCGACCGCTATCGTCGCGCAAGAGCTGGTGAGGCCCGCCACCAGATAGGCGCGTTTCTGACACAAGCTGATCTTCCTCTCGCTCGCATGAAGCTGAGGATCGTGCAGGGGGATGCCGGCCAGGCACTGGTTCGTCTTACCCGCAGTGGCCGAACCGATCTGATCGCGCTTGGCACGCATGGCGGCAATGCACTCTCACAGGCCCTTCTGGGCAGCGTCGCCCGCCATGTGCTGCGCGCCGCCGGTTGCGACGTGCTGGTATCGGCCTGATGCTGACGATAGCTGGACGGGGCGGCCGTCACGTCCGCAGCACCCGGTAGATAGCTGGGATGACGAGGCGAGCCCGAACAGCAGCGAGATCGCCAGTCCCTGGAAGATCGGGTCGGCGAGGATGATGGCGGCGCCGATCATCGCCGCCAGCGCGGTGAGCAGGATCGGCTTGAAGCGGATGGAGCCCGCCTCGATCAGGATTTCCGTCAGTGTCCGCCCCGCCGGATCGACATGGCGGATGGGGGAAGCTTGCTTCGCACCCAATCGACGATCTGTTGCGTGGTCATCACTCCGGCAGTGCGGGCCAGCTCGTAGCCGTGCGCAAAAAGAATGAGCGTGGGAATGCCGCGAATGCCGAGCCGGGCGGCGATTTCCTGATGCTCGTCCGAATTCAGCTTGAGGAGCCGCAGATTGGGCTCCAGCAACCGGGCGGCCTCTTCAAATGCAGGTGTCATCATCCGGCACGGTCCGCACCACGGCGCCCATAGATCCACAAGCACCGGCATGGAACTGTGACTGGTCTGTTTGTCGAACATGGTTGCATCGACTTCAACGGGGTGGCCGTCGAATAGAGGTGCCTTGCACGAACCGCACCGGGCCTTGCGGGCGTCACGCTCTGCCACTACCTGGTTTACCGTGGCGCATTGTGGGCAAACGATGTTGCGAACGGTTTCCATTACGTCTGGCGCCTCACAAGGTTCTGTCCGCCGTGTTATGCACGAGGGCGATGATCCGCTATCAACAAATATACGAATAAACGTAGATATGAAACTATGAAAATTGATGCTGGAGCCATGCAACTTGCCGTCGATGACGCTTGCGAGCTTCTCAAGGCCATGTCGAACCGTCACCGACTGCTCATCCTGTGCCAGTTGGTGGACGGCGAGAAATCAGTTGGTCAGCTTGCTGAATTCCTGGGCATCAGGGATTCGACGGTATCACAACATCTGGCGCTCCTGCGCAAGGACCGGCTCATCGCCGGGCGACGCGATGGCCAGACCATCTGGTATCGGATCGATAGCGGATCGGCGCGCAACGTCGTTGAAGTGCTCTACGCGACTTTTTGTGCACACTCCCACGAAAAGCCGGGCTAAGTTTGAGATATCCATGTGTCTAGGAACGTCGATACCAAAACAAACCCCGCAGAAGTAGCGGGGTTTGTCGATGGTCTGGCCTTAGCTTGTGGGGCTTCGGAAGGCCCGGCGCATCTGGCTTTAGTCGTCCTCGGCCTCCTGCGATGTGGTGCCGTCTGCCTTCCCGCTTACCGATGCATTGTTGCCATCGCCGAAGCGCTTGACCTTGCCACCAACGACGTCCAGCGTTGCCGGGTCGATCTTCACCTTGAGGACATTCCCACTGCCATCCGTGACGTGAAGCTCATAGCAACCATCGTCGATCTTCATCTTGTCGATGGTCCACCCGAAATCGCCGGCAAGCTTTGACAAGGCTTCGAAGGATTGTCTCTGTGCCGGCGGAACATCGCATTTCTCGCCGGCCAGTGCAGCGGTTGCTGGCAGAGCCGCGAGGAAAGCAAGCATTGCAACTGTCTTTTTCATGGCCCCAACTCCTAGGTTGCTGTTGTTCATGGAGGAACCATGCGGCGCAGAACTGACGTGCTCCTGACGCGAGCGAACAATAAGCGTCAGCTTTCGGTCAGGAAGGAGTGTGGGAAAGGTAAGGGTGATATAAGGTTCGGGAAGCGCGTGAGCGCAGCGCCTCCAGGATGCGCGCAGCAGGACGAAGTCCGACTTTCAGACTTTCTGAAATGCATTTTTGTGCGGGAACGAACCCTTGGCGATGTAAAGCTCCTCGGCCGGGGTCGATGCGCGGCCAAGCACGGCGTTGCGATGCGGATGCCGCCCGAAGGAAGCAATGACTTCGCGGACGTCCCGCGCCTGCTTGACCAGCGATCCATAGATCGGCTGCAGCGGGACCGGCGCATCCGTCGCGATTTTCTCACGCAGGTCGATCAGGCGGTCGAGACGCTGCAGATGGTCCGGGCCTTCGCAATGGCCGAGCGGCAAGCCATGCACCACCTTGAACCACGGCATCTCCAGCGCAGCATAATGCCCGTTGGAAAGACCCTCGGCTGCCAACGCCAATGCGTAGGGATCTTGCGCAAAGGCGCGTTCATCATCTCGCCAGACGGAACGGGAAAACTGGTCGAGGATGACAATCAGCGCCAGTCGCCCATGCGGCTCCTGCGCCCAGTGATCGAGCCCGCCGGCGGCTGCCCGTTCGGTAAGCTCAGAAAAGCGCACCATGATCTCGCCATCGGCGCCGCCCTGCATCCGCCAGAACCAGTGCGCCTGATGCACCGGTGCTTCAATGTCCGGTCCTTGGCCTTCCGGAAACCAGAAGTCGAGGACATCGTCCCAATCCCGGCGCTGTTCGACAGGATTCATTTCCATTCCCGAAACTCTGCTTCATTCCTCATAACATGAAACCCGCGCCGGTCCGGCACGGGCTTGGGCGGAGGTGGCGCTCGCTCAGGCGGGAACCCGCACCACGGTCTGCTCAGAGGCCGGTTCGATAACCCCCCCGGCATTGGCCTTTGCGCCAGCCGGAACACGCAGCAACCTCATGCCGTTGAGGATGACGACCAGCACCGACATCTGATGGATCAGCATGCCGCCCGCCATATGGATCGAGCCGGTATAGACGCCGACCAGCAGGCCAAGCACGGTCAGGATCGCGATGACCAGGTTCTGGCGCATATTGGTCAGCGTGGCCCGCGAGATTTCCATCGCCTCGGCGATTTTGCCCAGATCGTCGGTCATTAGCGCAATGTCTGCCGTCTCGATGGCGATGTCGCTGCCGCTGGCGCCCATGGCGATGCTGATATCGGCCGCCGCCAGCGCTGGCGCATCGTTGATGCCGTCGCCGACCATGGCCACGCGCAAGCCCTCGGCCCGCATCGCCCGGATCCGCTCCAGCTTGTGGTCGGGCATCATCGCGGCATGGACTTCGTCCACTCCAACGGCCGCGGCGATCGCCTCGGCCGCCGGGCGCTGGTCGCCGGTCAGCATCACCACCCGGCTGACACCAAGCTTATGCAGCCTGTCGATCATCGGCCGGGCGCTGGCGCGCGGCATGTCGGCCAGCCCCAGCAGCCCTGCGACCCTGCCTCGATGGGCGACGATCACCACCGTGTGGCCCTGGCTGTGCAGCCGGGCAATGCCGTCCTTGACCTCGGCATCGAAGATAATGCCCAGATGATCGAACAAGCGATTGCTGCCAACCGCGATCTGCGCACCGTCATGACGGGCGATCAGGCCCATGCCGGCGATTTCCTCCAGCGTCTCGGCGGTGGGCAGATGGCCCTGCACGCGCGCCGCCTCGATGATCGGCCGGCCAAGCGGATGGTTCGAGCCGGTTTCGGCGATCGCCGCCCACAAGAGCACGTCTTCGCGGCTGTTGCCCGCCAGCGCCACGATCTCGGCCAGGCGCGGCTGGCCTTCGGTCAGCGTGCCGGTCTTGTCGAGCGCGAGAGCCGTGATGCGTCCGGCATTTTCCAGATGCTCGCCGCCCTTGATCAGGATGCCGGCGCGTGCCGCCCGGCCGATGCCGGCGACCACCGAAACCGGCGTCGAGATGACCAGTGCGCCGGGGCAGCTGACGACCAGCAGCGTCAGCGCCAGTTCGATATTGCGCGTGACGGCATAGCTGACGATGGCCATCACGAAGACGCCCGGCGTATACCAGCGGCCGAAAGTTTCGATCATCCGCTGTGCCGGAGCCTTGGCCTCCTGCGCTTCCTCAACACGGCTGATGATGCGGGCCAGCGTAGTGTCGGCACCGACGCCGGTGGCACGCAGATGCAGCAAGCCGTTTTCCGCCAGCGTTCCGGCAAAGACGCGTGAGCCGGGCGCTTTTTCCGCCGGGATCGGCTCGCCGATAATGGCGGCTTCATTGACGGCGGCGGTGCCTTCGATCACCTCGCCATCGACCGGCAGGCGCTGGCCGGCTTTCACTAGCACAGTTTCGCCCCGCGCCACCTCATGGGCAGCGACCTCGACCGGCTGACCGTCGCGCAACACGGTGGCGGTGACGGGGGCGGCATCAAGCAGCGCCTTCAGCGCCCCGCGCGTACGGCTCATGGTGCGCGTTTCCAGCCACGCGCCCAGCATGAACAGGAAGGTGACGGCGGCCGATTCCCAGTGATTGTCGATGAATAGTGCGCCGATGGCGGCGACGATGACCAGCAGTTCGATGCTCAGATGCCGCAGCCGCAGCGAGGCCTAGGCCCTGAGCGCAATGTCATAGCCGGCCAGGATCGCGGCAACCGTCATCAGCGGCGCCCAGGGGGCGGCCTGCCCGAAACCATAGAAGGTGGCCAGCGCAGCGGCAATGAACAGGCCGCTGGCAATGGTCAGCCATTTGCGCCGGTCGGCGGGATTTCGGTAGATGGCAATCAACGGGGAAAACATCTAATTTCTCCTTCACAGACAAGGCTCATTGCCGGAAGCGGGGGGCACGCAGAATTGCCATGCGCCCGGGGGGGAAGAGGCATGGCGGTCCGAAGAACTGTCGATAGTCAGAATGGCGCCGGTCTAGCGGCATAGCCGACCTTGGCCACCGAATTGACCAGCGCGGCCACGTCGCTAAGGGTGGGGTCGTGCTCGATCTCGATGCGGCCGCTGGAGAACTTCACCTCGGCCTTCGTCACGCCCGGCAGCGCAAGTAGCGATTTTTCGATCTTGGGCACGCAGCTCGGGCAGGACAGGACAGTTCATCGCTGCGCAGCAGGGTGCGGGTGGTTGTCGTGATCATGGTGCGATCCTTTCGGTTACTCGACGTTGTTTCTGAGATAGAGATAGGTGCACAATCTGCGCACAGGGATTGGTTAAACCCGCAAGGAGCCATTGCATGAACGCACAGGGCCAGGATTGGGACGACCTACGGCTATTCCTGGCCGTGGCGCAGGCGGGGTCGCTTTCGGGTGCGGCACGCGTGCTGGGTGTGACTCACTCGACTGTTTTTCGCCGCATTGGCGCCTTTGAGACGCGGTTGGGGGTTCGGCTGTTCGACCGGATGCCCGGTGGCTACGCGCTGACGCCGGCGGGTGAGGAGATGCGCGATTCCGTCCTCCGCATCGAGGAGGAAATCTCTGCGCTGGCCCTGAAGGTCACCGGGCAGGACCAGCGGCCGAGCGGTACGATCCGCATCACCGCCACAGACTTGCTGGCCGTGGGGGTGCTTCCCCGTCATATTGCTGCGTTTCGAGCAGAATGGCCGGGGATCGAGATCGAGGTAATGGTAGCGGACACTATGCTGGATCTGACGCGGCGCGAGGCGGACGTGGCGCTGAGGATCGGCAATCCGGTGCAGGAAACGCTGGTCGGGCGACGAGCTGGCCGACTGGCGTTTGCCGTCTATGCAACGTCAGACCCTGGCGCAGGGGAGCCGGGCGACCCTGCCCATGACAACTGGATCGGTTATGGCTCGGCTCATGGCCCGCTCAGCCGCAGCTTGGCGCGCTGGTGGCCGCAGATGCGGCAGGTCTATCGGACGAACTCGATCATCGCCGCCCATGCCGCTGCGCGAGCCGGGATCGGCCTTGCCGCGCTGCCCTGCGTGCTCGCCGATTGCGACCCCGAGCTGGTTCGCGCTGCCTCGCTTCCCGAAGACTTCATGCTGGATCTGTGGCTTCTGACACATGAAGACCTGCGCAATACAGCGCGCGTCCGCATCTTTCTGGATTTCATGGCCGCAGCGCTCGCCGCCGATGCCGACCTGCTGGAGGGGCGCTGCCCCTGCAAGGCGAAGCCGGCGGAGGCATGACGCCTCCGCCGAGCCCTTCTTCGAGCTGACGCTCGACATGTATTAGTTGAAGGCCTGCCAGCTAGGATGCTCAAAATGCTCACCGTAGGCGTTCAGCGCCTGAACGATCGTCACCGTGCCTGTCTCCACCTCGCCTTCCTCCAGCGCCGAGACACCGTTCATGACTTCACCCAGGACGACATGGAACTGCTCGTCGACATTGGGCTCGAGCACGCAGTTCTCGATCATGAAATCGAGCTGCTTTTGAATATCGGCGGCAACCTTCTTGCTGGCGTCGGCCGACAGAGTGCCGGCATGAATCGCATCCAGATTGGCGGTCATCGTGCCGTGGATCGCAGTCATGCCGGTGATCATGTTCTGATCGCCCTGCCATTTGGCACCGTTGTTCAGCGTGATCTCGATTGCCGCCTCGCCAGAGCCGTCATGGGCATGGGTTTGCGCCGCGACGATCCCGGGAGTTCCCAGCGCGAGGGCGAGGGCCAGGGCGAAAGCGGTCAAGGGTCTTGCAGTCTGCATGGTCGTCTCCTGTGGTTGCTGTGTTGGTTCCGGCCGCAACGGGTGGTCAAGGAATGCCGTTGGGGTTGAGATGAAGATAAGCTGTCCGTTTTCGGATAGGTATTGGCGAAGCCTGCAAGATCCATTTGCATAGACGGACAGGTCTCAGCCGATGCCAGAACGCTCCCGCTCTGCCCCCGGTACTGCTCGGCCGTCGAATAGCGGGCCAACGGCATGCGCCTTGAAACCATCGGTCTCGCGTATGAGGAAGAGCGCATCGAGGCCATGGCGAGCCGCCAATTCACCGCCAGCCGTGGAGCCCAAAACCATCAGTGCGGTCGCCCAGGCATCAGCTTCGGCGCAGCTGCGGGCGACCACCGTCACTGAGGCGGGCGACGACCGGAGTGGAGCACCCGTGATCGGGTCCATCGTGTGTGACAGTCGCTGGCCCTGAACTGTCACAGCGTGCCTATAATCGCCCGACGTGGCGATAGCAGCGTCCTGCAAGGCCAGCAGCGAATGCGACGCGCGGCGATCAGGGTCGGGCGCTTCGACGGCGATGGCCCAGGGCTGGCCGTTGGGGCGTAGACCCAGCGCTTGCATCTTGCCGTCGATGCCCACCAGCCCGGATGAAATGCCGAAGTCACGCAGCGTCTCGGCCAGCCGGTCCACGCCATAACCCTTAGCGATGCCGCTGAGGTCGAGGGTGATCGGCGCTGCCTTACGCACTCCTGCGCCCGGCATGTCCAGTTCCAGCACCGTATGGGCGGGCCGGCGCGCCGCATCGAGGGCGTTGCGGATAAGGCGCTGGTCGGCTGCGGCGGGGCCAAAACCCCAGGCGGCCACCGCATCGCCCATGCCGATGTCGAACGCGCCGCCCGAGGCGCGACCGATATCGAGCGCGAGGGCGAGCACCTCCATCAGACGCTTCGGCACTTTTACCCAGGTGCCGGGTGGCACCGCGTTGAGGCGCATCAGGTCACTGTCTTGCTTCCAGGTGGACATCTGCGCGTCCACCTCGTCCACCGCCGCCTGGAGCGCATTACGGACCGGGCCGGGATCGAATGCTTCCGCCGCATAAAACAGCGCCGTCCAACGCGTGCCCATTGTGGGGCCGTTCAGTGCCTGGCGCTTCGCTTCAATAGACATCTTCGACGTAGCGTCCCTGGCCCTTGAGCGAGGCTGGCGTCAACCCTGCAGGTGCGAGAATATCGGTGAGCGCGGCGGAGACGCCGGCCGCCATGTCGCGTCCGCCGCAGACCATGACCCGCGCGCCCCCTGGCGACCAGGCGCGTGATCTCGGCAGCTTCCTCGCGCAACGCATCTTGCACATAGCGGGGCATTCGCCCGCGCGAGCAGGCAGCGACCAGACGGTGCAGACGGCCCTCTCTTTGCCAGTCCGACAGTTCCTCGCCGTAGAGCAGATCGCTGTCAGGATGGCGCATCCCGAAGAACAGATGGATCGGGCGGTGCCTGGTGTTGGCGCGCACGAAGCCGGCCAGCGGCCCAATCCCCGTACCGGCGCCGATCAGGATCAAGGGCACGCGACCGCGACCAGGGTAGAAGTTGGGATTGCGGCGCAGGAAGGCGCTAATGGTGTCGCCCGGCTCCAGTTCGGAGAGCCGACTGGAGCACAGGCCTCCAGGGTGCTTCTTCACGACGATCTCAACGAAGCCGTCGCGGCGGCCCGAGGCGAGCGAATAAAACCGGGGAATAGTTGTGCCGTCCGGCAGGATGCCGAGGAGGTCGCCGGCGCGGAAGCGGCCAAAGCCATGGCCGGCCAGCCGCCTCCACATTGCAATTTCGGGCAGGGCAAAGCGCAGGATGGCCGTCGGGGCCTGAACGTCGGCGCCGTAGTCGCGGCGCGAAAGCAGCGTCAGCGGCAGGGCGGCCGGCGGAACCGGCTGGTGGGTAAGGACAAGGTCGATGCCCATCGCCGCGCCCAGCGAGCGGCCCCAGCGGGCAAAATCTTGCGGCGACTGACGGTCCACCGTGTCGAGTGGAATGAGTTGGTGCCACCCCTTGGCTGCCGCGGTCTCCGTCACCGCCCGGGCGAAGGCGCAATAGGCGACAAAGCCGCGATCGCCGAAGCCGAGCATCGCCAGCGGCGCGGAAGGGGCCGTGGGCAAGGCTCGCAGCCGGTCGAGGAAGCCCTTGGCCGAGGCTGGTGCATCGCCGTCGCCATAGGTGGCGGAGAGGATCAGGATGCGCCGCGCCCGCCGGTAGCGCGCCGGGTCGAAGGTCGACATCGGAGCGGCATGCACCGTCTGGCCTACGTTGGACAGCGCGGCATGCAATGTCGCGGCGAAGCCCCAGGTGCTGCCGCCTTCGCTGCCGACCAGCAGGATCGTCTCGGCATGTACGGCGGCGACATTGCCGCAGATGCGCGGCCGCCCGCGCCGGCCCGCAAACCACAGGATAAAGCCCGTGCCTGCCATCGCCGGTACGCCAAGCGCCATGAGCCCGAGGACCAGCCCGAGAGCTGCCGCTCCTTGCCCGGTATGCAGCATGTAGATGGTTTCCGAGGCGCGCTGCCACCCGTTCAGGTCGCTCCACGCCAGAACCGCGCCGCTGCCCTGGTCGAGATAGCTTGTACCGCGATCGGTCTTGAGGGTAAAATTGTCCGCCGCGTCGCCTGGGTCGGGGAACGACAGGCTGCGCAGTTCGGCGACGGGCGTTTGCTTCAGCCTGTCCATGGCCGCGACGGACGCCCCGGTCCGGCCGCTGGCATCGTTGAGGAAGGCTGGCGATGTCGGCCTGTCGGGCAAAAGGTCGAAGGTCGAGGCCGTCATCCACAGGGCCGTAGCGGAGGACAGCAGGAGGCCGGCGGCCGCGACGCGCGCGATCTCGACATGCAGCCGGCCGGCGAGCGGGCCGCGCAGCGGCGCGA
>JBARYG010000165.1:0-14100 GCA_049647745.1 Mesorhizobium sp.
GTGCGGACCGGCCGGGCGGATTGCGGCATCGCCACACGCGCCGCAGCCCGCGTCGCCGGCCTGGAATTCGTGCCGCTGTTATGGGAGAATTTCGACCTGCTCCTGCGGCAGCGGACCTATTTTCAACCATCGTTCCAGGCCCTGCTGGAGTTCCTGCCGCAACGGGCCTTCGCCGACCGTGCCGCCGAGCTTACCGGCTACGATGCAAGCCCGGCCGGGCAGATCCGATTCTTCAAATAGCAAAAGCGCCGAAGCAGCGCCTCTCGCTTCATCCGAGGTCGATCTCGCTTTCCACGACATGATGCAGGCCGGCGGCTTCCGACGTGATGACGGCTTTCACCACCAGCTTGCCTTTTCCTCTCAGGCCTTTTTGCTCCACCGCCTTCTCGATCGCCTGTTGCGAGGTGACCCCGACCTGCTTGAGGAACTTGCGCATCGAGATGCTGAAGGGATCGGTTTCCATATCCTTGGTCATGTGAGTGCCTCAAACAACGTGAACGGTAAGGTTGATCCGGCAGAGTGTGACCCGCGACGGATGCCACTGCCAATCGAGCATGAAACAGCCTGAGGCGCAAACGGATCGCCCGACGGCTCGGCACTGGCCCGCGCATTCGACAAACAAAACCTGTCGCGGCCGACTTCAGGCCGGCTTGTCGGCCGGCGCCGCGCGTTCGCGCAGATAATCCTCCGTCGTTCGCGGAGCAGGACGGCCCGACGGTTCATAAGGATCGAAGCCTTCGTTCAGGACGGCTTCCACCCGGCACTTGTCGCACATGCGCACGACGTCGAGCCGCCTTGCATTTTCGCCGGCGAACATCCAGTGCTTGCCCTCCAGCTTGGCGACGATGCGCTCGACCGTGCTTTTCGTTCCAAACGGCGTGTCGCAGCGGATGCAGCGAAACGGCTCCTCCTGCTTGACCATGCGACGCGGCGCTTTCCAGGCTTCGAAATCCAGTTGCGGGGCAAGCGTGATCGCCTTTTCCGGGCAGGTCGCGGCGCACAGCCCGCACTGAACACAGGCGCTTTCGGCAAAATAGAGGGCCGGCCGCTCTTCGCTGTCGGAAAGCGCGCCGGTCGGACAGGCCGACACGCAGGACAGGCACAGCGTGCAGGCATCGATATTGACGTCGAGCCCGCCAAAGGCCGCCGCCGCCGGCAATTGCGTGCGGGCGACCGGGGCGGGTGCCGCATCGTACAGGCCCACGACCGAGCTTTTCATGAGGCTGCGCTTGTCGCCGAGCGGCAGGAAGGTCGCCGGCTTCCGCACGCGCGCTTCCGGCGTCATGCGGGCCAGTGCCGTTTCCAGGCTGTCGGGATCGTCCGCTTCGATTACGCCGCAAATATCTTCACCGTAGCCCAGCGACGTTCCCAGGAGGTTGGCGATGGTGACGTTCCTGGCGAGGCCGGTCAGGTCGTGCTTCGCCCTCGCCGAAGCGAGCGCCCGGACCGCCACCGCGCCCCAGGCGACCGGCGCCGTCCACGCCTCGATCCCCAACTCGGTGATTTCGTTCACCGCCACCGGCAGCACGTTCGCGGGCAGCCCCTGGCCGAAACGCGCCAGCGCGTCGATCAGCGGCTCGCCATGATCGCCGTCGTGGAACAGAACGACCGGGCGGGTCCCGCCGGCCTTGCCATAGGTAAGCAGCAGCGTGCGCAACCGCCGAAGCAGGGCCTGCGCATCCGGGAAAGCATAGGCGGCCGCACCGGTCGGGCAGGCGGCCGCGCAATTACCGCAGCCGGCGCAGATATCCGCGTCGATCGCGACATGATCGCCGGCCGGCGTTATGGCGCCCGTCGGGCACAGGTCGAGGCAGCGCGTGCAGCCGGTGATGTGCGAGCGCGAATGGGCGCACAGATCGGCGGAAAAATTAATGTAGCGCGGCTTGTCGAATTCCCCGACCAGATCAGCCGCCCTGGCGATCGCGGTGGCGAGGCCGGCGCGGTCGGCCGGATCGGCCCTGACATAGCCTTCCCGCAGCTCATGCGCCGGAAACAGCGGAGCGCCGCCGGAAAGGTCGAGAATGACGTCCGCTTCCGAGTGCGCGCCGTCGCGGGGCACGCCGAAACGCAGGCGCTCGCGCGACGACGGCGAGGGGAGGGCGAAATCGTCGATCGTCAGTTCGAACGCGCCGAGATGGCCCTGCGCGTTGCGGATCGTGCCCCGCACGACAGGGAAATCCCATACGCGATCAGGCGCGACGTCGCCCGGCCGCGTCAGAAGCACGGTGACATCCATCTCGCCGGCAAGCTGCCGGCCGGCTTCGATGGCCGTTTCGTCCCGTCCGTAGACCAGTACGACGCCGTTGCTGGCCAGCGTGACCTGCTCGGGCGAGGTGGCCGGTTCGGCCGCCATCGCCACCAGCGCCGCCGCCTTCGGTCCTGCGGAAGCGCCTTGTTTCGACCAGCCTGCCGTCTCGCGGATGTTGGCAAAGGCAAGCTCGCCGTCAAAACCGGCATCCTGCGCGACCTCGAGGAAAAGCGGCGCCTGCTGCGTACAGGCTATGGTTATGGCTTCGCCTCTGCCCAACGCGCTTCGAACCCGTTCGAGTTCGGCACCGCAGAACTGGTTCCCGGACTGGACGTCTGCGCCAGTACAACCACGGGCGACACTGTCACCGAAGCCCGGCATGCTCCGCTCGCAGGAGCAAATAAAGACCGTGCGTGGCCTTTCGGGATTCATGGCTCTTCTCCCCGCACCGCGGCACCGCCAGTCACGGTAGCGCCTCCACTTTAGAAGTATTATAGGGACAATAAGCCCGCCGTCATCACAAATGGACCGACATAATGTCCCAGCACGCGTCGGCGACAGAGTACGCCCTCGATCTGCCCCCGCCTTACAGCCTCGTCATGTTGCGGGAATCCGGCGACGCCTTCGCGCATGCCAGCGCCGTCGCAGCGGAGGAGGGGGCAGGAACGCTGGTCTGGGTGAGGCGGCAGGACGTGGCGGAATTCGCGGTCGTGCTGGAGCCGGAAGTCGCGCTCGCGCAGGCGCGTCTGGCGATCTATGCCGGCATGAACGCGCTGGCCGACGCACTTGCCACGCTTGCTCCGCCGTCACGCCCCGTCACCTTCGACTGGCCGGACGCGCTTCGCGTCGACGGGGTTCTGGTCGGTGGCGGGCGCCTGAACTGGCCCGAGGGAACGCGTGACGGCGAGACGCCGGACTGGCTCGTCTTCTCGGCCATGGTCCGCACCTCGGTGGTCCGCACCTGCGAGCCCGGCCTGCGGCCATTGTTCGGCGCGCTCGACGAACTGGGCTTCGAAGCCGTGGATATCGGCGAGATCGTCGCCGGCTTTTCGCGCCACCTGATGGTCGGGTTCGACGAATGGAAGGAGGCCGGCTTCGCGCCGCTGGCCAGACGATGGCTGGACCGCGTGTCGCCGGGAGGCCATGATGCGCTGATCGCCGATAACGGGGATCTGCTGGTTCAGGCGAAACCCGGCCAGGCTCCTTCCGCGAGGCAGAATCTGGCGGCGGCGCTTGCGTCCCCGTCCTGGCTCGATCCTGCAACGGAAATGCCATGGCTTTGAAACTGCCGCGTACCATTCGCCTCGATCCTTCCGACACGTTCGTCTATTCACGTGCCGCCGAGCCGGGCGAATGGGCGGTGACAGGCACTTTCCTGTTCTTCGACACCGATCCCGAAACCCTCGCCGGCAAGGAGCGGCAGGCATTCCGCGCCGGCTTCCTCGGCATCGGCAGTTTCGGCTGGTCCACGCTCGCCGTCGTGACGGAAGCGAGCGCCGAAGAACGCGCGGCAGCCGTCGAGCGCCTGGCCGGACAGCTCGTCGCGCATTGCGGGGCGCCCGATCTCGAAGCCGCGCGACCGGCCGCCGAAGAAGAGGTCGCGTTCGCGCAGTCGCTTTGCGACCACCCGTCAAACACGCTGCTTGCCCTCCACCGCGCCAGCGAGCAGACTGGCATCCGGGAGTCGTTTCGTACCCTTCACCAGAAGGTGAGCCGGCTCGATATGGCAACGGCGTTCCGCGTCATCGAGGTCGACGAGGAGGACGGCCCCATGGAGGAATTCGATATCCGGGCGTTGTCGGGAAAGCAGAAGTGAAGGATTTCTGGATTTCGTCGGGCCACCATCTTCTCGACCGGGATGCGGCAGGCCGGCTTACGGTGACAGACGCCTTCCTCAAGGCTTATCTCGCGCGACCCGAACTGCTTCCGCCGCAGGAAGCGTGCGAAGCGGAACTGCGGCTGCACCACGAACTTCTGATGCATCATCCGCGCCGCCCCGTCGGGCAGGACGAGATCGCCGCGATGGAAGATGCGGATGCGCGCGAGAACTGGGCCTTCATGATCGCCTTCCGCGACCGGCTTCTCGCCGCGCCCTCGATCGAAGCCGCTTATCTGCAACTGGCGCGCGGTTCGGCGGCCGACACGCCGCCGCTGTTCATGAACCAGTTGGCGCAGGTGGTGCTGCGCAATGCGCTCGACGGCGAAAGCGATCCTGCCGTGCTGCGCGCGGCCGAACTGTTCTATCGCCCGCAGCGGGCAAGCTTCCACGAGGGGACGCTGCTGCTCGCCGACGCCGAAACCATCGAGACCCACGAACAGAACCGCCACGCCTCGCCGCTGCTCGCCATGCTCGGCGGACCGGCCGTCACCGAACTCGAAATCCTCGAGGAAGGGAACGCCGATGCCTATTTCGAAAGAAGCGACGCCTTCGACATGGTGCTGCGCCTCGGCGGCGCCGACAGCGCGGCGCGGCGCGGTCTCGCCAGCGCGATGGAAGCCTGGATACGCCATTTGCTCGCCGTCAGGGTGACGATCGAACCAGTCGAGCGGATCGAGGACGACAGTTGGGCGTGGTTCGTCGGCCTCGACGCCGAGGCGACGCGCATCGGCAATGCGCTGTGGCGGGGCGAGGACCTCGACCCCGAGACGGCCGAACGGATCGTCGCCCTGTTCCGGCTCGGTTTTTCCGACGCGGGAGAAGTCAGGCCGGAAGTGGGCGCGCAGCCGATCTGGCTGATTCTGGCGATGACGCCCGATCGAACGATCCGCATGAAACCGCAAAACCTCATCGTCGGCCTGCCGCTCTGCGCCACGGCCCCGGCGAGCTAGGGTCAGGATCGATGGTGCGGGAAACAGCCGAAGTCGGTGTCGTCGTGGAGCGGCGGGTCCTCAACAACCCGTGGGTCGACCATGCCTGGGTGCCTGTCGCCGTGCTTGCGGGTATGCCGGCCGCGACGCCATGGACGGTCCTGGAACAGGCGGCTAAGCTCGTGCGGTATTATGCGGGATCGTTCGAGGTCGAGTTCTTCGGGACGGATACGACGATGTACAGGGAAAACCTGCGTTCACAGCAGCCCAGTCTCTGGGTCGTGCTGCGGCCCACGGATGCGGCCCCCGGCGTCGTGGTGCATCTGGTGACGGCGGATTCGTCCGAAGCCGAAGCGCTGACGGAGACCGATACGGACATCATAGACGCCGTGCCGATGCCGGTTGAGATACAAGAGCAGCTTGCGGCATTCGTGGCGGCCCATCACGTCGAACAACCGTTCGTCAAGCGCAAGCGCGACCGGGCAGACCCGGAGGCGATGGCCAGGCGGGGTCCTCACGTGGAGCGCAGGGACGAAGAGGAATGAGCGGCAACGGCGACAACATTCTCGCCCGATGGTCACGCCGCAAGCTGGCCGCACGGTTGGATGAAGCGCCTGCCGTTCCCGCAGAGGATCGAGAAAACGAGCAGGTCCCTGACGGGATTTCCGACGGTGGCGATGCTTCAGCGCCGGAACCCGACGCGCCCGAAGGGGAAGCAGCGGAGCCTGACGAGGCGGAAGTGGTGGCGTCGCTTCCGCGAATTGAAGAACTGACCGCCGAAAGCGACATCACCGCCTTCCTGAAGAAAGGCGTCCCGGCGGCGCTGAAGCAGGCGGCGCTGCGCAGGGTATGGTCGATTGACCCCGGAATCCGCGACTATGTCGGCCCTTCGGAATATGCCTGGGACTTCAACCAGCCGGGCTCGATGACCGGGTTCGGCCCGCTCGAGGCAAAGGAAGCCGTCGTCGGCTTCCTTTCGAAAGCGGTGCGCGCCGTCGATACTACTGCGAAGCCGGCAGAAACAGCGCAGGCAGCCGAACCGCCCGAACAATCCGCCGATGCCCCGCCGGATACGGCGCCCGCCGCCGGGGAACCGGAAGCTTCACCGGCGCAAAGGCGCGCAGATGAGCCCGCCGGGGCCGACTCACCGACCTTTGCCGCGGAAACCAAGACGAGCCCGCCGGCCGAGGGCGAAGCACGTTCGCCATTGCCGGACAGTGGAAAATCCCAGCCGGCGGCGCCCTCCGCCCGGCCCCGCCATGGCGGGGCGATGCCGCGCTAACCCGCGTGCGCTGAAGCCATTTCTCTCAAGACAAAGATAGGAAAGAAACGTCAAATGCAGCCATATGCAACAGGCTGCAGGTTAATCCCTTGCATTCGAACGTTGTCGGCGTACTATGGGCTCACCCAATCTCAGGCAACGCGGTCAAGGTCAGGTAATGAACCCAGACTTGCCTCCAGGTCAGGCACGAGAATGGCCAGATGAAGCGGATGCTTCAATCTTCGGCGCAGGGACCGCTGTACTCGACGACATCGATCAGGCCCGGGCGGACGAATATGCGCTTCTCGGCTCGTTGCTGGTCGCGCCGCCCGACGGCGATCTGCTTAGCCGGCTTTCAAGCTTGCAGGGCGGTGGCGACACGCCGCTTGGGCGCGCCCACGCCGCCCTCGCGCAGGCAGCGGCATCGAGCACTGCCGATGCGGTCCACCGGGAATATTTCGAGCTGTTCATCGGCGTGGGGCGCGGCGAGCTTCTTCCCTACGCATCCTACTATCTCACCGGATTCCTCAACGAACGGCCTCTGGCGCGCCTGCGCGCCGACATGATCCGTTTCGGCATCGAGCGCGCCGAGGGCCATTGCGAGCCCGAGGACCATCTCGGCAGCCTGTGCGAGATGATGAGTGGTTTTGCCGGCAAGCGTTTCATGGTTTCCGGCGGCGAGGAGCAGGATTTCTTCGAGCGCCACGTCGAGCCGTGGGCCGGGCGTTTCTTCAGCGATCTGGAGAGCGCCAAGGGCGCCGGCTTCTACCGGTTGGTCGGCACGATCGGGAGGCTTTTCATCGACATCGAAAGCGAAGCCTTCGCTATGGAGACACGGCGAAGCGCCTAGACGCATGCCAGGGACGCAGTGCCCCGCAGGGAGGAGGACGGAAGATGCAGGACGAAAAACAGACGGCACTGAGCCGACGCAACTTCCTTCGGGCATTCGGCGGGGCCTCCACCGCCGCCGTCGCGACCGTCGCGCTCACCCCCACCGAGGCGCTGGCCTATGACCCCGGCAAGGAGGAGATGAGGGCCCGTTACAAGGAAACGGAGCACATCAAGGCCTACTATCGCGTCAATCGCTATCCCGAGCATAAGTGAGGTTGCCATGCTGACGAAGCGCAAGAGTGGACAGGCGAGCCGCACGCGACTGCAGGCTCTCGCCGGCGGCCTGGCTGCGGCCCCCGTGGACCGGCGCACGTTCCTGCGCCGTTCCGGCCTCGTGGCCGGCGGGCTGGCGGCACTGGGTACCTTCCAGCTTGGCACCGTCAAGAAGGCCGCCGCGATCAGCCACCCGGAACCGGGCGTGCCGATCGAACTCAAGAAGAGCGTCTGCACCCATTGCTCGGTGGGCTGCACGGTAACCGCCGAGGTCCAGAACGGCGTGTGGACGGGCCAGGAGCCGTCCTGGGACAGCCCCTTCAACCGTGGCTCGCATTGCGCCAAGGGCGCCAGCGTGCGCGAACTGGTGCACAGCGACCGCCGCCTGAAATACCCCATGAAGCTCGTCGACGGCCAATGGGAGCGCACCACCTGGGACGAGGCGATCAACAGCATCGGCGACAAGCTTCTCGAAATCCGCAAGAAGTCCGGGCCTGAATCCACCTATTGGATGGGATCGGCGAAGTTTTCCAACGAAGGCACCTATCTGTTCCGCAAATTCGCCGCCCTGTGGGGGACGAACAACCAGGATCACCAGGCGCGCATCTGCCATTCGACGACAGTTGCCGGCGTAGCCAACACCTGGGGCTACGGGGCGATGACCAACTCGTACAACGATATAAGAAACTCCAAGACGATGCTGATCCTGGGCGGAAATCCGGCCGAGGCGCATCCGGTCGCCATGCAGCACCTGCTCGAAGGCAAGGAACTCAACAACGGCAACCTCATCGTCATGGACCCGCGCTTCACCCGCACGGCCGCCCATGCCACGGAATACGCCCGCTTCCGCTCCGGCACCGATATTGCATTGCTGTGGGGGATGCTCTGGCACATCTTCGAGAACGGCTGGGAGGACAAGGAATTCATCGCCCAGCGCGTCTACGGGATGGACGACGTCCGCAAGGAGGTCGCCAAGTACACTCCGGACGAGGTGGAAACGATCACCGGCGTCCCCGGCGAGCAGCTGAAGCGCATTGCCCAGACATTCGCGACGCAGAAGCCTGCGACCATCATCTGGTGCATGGGCCAGACGCACCACACCGTCGGAACGGCCAATACGCGGGCAAGCTGCATCCTGTGCCTGGCCACCGGCAATGTCGGCAAGCCGGGCACCGGCGCCAACATTTTCCGCGGCCACGACAACGTTCAGGGCGCGACCGACATCGGGCTCGACGTGGTCACGCTGCCTTTCTACTACGGGCTGACGGAAGGCGCCTGGAAACACTGGGGCCGCGTCTGGGAGATTCCCTATAACGACCTGGTGGGCCAGTTCTCTTCCAAGGAACTGATGGAAACGCCCGGCATCCCGCTGACACGCTGGTTCGATGCGGTTTCACTGCCGAAGGAGGACATCGCCCAGCCCGACATCATGCGCTCGATGTTCGTACAAGGCCATGCCAGCAACTCGATCACGCGCATACCGGAATCGATCAAGGGGCTAGCCGGGCTCGAACTGCTTGTCGTGGCCGATCCCCATCCGACGACCTGGGCCTCGCTCGCGGTCAAGGCCGGGCGCAAGGACAACACCTATCTGTTGCCGGTCTGCACGCAATTCGAGACCTCGGGGTCGCGGGTTGCCTCCAACCGCGCGCTCCAGTGGGGCGAACAGATCGTTCCGCCGAGCTTCGAGCAGAAGGACGACTATCAGGTCCTCTACCTGCTTTCGAAGAAGCTCGGCCTTGCCGACTGGATGTTCAAGAACATCAAGGTCGAAGGCGACCGGCCGGTGCCGGAGGACGTACTGCGCGAGATGAACCGCGGCAGTTGGTCGACCGGCTATTGCGGCCAGTCGCCCGAACGGCTCAAGGCGCATATGAGGAACCAGCACAAGTTCGACCTGGTCACCCTGCGCGCGCCCAAGGACGACCCGGAAGTCGGTGGCGATTATTATGGGCTGCCCTGGCCCTGCTGGGGCAAGCCGGAGATCCGCCATCCCGGAACCTCGAACCTCTACAGCACCGGCTTGCACGTCATGGACGGCGGCAGCCCGTTCCGCGCCCGCTTCGGCGTCGAACGCAACGGCGAAACGCTTCTCGCCGAGGGCTCCTACACGAAGGGCTCCGAACTTACCGACGGCTACCCGGAATTCACCATGGCCGTGCTCCAGAAACTTGGCTGGGACCGGGACCTGACGCCGGAGGAACACGGCATCATCCAGACGATCGGCGACGACATGGGCGACATCGGCAAGGTGTCGTGGTCGACCGACCTGTCGGGCGGCATCCAGCGCGTGGCGCTCAGCCATGGCTGCCACCCCTACGGCAACGGCAAGGCAAGGGCGCTGGCCTGGAACCTGCCGGATCCCGTCCCGGTCCACCGCGAGCCGATCTACACGCCCAAGGTGGACCTCGTGGCCAAGTATCCGACCTATCCGGACGCCAAGCAGTTCCGCCTGCCGAATATCGGCTTCAGCGTTCAGAAGGCTGCCGTGGACAAGGGCGTCGCCAAGTCGTTCCCGATCATCCTGACGACCGGCCGCCTCGTCGAATATGAAGGCGGCGGCGAGGAAACCCGCTCCAACCGGTGGCTGGCCGAACTGCAGCAGGACATGTTCGTCGAGATCAACCCCGACGACGCCGCCGCGCGCGGCATCAGCGATGGGCGCTGGGTCTGGGTCAGCGGGGCGGAAAACAACGTCAAGGCCAAGGTAAAGGCGCTGGTCACCGAGCGGGTCGGCAAGGGGGTGGCGTTCATGCCCTTCCATTTCGGCGGCTGGTTCCAGGGCGAGGACCTGCGGGCCAATTATCCCCAAGGGGCCGATCCTTACGTTCTCGGCGAAAGCGCCAACAGCATCACCACCTATGGCTACGACCCGGCGACGGGCATGCAGGAGCCGAAGGTGACGCTTTGCCAGATCGCGGCGGTGTAGGGGAGGAACGACAATGGCCCGGATGAAATTCCTGTGCGACGCCGAGCGCTGCATCGAGTGCAACGCCTGCGTCACCGCCTGCAAGAACGAGAACGACGTGCCGTGGGGCATCAACCGGCGTCGCGTCGTCACCATCAACGACGGCAAGCCGGGCGAACGCTCCGTCTCGATGGCCTGCATGCACTGCACTGACGCGCCCTGCGCGGCGGTGTGCCCCGTCGACTGCTTCTATACGACGGAGGATGCGGTGGTGCTGCATTCGAAGGATTTGTGCATCGGCTGCGGCTACTGCTTCTACGCCTGCCCGTTCGGCGCGCCGCAATATCCGCGCACCGGCAATTTCGGCTCCCGCGGCAAGATGGACAAATGCACGTTCTGCTCGGGCGGACCGGACGCCGATTCAACCGAGATCGAATACGACAAATACGGCGCCAACCGGCTGGCCGAGGGCAAGCTGCCGCTTTGCGCCGAAATGTGCTCGACCAAATCGTTGCTTGCCGGCGACGGCGAGATAATCGCCGCGATCTACAAGGAGCGGGTGACGCAGCGCGGCTACGGCTCCGGTGCGTGGGGCTGGCAGACGGCCTATCGGGAAACGGTCGGCGTGTAGGAGGCCGTGCGTCGTTTCAGGCGCACGCCGGCAGTCGGGAAAGCGGGCATTGATCGGTCCGCAGCGAACAAGTTCGGGAGGACGGAGCAAATGCGGATCTGGAGCCTTGATCGACTGATTTCGCCGGCTGTCGCAGCCTTCATTCTGGTTCTTGGCCTGCTGGCGGCTCCTGCGTGGGCGCAGACCACGACGGCAAACGACCCCGCCCAGCAGGCGGTGAGCGAACAGCAGCTTCTCGATGAGTTCGGCAAGATCCAGGGCCGCATCACCATACCGGACCAGAAGGCCGCGACCCTGCAACAGCCGCAGGGCCGCGACTACCAGAGCTTCCAGCGAAGCATGTTGCCGTGGGTCGGCGCCATCGCCATCATCGGCATGCTGCTGGCGATTGCGCTTTTCTTCTTCATCAGGGGCCGGGTGCGGACACAGGCGGGTGAATCGGGGCAAAAGATCCTCCGGTTCAATGCATTCGAACGCCTCATGCACTGGACAACCGCAACGGCTTTCATCGTCCTTGCGATCACCGGCCTGAACCTTATCTTCGGACGGCGTCTGCTGCTGCCGCTGATCGGACCGGAGGCATTTTCGACCTGGTCGAGCTGGGGTAAATACGCGCATCACTTCGTATCCTGGGTGTTCATGCTCGGCGTACTGGTGATGCTGGTCGTGTGGGTCTGGCACAACCTCCCGGACCGCTACGATGCGAACTGGATAAAGACGGCCGGCGGGCTGTTAGACAAGTCGAACAGGACGCATCCTCCGGCCGGGCGCTTCAACACAGGGCAGAAGCTCGTCTTTTGGTCAGTCGTGCTGGGCGGAGGCCTGCTCTCGGTTTCCGGCATCTACATGCTGTTTCCGTTTGCCTTCACCGACGTCAGCGGCATGCAGATGGCGCAATATGTCCATGCCATCATCGGCGTCCTCATGGTCGCGGTCATCATAGCCCACATCTATATCGGCACGCTCGGCATGGAGGGCGCCTACGAGGCCATGGGCTCCGGTTCGGTGGACCTGAACTGGGCCAAGGAACACCACAGCGCCTGGGTCGAGAAGCAGCAAGCCAAGGGCAAGATCGGCGGCAGGCCGCCGCCGCATGCCGCCGCCGAGCCAGCGGAATAGCCGCGCTGTTTGGCTTCAAGCCGGTCGGTCGATGGTCCGGTTGGGGTTTAAGCCCGGAGCACTTTAAAGCGTGTCGCGATCTTTTAGATTCGCTCCGCACGCTTTAGGTCTTTGATTTCAAGCATGTCTTTATCCCGAAACCGGGGCCACTTTCGGGAGACATGCTTTAGAGCCAGACGGAATCGTCTGGCGTCAAAAGAGTGCATCATACGAAACAGAATGGAGTAGCGCGATTGCGGTCGCCGGAACGCCTGCTGTTGCAGCGCGAGCGACAGGCAGCAACCTGCGCGGCAGGCGGCAAAGCGGCACCGTTCCGAAAACGGCTGCACTTGCCGGGGCGACCATTTTTCATCGCATCATCCGACCTGACGCGACCGGCCATCGGCCAAGGCCATCATTTCCATGCCATCCTGGCGTCCTGTCGCCCGATCCAAACGACGCCCGTTCAAAGGGCGCGAAAGCGCTTCAGGAAGCCGTCTTCTTGTCGCTGGCCGCAGAAACATTGCCGGGGTCCCCCGACCAGTTCTGCCCGACGAGATTATGGCCCGGATCACCCACTCTCGTGCTTTCGGTGCTGAAGACCTCCCAGGCCGGGTGTTCCGGCCGGACATTCAAAATATAAAAGCCGGCGCCAAACGCAATGGCGCCCGTGACGACGATTCCCGTCAAGATCATGCCCATCCCGGCCTCCTTCGTTTCTGTTGCCGTCGAGGCAGGCCTTGACCGGACCTGCCGTCGAATTGTCCTTCATGGCGCGAACTCGGCGCCTACTGGTTCCCCGCCGAACCGGCAGTTCCAGCGGGTGCGGCCGCCGCGCCCGATTTCTGCTGATACTTTAGGTCCAGCGCCGCCAGCGCGATGAGCGGGGGCGGCATGGCAACGCCGGCAACTCGCATTTCGCGGGCCGCCTTCTGGCATTGTGCGATATCGTTGGCGTCGGCGAGCTTCTGGGCCGCCTCGATGGTCAGCACCTTTTCTTTCGGCGTGCTGACAGCCGCCGCATCGGTCTTGCTCGCCTCCGGTGGGGGTGCCTTCATGAAGCCGAGGAGGTCCTGGCACAGATTGGCCGCGCCTTGTTGCGAGGCGGCCTGCTGAACGGCGCCCGACGCGGCTTCGGAAGACGCCGGCTGTGATGGCTGGGTGGTCTGGGCGAGGCATGTTACGGTCGAGAGCGCAAGCGCCCCCGCAAGGATGATTTCTCTCATCGCCAGCTCCTTGTTTGTTGCTAAGGCAGCGATCGCAGAGTTCTCCGCACAAGGTGCAGGATCACCGCACGACTTGCAAGCCTGAATAACAACTTGCGACGACTTCCGTTCCATAGCCGGCGAAACAGTCGGCTCCAATCGGCGTTCCCCTTGCCACGGGCTCGATCGCCTACAAGCCAAAGGACCCGTAGGGAAGAAAGCGAACCGGATCGCCGGGTGCGACCTCGCGCGCGCCATCGGCGAGTTCGACGAGGCCCGTGGCCCAGGAAAGCCCGCTGATGCGTCCCGATCCTTCCGAGCGGAAAGCCTCCGCATGGCCTTCCGGCGTCAGCCGCGCGCGCAGATATTCACGCCGGCCCGGCAGCTTGTTCTTCCCGAAGGCCGCCGGAACCGTGTAGCCCGCCGGTTCCTCCCACCCCGCGCCGGCCAGCACAGAGAGCGCCGGGCGGCCGAATATCAGCGTGCAGACGAAGGCTGCGACCGGATTTCCCGGCAGGCCGAACACCGGAACGCCCCGCCACAGGCCGAGCGCCAGCGGCCGGCCCGGCTTCACGGCAATGCGCCAGCTGTGCATCGTGCCGGCTTCCCGCAGCAACGCCGAGACATGATCCTCGTCGCCTGCCGAAGCGCCGCCGGAGGTGAAAATCACGTCGGCTTCCTCAGCTCCCCGGTCGAGCCGGGCGGCAAGGGCGGCACGGTCGTCGCCGACATGACCAAGGTCCACGGGCACATGGTTCCAGCGCCGCGCCGTCGCCAGAAGCATCGGCCGGTTGGCGTCATAGATGCGGGCCGCCTCCAGCACGACCTCGCCAGCAT
>JBARYG010000166.1:0-2315 GCA_049647745.1 Mesorhizobium sp.
ATTTCAGGAAGGCGTCGAACAGCGCCATGCCGGCGAGCGGCCCGACTGCGCCAATGATCGCGCCGGCGATGAAATCGCCGTCGAGAGCGGGCCAAAAGGTGTGCAGGATCAGCGTACCCGCGACCGATCCGGCGATGGCGGCCGCAAGGTATTGCGGGTTTCTGAGCCATGGCCCCCTGAATAGCCGGACCATGAAAAAGGAACCCAGGACAGCGGAGAAAAGCAGTTCCGACATTGTTGCCTCTCAATGAAGCTGATCTTCCGCCCCATTCGGGAACAATCACTTAATCAGAGGCAGGGCTTTTTAAGCAGCGTGAGAAAATGAACGTCGAAGTCCGTGATCCTCTGGTCCTGTTCATGCCATCCGGCAAGCGTGGACGTTTCCCCGTCGGCACGCCGATTCTCGATGCCGCGCGCCAGCTCGGCGTCTATGTCGAAAGCGTGTGCGGCGGGCGCGCGACATGCGGGCGCTGCCAGGTGGAGGTGCAGGAAGGTAATTTCGCCAAGCACCAGATCGTATCGTCGCTGGATCACATCTCGCCGAAAGGGCCGAAGGAAGAGCGCTACGAACATATTCGCGGCTTGCCCGACGGCCGCCGCCTGTCGTGTTCGGCCACTATCCAGGGCGATCTCGTCGTCGACGTGCCGCAGGACACGGTCATCAACGCGCAGGTGGTGCGCAAGGCAGCCGTCGACCGCCATATCGACCGCCTCCCCGCCGTCCAGCTTTGCTATGTCGAGGTCGACGAGCCCGACATGCACAAGCCGCTCGGCGATCTCGACCGCCTCAAACTGGTTCTCGAAAAGGACTGGGGCTGGAAGAATCCGCTGATCGCGCCGCACCTCATTCCGCAGGTGCAGGGTATCCTGCGCAAGGAAAACTGGGGCGTCACCGTCGCCATCCATCGCGACATGGATGTTTCGCGGCCCTTCATCATAGCGATGTGGCCGGGCCTGAAGAACGAGGCCTACGGCATCGCCTGCGATATCGGCTCGACCACCATCGCCATGCATCTGGTGTCGCTGCTGTCAGGCCGCATCGTTGCGTCGTCCGGCGCGTCGAACCCGCAGATCCGCTTCGGCGAAGACCTGATGAGCCGCGTTTCCTACGTGATGATGAATCCGGAAGGGCGCGAGGCGATGACGGTCGCCGTGCGCCAGGCGGTCAACGAGCTTATCGGCAAGGTCTGCGAGGAAGGCGGCGTCGACCGCCACGATATCCTCGACGCCGTGTTCGTCGCCAATCCGATCATGCACCACCTGTTCCTCGGCATCGACCCGACCGAACTCGGCCAGGCGCCCTTCGCGCTCGCCGTTTCGGGCGCGCTGCAATACTGGGCGCATGAAATCGATATCGACATCAACCGGGGCGCGCGCCTCTACACGCTGCCTTGCATTGCCGGCCATGTGGGCGCCGATGCGGCTGGCGCCACGCTGTCGGAGGGTCCCTACCGGCAGGACAAGATGATGCTGCTGGTCGATGTCGGCACCAATGCCGAGATCATCCTCGGCAACCGTGCGCGGGTCGTTGCCGCATCGTCGCCGACCGGCCCGGCCTTCGAAGGCGCCGAGATTTCCGGCGGCCAGCGTGCGGCCCCGGGCGCCATCGAGCGCGTGCGCATAGACCCGGAAACGCTGGAGCCGAAATACCGTGTCATCGGCGTCGACAAATGGTCCGACGAAGAAGGTTTTGAGGAAGCGGCGGGCGTGGTCGGCGTCACCGGCATCTGCGGCTCGGCCATTATCGAGGTGGTCGCCGAAATGTACCTTTCCGGCATCATTTCGGAAGACGGCGTCATCGACGGCGCACAGGCGGCGCGTTCGCCGCGCATCTTCGAACACGGCCGCACCTTCTCCTATCTACTGCGCGACGGCGAGCCACGGCTGGTCATCACGCAACGCGACGTGCGCGCCATCCAGCTCGCCAAGGCAGCCCTTTATGCCGGCGTGAAGCTGCTCATGGAAAAGCAGGGCGTGGACCACGTCGACATGATCCGTTTCGCGGGCGCATTCGGCTCCTTCATCGATCCGAAATACGCCATGGTGCTCGGCCTGATCCCCGATTGCGACCTTGCCAACGTCAAGGCGGTCGGCAACGCCTCTGGTACCGGCGCGCTGATGGCACTGCTGAACCGCGACCATCGCCGCGAGATCGAGGATGAGGTCCACCGCATCGAGAAGATCGAGACAGCGCTGGAGCCGCATTTCCAGCAAATCTTCATCGACGCCATGGCCCTGCCCAACAAGGTGGATGCCTTCCCGAACCTGGCGCTGGCCGTGAAGCTGCCGCCGAGGCAGGCCGATTCCCCCGAAAG
>JBARYG010000167.1:0-8205 GCA_049647745.1 Mesorhizobium sp.
GCCTCTGATAATTTTATACGTGGCGCGACTTCCGCGCCCCGCCGGTGTGCTTGCCTCACCACAGGGAGGGGCATTTTCGCCCACAAGCCTTGGTCGAGGCCCGGATCTGAGGGCTCATCACCCAGCCCGCATACCGTTTGCGAACCGAACCGGCACCGTCCCCTCCACGCTCATTCGGTTCATGACCCGTGTTCCCGCGAGGGAGATGCGACGGATTATGGGTGAGGTGGAAAGGGTGTGAATAGATTTTCTTTCTATCCACACACGGCAATATCTTTCGAGTGCACAGCGGCACCCTCTCAGCCGTCATCAACTCTGTTGGAGTTCATGACGGCAAAGGAGATCGCGTTGCCGATCTTGTTTTGTTCCAAAATCTGCTTGGCGATTGCCCCCTCTCGCGCTACCTCTGCCGGGTGACTATCGAGCCGCGCCTTGCCGAGGAAAATGCCGCCATCCCTCTTCCCGAGCCGTTCGTAAGATGGTTCGCGGAAAAGGGCTGGGCACCGCGCGCGCACCAGATCGAGCTGCTTTCACGCGCTCAGGGTGGGCAGTCGGTGCTGTTGATCGCGCCGACCGGCGCAGGCAAGACGCTGGCCGGTTTCCTGCCGACGCTGACCGAACTGGCCGAACGCCCGAAGCGAAAGCCGGGAACAGCACGACGCGGCATCCACACGCTCTATATCTCGCCGCTGAAGGCGCTGGCCGTCGATATCGAACGCAACCTCGGCAAGCCGGTGGCCGAGATCGGCCTGCCCATCGCCATAGAGACCCGCACCGGCGATACGCCGCAGCACAAGCGCGCGCGGCAGAAGCTGGTGCCGCCGGACATCCTGCTCACCACGCCCGAACAACTGGCGCTGCTGATCGCCTCGCCCGACGCCCCGCGCTTCTTCGAGGATCTGCGCTATGTCGTGCTCGACGAACTGCATTCGCTGGTGACGTCGAAGCGCGGCCATCTCCTGGCGCTGGGGCTGGCACGGCTGCGCCGGTTCGTGCCCGACATGCAGACCATCGGCCTGTCGGCGACGGTGGCCGAGCCGGACGAATTGCGGCGCTGGCTGGTCGCTCAGAATCCCCCCGGCGAAATGGCGGCCCTCATCACCGTCGAGGGCGGGGCTAAGCCGGATATTTCCATTCTGGATTCGCAGGAGCGGGTGCCGTGGGCCGGGCATTCGGCGCGCTATGCGACGCCGGAGATTTACGAGCAGATCAAGCGCCACAAGACGACGCTTCTGTTCGTCAACACGCGCAGCCAGGCGGAGCTTCTGTTTCGCGAATTGTGGCGGGTCAACGAGGATACGCTGCCGATCGCGCTGCATCACGGCTCGCTCGACGTCGGCCAGCGCCGGCGGGTCGAAAAGGCGATGGGCGACAACGCGCTCAGGGCCATCGTCGCCACCTCGACGCTCGACCTCGGCATAGACTGGGGCGACGTCGATCTGGTCGTGCATGTCGGCGCGCCGAAGGGAGCGAGCCGGCTGGCACAGCGCATCGGCCGCGCCAACCACCGCATGGACGAGCCGTCGAAGGCGATCCTGATCCCGGCCAACCGCTTCGAGGTGCTGGAGTGCCGGGCAGCCCTCGACGCCAATTATCTCGGCGCGCAGGACACGCCGCCGCTGACCGCCGGCGGGCTCGACGTTCTGGCGCAGTATGTGCTGGGCTGCGCCTGCGGCGCGCCCTTTCTGGCCGACGATCTGTTCGCGGAAATCCGCAGCGCGGCACCCTATGCCGATCTCGAGCGCGATACCTTCGACCGCGTCGTCGATTTCGTCGCCACCGGCGGCTACGCGCTGAAAGCCTATGAACGCTACGCGCGCATCCGCCGGAACAAGGACGGTTTATGGCGCGTTTCGCATCCGCGCGTGGCGCAGCAATACAGGCTGAATGTCGGCACGATCATCGAAGTGCCAGCGCTCAATGTGCGCTATGTGAAGGCCGGGGCGAAGGTGTCGTCGTCGCGCGGCGGCATGGTGCTGGGCAAGATCGAGGAAGCGTTTTTGGAAACGCTGACCCACGGCGACACCTTCCTTTTCGCCGGAAAAATCCTACGCTTCGAGGGCATCCGCGAGAACGAATGCTTTGTCTCCAACGCGCCGGGCAAGGACGCCAAGGTGCCCTATTACGGCGGCGGCAAGTTTCCGCTTTCGACCTATCTGGCCGAACAGGTGCGCGCCATGCTGGACGATAGAGCCCGCTGGAAGAACCTGCCGGAACAGGTCGCCGACTGGCTCACCATCCAGGCGGAAAAATCGGTGCTGCCGAAGCGCGAGAACCTGTTGATCGAAACCTTTCCGCGCGGCAACCGGCACTACATGGTCGCCTATCCGTTCGAGGGACGGCTGGCGCACCAGACGCTGGGCATGCTTTTAACACGCAGGCTGGAACGGGCGGGCGCACGGCCGCTCGGCTTCGTTGCCACCGACTATGCGCTGGCGATCTGGTCGCTGGGCGACATGGGCGCGATGTTTCGGGCAAAAAAGCCGTCGCTCGGCGAACTGTTCGACGAGGACATGCTGGGCGACGACCTGGAGGCGTGGCTGGCGGATTCATGGCTGTTGAAGCGCACCTTCCGCGCCTGTGCGCTGATTTCTGGGCTGATCGAAAAGCGCCATCCGGGCCAGGAAAAGAGCGGGCGGCAGGTGACGGTATCGACCGATCTCATCTACGACGTGCTGCGCAGCCATGAGCCCGACCATATCCTGCTGCAGGCGACGCGGGCGGACGCCGCCGCCGGCCTGCTCGATGTCAGGAGACTGGCCGACATGCTCTCGCGCATACGCGGGCGAATCGTGCATAAGCATTTGGAACACATCTCGCCGCTGGCCGTGCCGATCATGCTGGAAGTCGGCAAGATGCCGGTCAACGGCGAGGCCGACGAGACGCTTTTGATGGATGCCGCCGATCTGGTCGAGGAGGCGATGGGGACAGGATGAGTTTTGCCGCCGCCGATGCATCGCCTGAAAACGGGGATCCTATCTATATCGCCGGCGAGACCGCCGTCTGCGACCGGCGCGGCGTGCTTTATTTCCCCGACTATGGCCTGCTTGCGGTATCCGACCTGCATCTGGAAAAGGGTTCGGCGCTGGCCAGACGCGGCGCGCTGGTCCCGCCCTACGACACGGCGGCGACGCTGTTGCGCTTGCAGACGGTGATCGCCGATTATCGGCCCGGGATCGTCGTCAGTCTCGGCGACAGTTTTCACGACGGCCATGGCGCGGCGCGCATGCATGGCGCTTTTCGCGACCAACTGGCAACGCTCATGGCCGGACGCGACTGGTTCTGGGTTGCCGGCAACCACGACCCGGAAGCGCCGGCGGGCCTGCCGGGCCGGACAGTGCAGGAAATCCTCGTCGGCGCGCTATCGTTCCGGCACGAGCCTTCCCGCGAACGGATCGAGGGCGAGATTTCGGGCCATCTGCACCCTTGCGCGCGCATCGTGCAGCGCGGCCGCTCGGTGCGGCGGCGCTGCTTTGCCGGCGACGGCGGACGCATGATCATGCCGGCCTTCGGCGCCTATACCGGCTCGCTCAACGTGCTCGACCGCGCCTATGCCGGGTTGTTCCGGCGCGAAAGCCTGATGGCCTATATGCTGGGCGCCAGCCGCGTCTTCGCGCTTCCCGGCTCAATGCTGCAGCCGGGCTGAAATCAGTCGCCCAGAAGGTTGCGCGCCGTGCGCATGAATATTTTTGCCCCGATCGGGATCAGGTCGTCCGGAAAATCATAGTCGGGATTGTGCAGCGCAGGATGCCGCTCGCCGGCGCCGAGGAAGAGCATCGCCGAAGCGGCGCTGTGGCCGAATATGCCGAAATCTTCCGAAGCGCGCATCGGCAGGTCATCCTGCGTGTGGACGACGCCCTCCTCGTCGAGCGCGCGCCGCAGATGTTCCACCGCGTCGGCCGCGTTGACGCTGGCGACGAAAATCTCATGATAGTCGTGCCGGGGCGTCAGCCCATGCTCGGCCGCGATACCGGCGGCCAGCGTCTCGGCGGAGGCGCAGAAATCGGCCATCCGTTCGTCGCGCCGGGTGCGCAATGTCGCCCAGACTTCGGCACGGCCGGGCGCGATGCCGAACACGGCTTCGCCCATCGCGACATGGGTGACGGTGACCATGCCGAAATCGTCGTCGGCGAAGGTTCCACGACCGAGGCCGGCGAGCGCCGGCATCAGCTTACTCACCGCCAGCATCGGCGAAACGCCGGTTTCAGGCATGGACGAATGCGCGGTCTTGCCTTCCAGAACGATGCGCATGCCGCGCGAGGCGCAATTCACCACGCCGGCCTTCAGCCGCACCTCGCCGAACGGCACGCCGGGCAGGTTGTGCAGGGAGAACGCGAAATCCGGCGCGATCTCGCCGAAGCGCGGATCGGCGACGACGCCGGCGGCCCCGTTGCCGGTTTCCTCCGCCGGCTGGAACATCAGGACGACGCGGCCTTTAGCGGGTCTTTTGCGCCCGAGCTGGCGGCCAACGGCCGCAAGGATGGCGGTGTGCCCGTCATGGCCGCACATATGCGACTTGCCGGCAACGAGCGAGGAATGCGGCACGCCGGAAAGCTCCTGGATCGGCAGCGCGTCGAGTTCCGAACGGAACAGCACCGTCGGTCCCGCCTCGCCGCTGTCGTAGACCGCCGCCACGCCGTGCCCACCCAACCCGGCCAGTACCTTGTCCGGCCCGGTATCGGCGAGGAAGCTCACCACCTCCTTCGCGGTCGCCTCCTCCTCGTTCGATATTTCCGGTTGCCGGTGCAGCGTGCGCCGCCATTCCGTGAGCTCGACAAGGTCTCGATTGGTCAGGGCCATGTTTCGTCTCCGCCTGCGCTGCCGTTCCATCCCAGTATGGGGCTATCGCGCCGGACGCCATAGCCGTGGCGTCACTCAATCCTTGCGGAAAATGATGCGGCCGAGCCACCCGGTCACCATCGCCAGGAAGACGGCGAAGACGCCGTAGAAGATGCTGTGGTTATGGGCGAGACGGAACACGGCCTGCTCGAAACCCGACTTGCGGATTTCGAGCTGCGCCGAGTTTTCCTTTATGAACAACCCGTTCTTGAACAGGAAGGCGCGCGCCTTGTGGGTGCCGATCTGCACGTCCGGCGGGAGCCGCACGGTGGCGCGGAAAAGGTTCTGCGACAAAAACTGCACGCCGCCGACATTTTCGCTGTAAAGGCCCTCGGCCGCCTTGCGATCGCGCAGCGCCTTGGTGAATTCCTGGATGGTCGTCGGATTGTTGTCGGGCTCGGCCGGTTCCATGTAGATGTTGTTGGGGCCGAGCGACAATTGCTTGTAGCTGTTCGGCTCGGTGATGTCCTGCAAGGGCCGCGTGCTGGCCATCGAATAGGATACCGGCACGTTATCGAAGGTTTCCGATTCGAGGTTGACCCAGACGCCGAGGACCCTGTCCTTGCGGCGCACGACGATCGGCTGCCCCGGCCCCTCCAGCACCACGATCACGTCATAGCGGCCCTGCCTCGCGACCTGCGGGTCGGC
The DNA here is from genome assembly GCA_049647745.1 of Mesorhizobium sp. Classification (GTDB taxonomy): domain Bacteria; phylum Pseudomonadota; class Alphaproteobacteria; order Rhizobiales; family Rhizobiaceae; genus Mesorhizobium. The sequence continues at coordinate 5,488 of JBARYG010000167.1, forward strand.
GTTTTCAAGCGAGCCGAAGATGGTGAGGTCGGCGCCGGAAAAACCGGCGGTGATGGCGATATTGTTGGTCGAAAGCCCGATCTGGATACCTTCGTTGTGGGTCGAGACGTCGCGCGGGCTCTGGGCATGGGCTGCCGGCATCAGTGCGAACAACAAGGCCGCCAGTGCCGTAAGGACCTTCGGGTTCCTGCGCGCGCCCATCAGCTAAGGCCCGCGGTGGACAGCGAGTAAAGATTGGGCGGCGTGACGAAGAGGTCGATGGCGAGGCGGATGGCAACCGCCAGCACCAGCAGGGCGAGCAGCGCCCGCAATTGTTCGCCGCGCAGCTTCTGCCCGACCTTGGCACCGTATTGCGCGCCGGCGACGCCGCCCGCCATCAGAAGGAAGGCAAGGATGACATCGACGGTCTGGTTGGTCGCCGAATGGATCAGGGTCGTATAGGCCGAGGTAAAGATGATCTGGAACAGCGACGTGCCGATAACGACGTTGGTCGGCACCTTGAGCAGATAGATCAGCGCCGGCACCATGATGAAGCCGCCGCCCACGCCCATGATCGACGACAGAAAGCCGATGGCCGCGCCCAGCGCCAGGACCGGAATGACGCTGACGAACAGCTTCGAGGCGCGGAAACGCATCTTCAGCGGCAGGCGGTGGATCCAGTTGTGCTGGCCGGATTTCTTCAGCACGGGCGCGGCGCCGCTGCGGGTCATGCGTAGTGCATTGACGCTTTCGACCAGCATCAGGCCGCCGACAACGCCAAGCAGGATGACGTAGAGCAGCGAAATGAACAGGTCGAGCTGGCCCAGCCGGCGCAGGAATCCGAACACGAAGATGCCGCCGGTGGAGCCGACTACGCCGCCCGCCAAAAGCACCCCGCCAAGCTTGAAGTCGAGCGTGCCGCGCTTCATGTGCGACAGCGCCCCGGAGAAGGAAGAGGCGATGACCTGGTTGGCCCCGGTGGCGACCGCGATGGCCGGCGGGATGTTGTAGAAGATCAGAAGCGGCGTGATCAGGAAGCCGCCGCCGACCCCGAACATGCCCGACAGGAAACCGACCGCCGTGCCCATGGCCAGCAGTACGAAGACGTTGACGGAAATTTCCGCGATCGGGAGATAGATGCCCACCCGTCTGTCTCGATCAGTTTCGCCATCGGCCAGGATGGCCGCTGCCGGTCAATAACACTGAAAAGTCTATATCACTCAAAAGCTAACCTGTTCTTGCAGCGACGCCGCGAATGGGATCGCGGCACCGAAACAAAAACCATGTCAATTGGTTAGCAGGCGAATTTGTGGCGCGGCGTCGTGGAAACGACGCCGACTGCGCTATTTGTGCGCAAGCAGAGCCTTGACCAGCTTCTCGTCGACCTCGCCGGTGGGCTTCATGTCGTTGTCGCCCTGGAAGGCCATGATCGCGTTCTTGGTCTTCTGGCCCATGACCCCATCGGTGCCGCCGGCATCATAGCCGTTCTTGTTGAGAATGCGCTGGATGTTCTGCACGGCCTTCTTCATGTCGATGCCAGCCGTCGTCGCCGACGTTCCCTCCTGCCAGGATTCGGGAACGTCGACCGAGTTGGCGGCCTGGTCGAGCGGCTTCGCCTTCCACAATTCGGCCGACGCACGAGCGCGCTCCAGTTGCTCGGGCCGCAGCGCGTGGGCGATTTCGTCGCGTTTGGAGGCCGCGTCCTTGTCGCCGGTCTTGGCTACGAGGGCGAACCATTTATACGCCTCCTCGAGATTCTGCTTCATGCCGACGCCCTTGGCGGCGAGGATGCCGAGATTGAACTGGCTGTCCTTGACGCCAAGATCCGCCGCCGCCTGGAACCAGCGCGCCGCCGATTCATTGTCGGTGACGCCGTCCGCGGCCATGGCGAACAGCACGGCCAGGTTGTGCATGGCGCTGGCGTTGCCCTGCCCGGCCGCGAGTTGATACCAGGTCTTGGCCTTCTGGATGTCGCGGGTGACGCCGATGCCCTTCTCGTAGAAATTGCCTATGCGGTATTCAGCCGGCGCGAAGCCGAGTTCGGCTGACTTCTCGTACCATTTCGCCGCCGCCGTCGTGTCCTCCTTGACGCCGCGCCCCTCGGCATAGCGCGAGCCTATTTCGAACAACGCCTTGGCGTCGCCATCGGCGGCAGCCTGGCGCAAAGCCGCCGGACCGGCATCGGCAGGGACGTCGATTCCTGCCTGCGCGGGTGCGGGCGCATCCACCGCCGGCACCGCCCCGGTTGTATCGGGCGACGTTGCCGAAGGGGCCGCAGTCATGGGCGAAGGGTTAGGGGTCGAAGGAATGATGGGCGACAGCGCCTGCGCTGCGCCATCGTCTGTTGCCGTGTCGGTCGCAGCCTTGTCGGAGGCCGGGGCAGCGGCAACCGCGGTGGCGGCGGAATCGACTGCTGTGTCGCTTTCCGGGATGGAACCACCGGCCAGCGCCGGCGTTGCCACGGCATCGTCAGCAGCTTTCGGAGCCGATGCCTCGCCGCTTCCGACGACGCGCACGGCATCGCCCTGCGCCGCATCCGTCGTCGCCGTCGCCGGCGCCGGCGTCGGACTGGAGTCGGCCTTCTGCTCGGCCACGACCGGCGCGACATCGGCGCTGGCCACCTGTTGCGGATCGGACAGGAAGGCCTTGCCCAGAAGGGTACCGGCCAGTGCCAGGGTGATGGCCGTCGTCGCCATCAGGATCGGCTTGCGGCGGGCCTTGAGCAGGTCGCCTATGCGC
>JBARYG010000168.1:0-20806 GCA_049647745.1 Mesorhizobium sp.
CGCTGATTCTATCGATAGCGGGCGGTTCGTCGCCCGCTATCGTCCATCCGTGACGGACACGGCTGGAGAAACTGATATCCGAGTTGGGGCATAGACCCCTAACTGCCGCGACAGGCAGGACAGCGAAACCGGCGCAAAGCGCGCCCTTCCCTTCCTGACTGTCTCCCGCACACCCGCCATTTATGGCGCATATGGAGACAAAAATGGACGTAATCCTTCTCGAACGCGTAGCCCGCCTCGGCCAGATGGGCGATACCGTCAAGGTCAAGGACGGCTTCGCCCGCAACTTCCTGCTGCCCAAGGGCAAGGCGCTGCGCGCCAATGAAGCCAACAAGAAAAAGTTCGAAGGCCAGCGCGCCCAGCTCGAGGCCCGCAACCTGGAGCGCAAGTCGGAAGCCCAGCAGATCGCCGACACGCTCGACGGCAAGAGCTTCGTAGCCGTGCGTTCGGCTGGCGAAACCGGCCAGCTCTACGGCTCGGTCTCGACCCGCGACATCGCCGATCTGCTCACCGCGGAAGGCTTCTCGGTCGATCGCAACCAGGTCGAACTCAATCATCCGATCAAGACCATCGGCCTGACCAACGTGGCCATCTCCCTGCACCCGGAAGTCGAGGTCACCATCACGCTCAACATCGCCCGTTCGACCGACGAAGCCGAACGCCAGGCCCAGGGCGAGACGCTGACCACCGCCGAAGCGATCTATGGCGAAGACATCAACGACAATGCGCGGCCGGAAAACTTCTTCGATCCGAACGCCGAGTTCGAAGGCGAAGAGGAATAGGCCGTACCGGCCTCTCGCAGGAAAAAGAAATTTCTGGACCAAAAAGCCGGGCTCGTTGCCCGGCTTTTTTATTTGGACTGGAACTTTTCAACGCCTTTGGCTTTTAGCACAATAAAGCCACAAAGCGGTCATGTCCGAGGGTCAGCCATGAATGTCTTCCTGCAACGCATCGTGGAACGCATCGTCCACACCGGTGATCTCAGCATCACCGGGCCTAACGGCGTCACCAGCCGGTTCGGTGACGGATCTGGTGACAAGGTGCATATGGTCATTCACACCCGTCATGCAGAGCGCGCGATCACCCTTCACCCGACGCTCGGCATCCCGGAAGCCTATATGGATCAGGAACTCGACTTCATCGAAGGTGACATCCTCAGCTTCCTGCACCTGATCTACAATAATATCGGCATCTCATGGACCGATTCGACCTGGGGGAAGCTGCTCAACTCCGCCCGCATGACGGCGCGGCCGTTACAGCAATGGAACACCGAGCGGCGCTCCAAGCGCAATGTCGAACGTCACTACGACCTGTCAGGCGAACTCTACAAGCTCTTCCTCGACAAGGACATGCAGTATTCCTGCGCCTATTACGAGCGCCCCGACATGACGCTGGAAGAGGCGCAACTGGCCAAGAAGCAGCACATAGCGGCCAAGCTGCGCATCAAGCCGGGGCAAACCGTGCTCGACATCGGCTGCGGCTGGGGCGGCCTTGCGCTCTACATCGCCAAGACCTTCGACGCCGAAGTGCTGGGCGTCACGCTTTCGACCGAACAGCATCAGGTGGCGACCGAGCGCGCCCGCGCCATGGGGCTGGAAAACAGCGTCCACTTCGAACTGCGCGACTATCGCGACCTGTCGGAGCGCTTCGACCGCATCGTCTCGGTGGGCATGTTCGAACATGTGGGCGTTACCCAGTATCGGACCTTCTTCGACAAATGCGCCACGCTCTTGAAGCCTGACGGCGTCATGTTGCTGCACACGATCGGACGTACCGCGCCGCCGACCACCACCAGCGCCTTCATCCGCAAGCATATCTTCCCGGGCGGTTACATTCCGGCGCTGTCGGAAGTGACGCCGCATATCGAGCGCTCGGGCCTCGCCACCACCGACGTTGAAATCCTGCGCCTTCACTATGCCGATACGCTGAAGGCCTGGCGCGAGCGCTTCCTGGCCAACCGCGACAAGGTCAAGGCGATCTATGACGAGCGCTTCTGCCGCATGTGGGAGTTTTATCTTTGCGGCTCTGAAGCCTCGTTCCGCTGGCAGGATCTGGTCAATTTCCAGATCCAGTTGACTCGCAAGAACGACGTGCTGCCGATGACCCGCGACTATATCGGCAAATGCGAAAAGGCGCTTGCCATGCATGAAATCGGGCATCAACCCGGCGAAGCCACGGCCACGCCGGGCGACAGGCCCGTAACCAAGCCCGCCGCCGGAAAACGCAAGATTTCGCGCACCAAATAGCGCGGGGCGCGGGCGCGATGACGCAGGAGGCGGCTGTCGAAAATGATGGCTGGCTGTGCATTTGGCGTCATAGGTTCTACCCCCTCTCCGTCGCGCTACACGCGCCACCTCTCTCCCCCTGAAAGGGGAGAGGAAAGTTGGTCGCGAGGATCGAGCCTTTCCGGCTTGGGTTCCTCGCCCCCGCCTGCGGTGGGAGGTGGCGCGCGAAGCGCGACGGGGAGAGATGCCTCCGCATCAAGCTCGCCCCCACCCACCGGCATCGACGCTTGCCAAGAACGGCATCGCCGGTCGATAAGGCTTCACAGGTACGAGGTCTTTCGATGAGCTATGTCCTCTATATCGGCGCGGCGCTTGCCGAGATTGCCGGGTGTTTTTCGGTCTGGGCATGGTGGCGTCTCGAAAAATCGCCGTGGTGGCTGGTTCCCGGCCTTGCCTTGCTTATCCTGTTTGCCTGGTTGCTGGCGCAGGTCGATGCCGACGCGGCCGGCCGCGCCTTCGCTGCCTATGGCGGCATCTATATCGCCGTCTCGCTCGGCTGGCTGTGGCTGGCCGAAGGCATCCGCCCGGACCGATGGGATTTTCTCGGAGCGGCGCTGTGCGTCGGCGGCGCGTCGATCATCCTGCTTGCGCCGCGGGGCGCGTAGGCGATGGAACTGCCCTCACCGCTGCGGCAGGCAGTCGACCGCCTGCTTGACGGAACGCCGCTGGCGGTGCTGCAGCAGGCGGCAAAGACACTGTCCGACCGCTACCGCGCCGAACTGCGCGACGGACGCCTGCATATGGCAGAGGAGCTTGCGGTCAAAGCCTATCTGGCAGCGCGGATGCCGGCGACCTATGCCGCCGCGCGCGCCAGCCTCGGTGCGTTGTCCGAGGCGCGGCCCGATTTTTCACCGCGAACGCTGCTCGATATCGGTGCGGGACCTGGCACCATGCTGTGGGCAGCCACCGACCTCTGGCCGGGGCTTGAGCAGGCGACCTTGCTGGAAGCGAGCGGACCGGCGCGAAAAATCGGCGAGCATCTTGCGTCGGAAGGCGGGCTTGCCGTCAACGCCAGATGGCTTGCCGGCGACGCCACCATCGAACTCGGCATCCCGCCTGCCGCGGACCTCGTCAGCGTGGCCTACGTGCTGGACGAAATCGCGCCTGCATCGCGGCCGAAACTGATCGGCAAGCTTTGGGCCGTTACCGCCGACACGCTCATCGTCGTCGAACCCGGAACGCCTGCCGGCTGGCAGCGCATTCTCGAAGTGCGCGGCCAGTTGATCGAGGCCGGCGCGCATATACTGGTGCCTTGCCCGCATGACGCACCCTGCCCGCTCGCGGCTCCCGACTGGTGCCATTTTTCGCGGCGCGTCGCCCGCTCCCGCCTGCATCGGATGGCAAAGGAAGCCGAGGTGCCGTGGGAGGACGAGAAATTCATTTTCGTGGCAGCGTCGCGCATTCCCGTCGCCTCGCGCCCATCACGGGTGCTGGCTCGGCCAAAATCGGGCTCCGGAAAGGTGCGGCTGAAATTGTGTCGGCCGGACGGCACGGTCGAAGAACGGCTGTTCACCAAGCGCGACGGCGAGGCGTTCAGGCAGGCGCGGCGGGCGGACTGGAGCGACGTTCTCGTGGATTGAGTCTTCGCCCATTGCAATCCGTTCCTTTTTTGTTCTATATTATCAGGCGCGATTCGCAATGCTTACCCCGAGTCAACCGTGATTCTTTCCACGGTTGCGGTTGGGCTGTGAATCGCGGTGAGTAGTGTCGGTTCGATCGCCACTGTTACAGATAAATCAGTACCGGCTTGTCTCGTTCTGCTATCGAGATTGCGAGACGAGAATCGGGGATGGCATGGCAGAGGCAGCGCGCAAGTTCGGGGTGACGGAACAACCGCTCTATCGCGAGGCACCCAACAACATCGAGGCCGAACAGGCGCTGCTCGGCGCCATTCTGGTCAATAACGACGCCTTCTACCGCGTTTCGGATTTCCTGAAGTCCAGCCACTTCTACGAACCGCTGCATCGCAAGATATTCGAGGTTTCGGCCGAACTGATCCGCATGGGCAAGATGGCCAATCCGGTGACGATCAAAACCTTCCTGCCGGCCGACGAGAAGGTCGGCGACATGACGGTCACGCATTATCTCGCCCGCCTCGCCGCCGAAGCCGTCACCGTCATCAACGCCTCCGACTATGGCCGCGCCATCTACGACCTCGCGACGCGGCGCGCGCTGATCACCGTCGGCGAGGACATGGTCAACATCGCCTATGACGCGCCGGTCGATATGGCCCCGTCCGAGCAGATCGAGGATGCGGAACGCCGTCTGTTCGAGCTTGCCGAAACCGGCCGCTACGACGGCGGCTTCGAAAGTTTTACAGACGCGGTCAAGACCGCCGTCGACATGGCCAACGCCGCCTATATGCGCGACGGCCATCTTTCGGGCATCGCCACCGGCCTGCGCGACCTCGACAGCCGCATGGGCGGGCTGCAGCCCTCCGACCTCATCATCATCGCCGGTCGTCCGGGCATGGGCAAGACCTCGCTTGCCACCAACATGGCCTTCAACATCGCCGAAGCCTACGTGCCGGCGCAGCAGGCCGACGGCACCTTCAAGGCGGCGAACGGCGGCGTCGTCGGCTTTTTCTCGCTGGAAATGTCGTCGGAACAGCTCGCCACCCGCATCATTTCCGAGCAGACCGAGATACCGTCCTCGAAAATCCGGCGCGGCGAGATTTCCGAGATGGATTTCGAAAAGCTGGTCGCCTGCTCGCAAACCATGCAGAAGCTGCCGCTGTTCATCGACCAGACCGGCGGCATTTCCATCGCCCAGCTCGCAGCGAGGGCGCGGCGGCTGAAGCGCCAGCGTGGCCTCGACGTGATCGTCATCGATTATATCCAACTCATGCAGGGGTCGAGCGCCAAGGCGAGCCAGGGCCGCGTGCAGGAAATCACCGAAATCACCACCGGGCTGAAGGCGCTGGCCAAGGAACTCGGCGTGCCGATCATCGCGCTGTCGCAGCTTTCCCGTCAGGTCGAGAGCCGCGACGACAAGCGCCCGCAACTCTCCGATCTCCGTGAATCGGGCTCCATCGAGCAGGACGCCGACGTGGTGATGTTCGTCTATCGCGAGGAATACTACCTCAAGAACAAGGAGCCGAAGTTCGGCACCGAGGAATACGTCAAGTGGGAAGCGGAGATGAACGAGATGCGCGGCAAGGCCGAAGTCATCGTCGCCAAGCAGCGCCACGGCCCGACGGGTTCCGTCAGCCTCGCCTTCCAGGGAGAGTTCACGCGCTTCTCCGACCTCGCCGAAGAGCATCACATCGCCGAGCGGTTCGAGTAAGTCTTGGCTAAATCCCGCGTCCAGTTCGTCTGCCAGAATTGCGGAGCCGCGCATCAGCGCTGGGCCGGGAAATGCGATGCCTGCGGCGAGTGGAACACGCTGGTCGAGGAAGGCACAGCGGGCGGGATCGGCAGCGGTCCTGCCTCGATGCGCAACGCCCGAAAGGGCCGCGCCGTGGTGCTCACCACGCTTTCGGGCGAGATCGAGGATGCGCCGCGCATCGTTTCGGGCATCGGCGAGCTCGATCGCGCCACCGGCGGCGGCTTCGTGCGCGGCTCGGCCCTGTTGGTCGGCGGCGACCCGGGCATCGGCAAATCGACGCTGTTGACGCAGGCGGCAGCGGCGCTTGCCGAAAAAGGCCACCGCGTCGTCTATGTCTCGGGCGAAGAGGCGGTCGCCCAGATCAGGCTGCGCGCGCAACGCCTCGGCGTCGCCAGCGCCCCGGTCGAACTGGCCGCCGAGACCAATGTCGAGGACATTCTGGCGACCATCGCCGGCGGCAAGCGACCCGACCTCGTCATCCTCGATTCGATCCAGACGCTGTGGACCGACCTTGCCGATTCGGCGCCGGGCACCGTCACGCAGGTTCGGGCGGCGGCGCAGGCGATGATCCGCTACGCGAAATCCACAGGCGCCGCCATCGTGCTCGTCGGCCACGTCACCAAGGAAGGGCAGATCGCAGGGCCACGCGTGGTCGAACACATGGTCGACGGCGTGCTCTATTTCGAGGGCGAAGGCGGTCACCACTACCGCATCCTGCGCACCGTGAAGAACCGTTTCGGCCCGACCGACGAGATCGGCGTCTTCGAAATGTCGGACAAGGGTTTGCGCGAGGTCGCCAATCCGTCCGAGCTTTTCCTCGGTGAACGCCACGCCAAATCGCCGGGCGCCGCCGTTTTCGCCGGCATGGAGGGCACGCGCCCGGTGCTGGTCGAGATTCAGGCGCTGGTCGCGCCCTCCTCGCTCGGCACGCCACGCCGCGCCGTCGTCGGCTGGGACGGGGCGCGGCTTTCGATGGTGCTTGCCGTCCTGGAGTCGCATTGTGGTGTCCGGTTCGGCCAGCATGACGTTTATCTCAACGTGGCGGGCGGCTATCGCATCGGCGAGCCGGCCGCCGACCTGGCGGTCGCTGCTGCGCTGGTTTCCTCGCTTACCGGCCTTGCCCTTCCCGCCGATTGCGTTTATTTCGGCGAAATCAGCTTGTCGGGTGCCGTAAGGCCTGTCGCGCACGCGCAGCAGCGCCTCAAGGAAGCCGAAAAACTGGGTTTTGGAAGCGCGGTCCTGCCACTGGGAAGTTCAAAAGGCAGCGAGGAAACTTCCGGCGGAACCAGCGCCGGAGGAATCGGAGCCAGCGCGTTCAGGCCTACCGAACTTGCCGATCTTGTGGCGCGCATAGCTGGCACGCGCCGCAGCCGCGCCGAGGAAGATTGATGCGTCGCCTGGTTAGCGAAAACACGGAGTGGGGCTGACAAATGCCGATTACGCTGCTTGACGGAATTCTCGTCGGCTTCACCCTGGTTTCCGCAATGCTGGCGATGGTGCGCGGCTTTTCCCGTGAAGTCCTGTCGGTGGTTTCGTGGGTTGCGGCGGCAGCGGCGGCCTTTTTCTTCTACAAACCCGTCATTCCCTACGTTCAGCCCTATATCGACAACGACAAGATCGCGATGGCCGCCGCCGCAGGCATCGTCTTCATCATCGCGCTGATCGTGGTCACGGTCATCACCATGAAGCTCGCCGACTGGATCATCGATTCACGTGTCGGCGCGCTCGACCGTACGCTGGGGTTTCTCTACGGGGCCGCGCGCGGCATTTTGGTCGTCGCGGTAGCACTGATGTTCTTCAACTGGTTGGCGGGCGACAAGGCGCCTGCCTGGATCGGGCAGGCGAAATCGAAGCCGCTGCTGGAATCGATTGGTGCCAAGATCGAGAGCCTGCTGCCCGAGGACCCGGAAAACTCCATTCTCAAGCGGCTGAATCTGGAAGCCGCAGCGCCGCAGCCAGATGCCGGGACACCTCCCGCCCCGGGCGCGGAAGCGCCCGCCACCGACGACGATAACGGCACGCCGGCACCCGACGACAGCGAGGATGCACCGCCGGCGGATGCGCCGCAGCCGGCCAATTGACGAGGGATTCCTGAGGCTCTGCCCGGTTTGCATTGTTGCCGGCCGAGTGGTGCCTTATATAGCCGCTTTAGAGCGTGATGCGTTTGGGTTGTCATCTCGCTCTAGCCCTTTTGTTTGAGCATGATCTTGTCCGAAAACCGGTTCCCGCTTTTCGGGATCATGCTTAGCGGGAGCACCAGCCAATGGCAGATGCAGTGAACGTGCTTTCAGCCGAAGCGGACGACCACTTCCACGACGAGTGCGGCGTCTTCGGTATTTTCGGCCGGCAGGACGCCTCGGCGATCGTCACGCTCGGCCTGCATGCGTTGCAGCATCGCGGCCAGGAAGCCGCCGGCATCGTGTCCTATGACGGCACCCAGTTCCATGTAGAACGCCATGTCGGGCTGATCGGCGACACTTTCACCAAGCAGCGCGTCATCGACAGCCTGCAGGGCGACCGCGCCATCGGCCATACGCGCTATGCCACGACCGGCGGCGCCGGCCTGCGCAACATCCAGCCCTTCTTCGCCGAGCTCGCCGACGGCGGCTTTGCGGTCGCCCACAACGGCAACCTCACCAACGCCATGACCGTGCAGCGCACGCTGCAAAAACAGGGCGCGATCTTCTCTTCGACCTCGGACACCGAAACGATCCTGCATCTGGTGGCGATGAGCAAGGAGCGCGACCTCAACGCACGGTTCATCGACGCGGTGCGGCAGGTCGAGGGCGCTTTTTCGCTGGTCGCCATGTCGTCGAAGAAGATGATCGGCTGCCGCGATCCGCTCGGCATCCGGCCGCTGGTGCTCGGCGACCTAGACGGCGCCTGGATCCTCGCCTCCGAAACCTGCGCGCTCGACATTATCGGCGCACGCTTCGTACGCGACGTCGAACCCGGCGAGATGGTGGTCGTCACCACCAGCGGCATCGAGAGCATTTTTCCGTTCGCGCCGCAGAAAACCCGTTTCTGCATCTTCGAATACGTCTATTTCGCCCGGCCCGATTCCTCGGTCGAGGGCCGCAACGTCTATGACGTGCGCAAGCGCATCGGCGCCGAATTGTCGCGTGAAAGCCCGGTCGAGGCCGACATCGTCGTGCCGGTGCCGGATTCCGGCGTGCCGGCGGCCATCGGTTTTTCGCAGGAAGCCGGTATTCCCTTCGAACTCGGCATCATCCGCAACCATTATGTCGGCCGCACCTTTATTTCGCCCGGCGATTCCATCCGCCATATGGGCGTCAAGCTGAAGCACAACGCCAACCGCCGCATGATCGAGGGTAAGCGCGTGGTGCTGGTCGACGATTCGATCGTGCGCGGCACCACCAGCCAGAAGATCGTGCAGATGGTGCGCGACGCGGGCGCGAAGGAAGTGCACATGCGCATCGCATCGCCGCCGACGCGGGCATCATGCTTCTACGGCGTCGATACGCCGGAAAAGTCCAAGCTGCTCGCCTCGCGCATGTCGATCGAGGAAATGGCCGAGTTCATCCGCGTCGATTCGCTCGGCTTCCTCACCATAGACGGGCTTTACCGCGCCGTTGGCGAAGCGGGGCGAAACGGCGAGCAGCCGCAGTTCTGCGACGCCTGCTTCACCGGCGAATACCCAACCCGGCTCGCCGATTTCGAAGGCCACGACAACGTGCGTACGCTGTCGCTGCTGGCGACCGGCGGGCAGTAAGTTTCCTCTACGCCGCCTTGGCCCGTTCAGGGCGTGGCCGCCGCCTCGCGCTGCCAGACGAAGCCGCGGCGAATGGCAAGCCATCGCCCCGGTCCGTGGGCCGCCGCAAACAGCAAGCCGGCTAGAAAGGTGAAGTGGTCGACGAAGAAGCCGAACTCACCCTGGTTCGCCTGCCAGCGCGAAGGGCCGTGAAAGGCGAAGGCCAGAAAAATCACATAGACCGCCGCCAAAAGGGCCGCTTCCGAAAAGAAAGCGCCGGTCAGGAAAGCAAGCACCAGCGCTACCTCGAAGAAGGCCGCGAGCCAGGCGAGAAAAAGCGGCATCGGAAATCCCGCTGCGGCGATATAGCTGGCCGTGTCGGCCATGCCTGAAAACTTGAAGGCCGCGGCCATGGCGAACATGCCGGCGAAAATCAGCCTGGCGACCAGGATTGCAACGGCTCTGCCCATTTGTTCGTCCTCCTGCAGCAAATGTTCCTGCCCAAGGACGCTGATACATACGCGATCCCGACAAGGGCCAGAGGAAATTTCGCTCAACCACAGATGAACAGCAACGCCGCAGGGTTCCGTTTGGTGTGAATTCGTCCTATCTGGTCCAGACTGTTGAGCAGCCTGAACTGGATGTCCGCATGACCCCTGCCCTCGACCTGACCGGGCGCACCGCCCTCGTCACCGGTGCCTCGCGCGGCATCGGCTATTTCATCGCCAAGCAGATGGCCGCCGCCGGCGCGCATGTCATCGCGGTCGCGCGCACCGTCGGCGGGCTGGAGGAACTGGACGACGAGATCAAGGCAGAGCACGCGAAGACGGGCAAGGGCGAAGCGACACTGGTGCCGCTCGACCTCGCCGACATGGAGGGTATCGACCGGCTGGGCGGCGCGATCCATGAACGCTGGGGCAAACTCGACATTCTGGTGGCCAATGCCGGCGTGCTCGGCGTCATCTCGCCGATCGGGCATGTCGAAGCCAAGACCTTCGAGAAGGTGATGACCATAAACGTCACCTCGACCTGGCGGATGATCCGCTCGGTCGATCCGCTGCTGCGGCTTTCGGACGCCGGGCGCGCCATCGTGCTTTCGTCCAACGCCGCGCATACGGCCAAGGCATTCTGGGCGCCCTATGCCGCCTCCAAGGCAGCCGTGGAGACGATGGCGCGCTCCTGGGCGGCCGAAACCCAAAACATGGCGCTGCGCGTCAACGCCGCCGATCCCGGCGCCACGCGTACCGGCATGCGCGCGCAGGCAGTGCCCGGCGAAGACCCGAACACCTTGCCGCATCCTTCGGAAATAGCAGCCCGCATCCTGCCTATGGCTAGCCCCTCGCTGACCAAGACAGGGCTGATCTACCAAGCCAAGCACGACCGCTGGGTCGCCTACCAGCAGCCGGAGTGAGCGGAAGCCGTCTTCCACTTCAGGTTCGAAGCTAAAAACAGGCAGGCGGCCCACACGATTTCGTGATTGGTGGACTATTCAGCCCGTACTATCGTTTTCCGGCAGGCAACCACCGTCAACACAAGCTGGAGGACAACCATCATGCGAAAATTGCTGCTCTTGACTGCCCTGACCATCGCTGCCGGCGGCGCGGCCTTTGCCCAGGACAATTCGATGAGTTTCTTCGTCACCAGCCAGGGTTCCGGCAAGGGGGCCGATCTCGGCGGCCTTGCGGGCGCCGACGCCCATTGCACCACGCTGGCGGAGGCGGCAGGCGTCAAAGGCAAGACATGGCATGCCTACCTCTCCACCAAGGATACGGATGCGCGCGACCGCATCGGCAAGGGGCCGTGGTTCAACGCCAAGGGCGAGAAAATCGCCGATGACGTCGCCTCGCTGCACTCGGACGCCAACAACCTGACCAAGCAGACGGCGCTCAATGAAAAGGGCGAGGTCATCAACGGGCGTGGCGACACGCCGAACCGTCACGACATGCTGACGGGATCGAAGTCCGACGGCACGAAGATCGCCGACCAGACGTGTGGCGACTGGACCATGAGCGGGTCGGAGGGGGCGGCGATGATGGGCCATTCGGACCGCACCGGCCTCGACGATTCGGCGGCGGCCAAATCGTGGAACTCCTCGCACGCCTCGCGCGGAGGCTGTAGCCAGGAGGCGCTGAAGGGCACCGGCGGCGACGGCCTGTTCTACTGCTTCGCCACTGAGTAGGCGATGACGATCGGCCGCAGGGCAGCCAGAACATCGGGCCGAGATGCGGTAATTCGCTGGCAACTCTCCCGCCGGCCATGCTGACGGGGATAGCGTCGCATTGTTGCTTCATAGTTTCCGCATCCTGCACCGCGAAAATCGATTCCGGTTTTCGCGGCAGTAGGCTAGATTCCCGGCCGACTCTCTATAACCCTTTTCCCATGCGAGGATTTCATGTCACCCACGATAGCTTTGGTCTGGTATCTGGTGGTCGCAGGACCGCAAGGCGGCATGGTCGTACTGCCGAGCACCTTCGACACCCGCGAACAGTGCACGTCCGCCGTTGCCGAGTACCAGAAGACCCCGCCGCCGGCCGGATGGGCCGTGCAATGTATTCCCAGCGCCTCGCCCTACGCCGACGACATGGGCGATGACGAGTCGACTCCGGCGACGCCGCAGGCACAATAAGGCCGTTTCCGCCCGACGCAGAACAGTCGCAGCACCAAGGACCGACAGCGATGCCGTTGCCGGTCCTTCGCTATTTCGGGTGCCGGATGGACCTTTCTCAATCAAGATGGGAAAGACCGGGTATGCCATGCCGCTAAGGAGCACTGCTGACAGGATGGTGTCAGGACCGGCCGGCTAATGTTCCTGCGAAACGGATTGCGCGCATGGCTGGATCATTAAACCCGACGACCGAGCGCATGCTCGGCACGATCCTGGTATCGTCCTCGGCGGCCGTCTTCGGCCTCGCCGGCGTGCTGACCAAATCCATCCATGCCGATCCCCTGACCATCGCCTGCTGGCGGGGTCTGGTCGGCGCCATCTTCATCGCCGGCTACGTGGTGTGGCGGCGTCGACGTTCCAGGATGCGGTCAAGCCTGCGGCTCGGCTGGCGCGGCTGGTCGCTCGCGGTCGTAGGGGCATTGGCCAGCATCGCCTTCATCGCCGCCTTCAAGTTCACCTTCGTCGCCAACGTCACGATCATCTACGCCACCGCGCCTTTCGTCACGGCGCTGCTTGCCTTCGCCCTGGTCGGCGAGGGTGTCCGCCCGCAGACGCTGTTGGCGGCGGTGGTTTCGCTGGGCGGCGTGGCGATCATGATATGGCCGGGCTTCCATACCGGCTCGCTGTTCGGCGACGGGCTGGCGTTTCTGATGACCATCGGCGCGGGCCTCTATATGGTCATGGTGCGGACGTTCCAGAATACGCCGGTGGTGTGGGCGGGCGCGGTGTCGGCGTTCCTGCTGTTTTGCCTCGGCTGGTTCGTCACCGACCCGTTGGCGGTATCGGCTCGCGATGCGGTGCTGCTGGGGGTCTTCGGACTGTCCTTCGCGCTGGCTTCGGTTTTGTGGACGGAAGGCGCCCGCCTCATTCCGGCGGCCGAATCGGGCCTGCTCGGCTCGGCCGAAGTGCCCTTCGCTATCCTGTTTGCCTTCCTTTTCCTGGCCGAAATTCCCCCTGCCGCCAGCATGATCGGCGGCGCGATCGTCCTGTCGGCGGTATTTGCCCACGCCGGGCGCGACTGGCTTGCCGCCAGGGCCAGTTCGAACAGCCTTCGAAAAATTCCGGACCGGAATGGAACCGACCCGGCATAGCGACGTTATTGGGGTGACGAACCAACCCCAAGTCCCCCAAACCCCTCGGTTCGTCCTCCTCCAAGCCGACCGCAGGGTCGGCTTTTTTCTTTTCAGTCAACCACTTGCGGCACCCAGCGCTGTGCTTTTCGAAAACCGATTACGATTTTCGGGCCAATGCAGTAGATTCCCCGCGAAGCAGGCGCGAACGCCCGCTACGAGAACGGTTGGGAGTGGTGCGGCATGATCCTGACATTTTCGCTGCTTGGCGGCATCGTTTTCGCCTGGCTGCTGATCGGCCTGATAGAAAAGGTCCGCCTCGGACTGAGCCTGCCGCAGGCTTTGCTGTACGTGCCGTTCAAACTGGCTTACCGGGTCGAAGACCACCGCATGAAGGGCGCGCGGGGAACAAAAGCGCCTGTGATCTACGTGATCACGCACCAATCGCGGATCGAGCCGGCCCTGATGCTATCGCTGCTGCCGGACGATACGCTGCATATTCTCGATGAGGTTTCAGCCAGATCGCCCTGGCTGGAGCCATGGCGCGAGTTGGCCCGAACCATCGCCTTCAACGCCGAGCATGTTTTCGTCAGCCGCCGTCTGGTGCGCGTGCTCAAGGGTAACGGCCGGCTTGCCGTCTACATGCCCGATAATGTGGAGCCCGACGTCAAATCCTTCCGGCTGTACCGCGCCGTTGCCCGCATCGCCATGCAAGCGGATGCGCGGATCGTCCCGATCTTCGTTGGCGGCGCCCGTTACCTGCCGCTGTCGCTTACCTCACCCGACAAGGCGCCGCGCCGCTGGTTTCCCCGCATGTCGATAAGCGTGCTGGAACCGAGGACGATCGCCGAACTGATGTCGCCTTCCGGCGAACCATCGACCACGGCCAGCAACGCGTTGTTCGACCGTGTCGCAGAGGCGCGGGTTGCCGCGACGGACCTGTCGCGCGGCCTGTTTTATGCCATACGCGACGCGGCCGACCGGGTCGGCCCGTCGCATCCGATCGTCGAAGACGTGATCGGCGGTTCGCTGAGCTACAGAAGGTTGTTGACCGGCGCGCGCGTGCTGGGCCGACGCTTCGAGGAGAAGACCGCGCCCGGCGAAGCGGTCGGCGTCCTGTTGCCCAACGCCAACGGCGTGGCGCTCTCGCTTATCGGCCTGTGGTCGGCCGGCAGGATCGCCGCGATCATCAACTATACGGCGGGGCCGGCCAATGTGACCGCCGCGATCCGCACTACAGTCGTGCGGAGCGTGATCTCGTCGCACGCCTTCATCGAGAAGGCCGGCCTGTCCGACGTGGTCGAAGCCGTGGAAAAGGGCGGCGCCAAATTCATCTGGCTGGAAGATATCCACAAAAGCGTAACCGTGCTGGAAAAGCTGGCCGCAGCCCTGCTGTGGCGACGGCCGCTGCAAAAACAGGATGGTGCCAAGCCGGCGGTGATCCTGTTCACTTCCGGGTCCGAGGGAACGCCGAAGGCGGTCGTGCTTTCGCACCGCAACCTGCTGGTCAACGCCATGCAGGCGGAGGCCCGCATCACCATTTCGCCGGCCGACAAGTTGCTAAACGTGCTGCCGGTGTTCCATTCGTTCGGCCTGACCGGCGGCACCATCCTGCCGCTGGTGACCGGCGTCAAACTGTTCCTCTACCCCTCGCCGCTCCACTACAAGCTCATTCCCGAGATCGCGGCTCGGATCAGGCCGACCGTCCTGTTCGGCACCGACACGTTCCTCGCCAACTACGCCCGCACCGCCAAGGACGGCGATTTCTCCAGCCTGCGCTTCATCGTTGCCGGCGCCGAGCCGGTCAAGGCGGAAACGCGCCGCGCCTACCGCGAGCGCTTCCATGCCGAAATAATCGAGGGCTTCGGCCTGACGGAGGCGGCACCCGTGGTTGCCGTCAACACCGCCATCCATGGCCGCGACAGCACCGTCGGGCGGCTTTTGCCCGGCATGCGCATGCGACTGGAGCCCGTCGAAGGCATCGCCGAAGGTGGGCGGCTATGGCTTTCCGGGCCGAACCTGATGATGGGCACGATGTCGGCCGACCGGCCGGGCGAACTCCAGCCGCTGGCCGAGGGCTGGCACGACACCGGCGACATCGTTTCGGTCGACCGCGAGGGCTTCATCACCATTCGCGGCCGCGCCAGGCGCTTCGCCAAGATCGCCGGTGAGATGGTGTCGCTGGGCGCGGTCGAGATGCTGGTGCAGTCGCTGTGGCCGGAGGAACATCACGCTGTGGTGGCGGTCCCCGACAAGAAGCGGGGCGAGCGCCTCGTACTGGTGACCACAGCCGGCAATGCCGATGCGGAAGCATTGCGCCGGTTCGGAAAGCAGGCTGGCGCCGCCGAACTGATGGTGCCGCACGATATCATCAAGGTCGCGGAAATTCCGGTGCTCGGATCAGGCAAGACCGATTATGCCACCGCGCGCAAGATGGCGCTCGACAAGCTTGGCCTCGACGCTGCGGCGTGACCAGATCGCCGTGCATCCTACCGGATGCAAAGTGGCGATCTGCCTCTTTGTTTGCGCATCGGATTTTCCCGAAAACCGGATTCCACTTTTCGGTCCGATGCTCTAGTCCGACGTTTTCTCGTCCACGTCAGGCGGCAGCACCGCCTCGCCCTCCAGCTTGGCCCGGCGCGAATAGGCGCGCACGCTGAACGGCAGGAAAACCAGATAGACGGCGACCGAGGCGGTCAGCGTGTACCACGGATAGCTCGCCAGAAGCAGGATGTAGAGCGCAACGGCGAGGATGACGAAAAGCATCCTGTCGCCGGGAATCTTGACGCTCTTGCCAGAATAGACCGGCAGGCGGCTGACCAGCAGAAAGGCGATCAGCACGGTGAAGGCCGTACTGGTAAAGGCGACCGTCCTGGTCGGTTCGAGGCCGAGAAACGACAGATAAAGCGGCAGCATCACCAGCACCGCCCCGGCGGGTGCCGGCACGCCGACAAAATACTCGGCCTGCCATGCCGGCTGTTCGCCTTCCTCGTCCAGCACATTGAAACGAGCAAGCCGCATGCCGCAGGCGATGGCGAACAGAAGCGTCGCGATCCAGCCCGGCGAACCGGCACGATCGAGCAGGAAGGCATAAAGAACCAGCGCCGGCGCCACGCCGAAATTGACGATATCGGCCAGCGAATCCATCTGCGCGCCGAATTTGGACGTCGCCTTGAGCAGTCGCGCCAAACGCCCGTCGACACCGTCGAGAAAGGCCGCCAATAGCACCATCACCACCGCCGGCTCAAAGCGCCCCTCGAAGCCGAAGCGGATGCCGGACAAGCCGGCGCAGATCGCCAGCACGGTAATGAGGTTCGGGAACATCATGCGCAGCGGGATTTCCCGGATGCGCGGCCCGCCGGCACCGTGCGGCTCGAACTTCTTGAAGGGAGCGCCCACCAACCCGGCCTCAGGAAATGCGCACGAGAGGGGAAGCGTGCGTGCCGCCGAATTCGGCAAGCACCGTCTCGCCGGCCACCGCCGTCTGGCCAATGGCGACGCGGGGGACGGCGGCTTCAGGCAGGAAAACGTCGACGCGCGAGCCGAAGCGGATCAGCCCAAAGCGCTCGCCGACCGCGAGCGTGCCGCCGGCCTCGGCCCAGCAGACGATACGGCGCGCGACCAGGCCGGCGATCTGCACGGCGGCGACGATGCCGTTCGGGCTCTCGATGACGAGGCTGTTGCGCTCGTTCTCGGAGCTTGCCTTGTCCAGTTCGGCGTTGAGGAATTTGCCGGGCCGATGCTCGATCTTCGAAATGCGCCCGCGCACCGGCGAGCGGTTCACGTGGCAGGAAAAGACGTTCATGAACACGGAAATACGGGTCATCTCGGCGGTGCCGAGGCCGAGTTCGCGCGGCGGCACCGCCGGCCCGACCGCCGAGACGACGCCATCGGCGGGGCTGACCACCAGCCTGTCGTCCAGCGGCGTCACCCGTTCGGGGTCGCGGAAGAAATAGGCGCACCATGCCGTGAGGATGAGGCCGATCCAAAACAGGATCGACGAAAAATAGCCGAGAAACAACGTCACCACGGCAAAGGCCGCGATGAACGGGTAGCCCTGGCGATGGATCGGAACAAAGGTGTTTCTGATCGTGTCGGCAAGTTGCATGGGGGCGCGGCTAACTCCGTTTCGGATCGGGCTTGTCTAGCCGAAACCCCCATGCGCCGCAACGCAACAATCCATGCGGCCGATCGGCCGGCTATGCTCTATCTTCTTGGCCTGCCCCCTCCGCCAGCGGCGTGCCGGGAAGATAGAGCATGATCGGCCGGATTTCGTAGACGGCCGTCGGATTGGCGCGGCGCAACTCGCGCGCGGCTTCAATCGCGGCTTCGCGGGAGGGAACGTCAACGACGTAGAGGCCTAGCAACTGCTCCTTGGTCTCGGCAAACGGGCCGTCGATCACCACCCCCTCGCCTGCTCCACGCAGCGTCACCGCCTGCGCGGTCCCGCCAAGCCTGGCGGAGGGCCCGAGAGATTTTTCCCGGTTGAGCCGATCATGGACCTCGAGCAGACCGGCCATCACGGCCGCGTCCTCCTGCGGCGTCCACGACGCCACGGTCTGTTCGACGTGATAGGCAAGGATGGCATAAAACATGGGCGTGCTCCTCTCTTCGCCGCAAGGCAGTTTGCTGGTCGCGTGACTCCAGACCGGAATGTCCTCCATCAACCATTTACCGCATCGCCAGCCGGCGAGACAGCCCGCCGGTCCCGCGCATCGTGCAAACAGCGCCCGCCCTATGAAACCTCCGACGTCCGCCGCCGCACGACCACGCCCATTTCGTCGGCCTCGCGGGCGATGCGCAGGCGCTCCTCCGCTTCGCTCGCTTCGCGCTGGCGGTCCCACATCGAGGCGTAGAGGCCTTTCTGGCGCAAAAGCGCTACATGCGTGCCGCGCTCGGCGATGCGGCCGTCCTGAAGGACGATGATCTCGTCGGCTGAAATCACTGTCGACAGCCGGTGCGCGATGACGATGGTCGTGCGCCCCTTCGAGACTAGGTCGAGCGCCGCCTGGATTTCCTGCTCGGTATGACTGTCCAGCGCCGAGGTCGCCTCGTCCAGAATGAGGATGGGCGGTGCTTTCAGGATGGTGCGGGCAATGGCCACGCGCTGCTTTTCGCCGCCGGACAGTTTCAGGCCGCGCTCGCCGACCATCGAGCGGTAGCCGTCCGGCAGCCGTTCGATGAACGGGTCGATCTGCGCGAGCCGTGCCGCCTGGCGCACGTCTTCCTCGCTGGCGTCGACGCGGCCATAGCGGATGTTGTAGGCGATGGTGTCGTTGAACAGCACGGTGTCCTGCGGCACCATGCCGATCGAGGCGCGCAGGCTTTCCTGGGTCACGGTGCGCACGTCCTGCCCGTCGACCAGCACCGCGCCCTGCTGAACGTCGTAGAAGCGGAAGAGTAGCCGCGAGATGGTGGATTTTCCCGCCCCGGACGGCCCAACGATGGCGACCGTCTTGCCGGACGGCACCTTGAAGCTCACGCCTTTCAGGATCTGACGGTTCGGGTCGTAGGCGAAATGCACGTCGCGGAACTCGACGCTGCCGGCGCCGACGGCCAGCCGATTGGCGTCCGGCGCGTCGACGATTTCCTGCGGCACGTCGAGCAGGTCGAACATCTGCTCGATATCGGTAAGGCCCTGCCGGATTTCGCGGTAGATGAAGCCGATGAAGTTGAGCGGCACCGACAACTGCATCAGCATGGCGTTGATGAAGACGAAGTCGCCGATCGTCTGCGTGCCTTTCTGTACTTCCAGCGCCGACAGGCACATGACGATGGCCATGCCGACGCCGAAGATGAGGCCCTGGCCGAAGTTCAGCCAGCCGAGCGATGTCCATATCCTGGTCGCGGCAATCTCGTAGCGCGCCATGGAGCGGTCGAAGCGCTCGGCCTCCATGCGCTCATTGCCAAAATATTTGACGGTTTCGTAGTTGAGCAACGAATCGATCGCCTTGGTGTTGGCGTCGGTATCGCTGTCGTTCATGTCGCGGCGGATGCCGATGCGCCAGTCGCTCGCCCGCACGGTGAACCATGTATAGATCCACACCGTGATCGCCACGATGGTCACGTATTTCCAGCCGTAGCTGTAGGCGAAGATGCCGGCGGTCAGGGCAAATTCGAGGATGGTCGGCGCCGTGTTGAGCATGATGAAGCGCACGATCGTCTCGATGCCCTTGGTGCCGCGCTCGATGATGCGCGACAGACCGCCGGTGCGCCGTTCCAGATGAAAGCGCAGCGACAGTTCATGCATATGGACGAAGGTGCGATAGGCAAGCTGGCGCACAGCATATTGGCCGACGCGCGCAAACAACGCGTCGCGCATCTGGTTGAAGCCCAGTTGAACCAGCCGCACGAAATTATAGGCGATGACCAGCATCACCGGCGCCAGCATGAATGCCGGCAACAGCGGCGGGGCGGATTTGGCGTCGCCGACCAGTGCGTCGGTCGCCCATTTGAAGAAATAGGGTCCGGCAACGAGCGTCAGCTTGGCCACGACCAGCAGCACCGTCGCCCACACCACGCGCGCCTTGAGATCGGCACGGTCGGCCGGCCACATATAGGGCCACAGGTTGAGTACCGTTTTCAGGGTCGAGCCGGATTCGGCGGAGACGGTTTTTTCGGCCACTATTCTTGCCTCGTATAAGGGTCAGCCGCCAAAGCAGCAGGAATCGACCAGCGCGGCCACGGTCGCGGAAACAGCGGCAAGCGCTTCGCGGTCGACCTCATAGCGCGAGCGCTGCCGGTCGGCGGCGAAGCGGACGAGCCCCGCTTCGACCAGGATTTTCAGATGCTGGGAAACGGTGGACTGCGCCAGGTCGAGCCGCTGCACCACCTCGCCGCAACAACACGAAGGGCGCACCGAAAGATGCCGGAGGATTTCGATCCGGGCGGGATGCGACAGCGCGGCAAGCTTGGCGGCAAGCGCCCGGCTATCGGCGACGCTGCAGTTTCCGCGACTCTCGCTGGTCAAAGTACCCATCGTTCATCGCCGATAGACGATGGAACGATTTTCCGCAAGCCTGACGAGGGCAGAATACTATTGCGCGGGCGTGGTGGTCGCCTGATCGCCCATCGCCTTCAGGTCCGCAGGCTCGCCTTCCTTCGACTGTTCCGGAACCTTAAACACCTGTCCGGGCCAGATGCGGTCGGGATCGCTGATCTGTTCCTGGTTGGCGAGATAGATGGTCGAATAGCGGATGCCGTGGCCGTAGACGCGGCGCGAAATGCGCCACAGGGAATCGCCGCGCCGGATAATGACGGCGCCGTCGCTATGCTGGAGCTTGGGAGCCACGGTTTCGGGCACGGCCGCTTCCGACGCGGCAGGCGACGCCGGCTCGGCTGCCGGCTGTTCGGCTGTGGCCACTTTCGTGTCCGCCTGCGCCGGCTTGGTCGCATCCGGCGCGACGGCGGAGATCGCCTCGCCCGGTTCGCGCTCGAAGGGCACGGTCGCACGCGCCGCTACTTTCACGCCATCCGCTTCCAGCGCATCGACTCGAACGGTGTATTGACCGACCGGGATATCGCGCGTCGCTTCGACCAGAAAATGGCCGTCCGGCGAGGTAACGGCATCGCCGAGCAGAATATCGTTGGCATAGGCGCGCACCTTGCGCCCTGTATCGGCGAGGCCCGCGACAAAAATCTTGTTGCCGTCGATCTCGACCGCCTCGACCACCACCTTGGGTCCGGCCACGGGCTTGGCAGGCGTTTCGGCCGCCGTCGGAGTCGGGACCGCCGTCGCGGGCTGGGG
>JBARYG010000169.1:0-13866 GCA_049647745.1 Mesorhizobium sp.
GCCTGATCCATAAGCCCACTCGAATTTCGCCGCGCGCGAAACGGCCCTCCACAAGCCAGGAACATGAAAGCCATGACAACAGCCTCCCCTTTCAAGCCGCTCGTCTTTTCCGGCGTCCAGCCGACGGGCAACCTCCATCTCGGCAACTACCTCGGTGCGCTGAAGAAATTCGTCGCCATGCAGGAAACCAGTGACTGCATCTATTGCGTCGTCGACCTGCATTCGCTGACGGCGCAACTCGTCCATGACGATCTCGGCGAGCAGACGCGTTCGATCACCGCCGCGTTCCTCGCCTCCGGCATCGACCCGAAGAAGCACATCGTCTTCAACCAGAGCCGGGTGATGCAGCACGCCGAACTGGCCTGGATCTTCAACTGCGTGGCGCGCATCGGCTGGATGAACCGCATGACGCAGTTCAAGGACAAGGCCGGCAAGGACCGCGAAAACGCCTCGCTCGGCCTGCTCGCCTATCCGAGCCTGATGGCCGCAGACATTCTCGTCTACCGCGCCACCCATGTGCCGGTCGGCGACGACCAGAAGCAGCATCTGGAACTGACGCGCGACATCGCCCAGAAATTCAACAACGACTTTTCCGGCCGCATCGCCGATCTCGGCATTGGCGTCGAGATGCAGGTGGGCGAGGAAACCGTCAATGGCTACTTCCCCATCACCGAGCCGATCATCGGCGGTCCGGCCGCGCGCATCATGAGCCTGCGCGATGGTTCCAAGAAGATGTCGAAATCGGACCCCTCCGACCTGTCGCGCATCAATCTCACCGACGATTCCGACACCATCTCGAAGAAGATCCGCAAGGCCAAGACCGACCCGGCAGCCCTGCCCTCCGAGATCGACGGGCTGGCCGGCCGGCCCGAAGCCGAAAATCTGGTCGGCATTTATGCCGGCCTGGCGGAGCTTTCGAAGGAAGCCGTGTTGAAGGAATTCGGCGGGCAGCAGTTTTCGTCCTTCAAGACGGCGCTGGCCGATCTGGCGGTGGAAAAACTCGCGCCCATCGCCGGCGAGATGCGCCGCATCTCCTCCGATCGCGCCTATGTCGACGCGGTGCTGAAGGATGGCGGCGAGCGTGCCGGCAAGCTCGCCGAGACGACGATGAAGGATGTCAGGAACATCATCGGCCTGCTGCAGGATTGAACGGCGCTTACGGGCTTAGGTCTGGCGGCTTGCCGCCGGACCGTGCCGGTGGCAGATTGCAAGCATAGAAAATCCATCGACAAGGGCGACTATGGTCTCCAAACGCCTCAGCCGCGAAGCGGGTCACCGCCGCAAGTTTCTGGTGATCATCGACGACACGCCCGAATGCGAGCGCGCCGCAGCCTATGCCGCGCAGCGCATGAAAAGCACCAATGGCGTCCTTGTCCTGCTTTACGTGATCGAACCGGACGACTTCCAGCACTGGCTGGGCGTCGAAAAGATCATGCGCGACGAGGCCACCGCCACCGCCCGCACCACGCTCGACGGTTATGCCGGCGTGATCAGGGAAAAATTCGGCATCGAGCCGGAACTGGTGGTGCGCGAAGGCAAGACCGTGGAGGAATTGCACAAGGCGATCGAGGAGGACCAGGATATTTCCATCCTCGTTCTGGCGGCAAGCGCCGGCAAGGAAGGGCCGGGTCCTCTGGTCGCCGCGGTGGTCGGCAAGGCGGCGGCGTTCCCCATTCCGGTGACAGTGGTGCCGCAGAACCTGTCCGACGACGAAATATTGAGCCTCGCCTGAGGCACCGTTCCGAGAAGCGATCCGGTTTTCGCGAGGATCACCCTCGAAATGCGGGATATCCCGATTCCATGCCACGGGCGGCGCCTTTTGCTTGAATGTTTGGAGCGAAAGGCTTAATTAGAACTATTCCAAACTATACGCTCGGGCTGACGGCCTCGGGCACGGAGAAGAAGATGTTCATCCAGACGGAATCGACCCCCAATCCGGCGACGCTGAAATTCCTCCCCGGCCGGGAAGTGCTGCTTGAAGGCACGGCCGATTTCCGCGACGCAGCCGCTGCCGCCGAAGCCTCGCCGCTGGCCGGCCGCCTGTTCGGCATCGACGGGGTTACCGGCGTGTTCTTCGGCTACGATTTCATCACCGTCACCAAGGATGGCCCCGACTGGCAGCATCTGAAGCCGGCGATCCTCGGCGCCATCATGGAGCACTTCATGTCGGGCGCCCCGGTGATGAACAGTGCCGGCCCCGCCCCCGAAACCAGCCAGACCGGCGAGTTCTACGACAAGGCGGACGAAGAGCTTGTCGTCACCATCAAGGAACTGCTCGACACGCGGGTTCGTCCGGCGGTGGCGCAGGACGGCGGCGACATCACCTTCCGCGGCTTCCAGAACGGCACGGTGTTTTTGCACATGAAGGGGTCCTGCGCCGGCTGCCCGTCCTCGACGGCGACGCTGAAGCACGGCATCCAGAACCTGCTGCGCCATTTCGTGCCGGAAGTGCAGCAGGTCGAGCAGGTTTCATAAAGACAGCTTTCGCCAGTTCACGGCCGGCGACGCAGAAACAAAAAACCGGGCCAGAAGCCCGGTTTCCTGTCTGGGACGTCCGTTTGTTGCCTGGACGGTCCGCGTATGAAAGCCTTACAGCACGATGACCTTGGCGCCGACTTCGGCGCGGTTGTAGAGGTCGATGATATCCTGGTTCATCAGCCGGATGCAGCCGGACGACATGGCGTGGCCGATCGAATTCCATTCCGGGCTGCCATGCAGGCGGTAGCCTGAATCGCCGCCCTTGTTGAACAGGTAGAGAGCGCGCGCGCCGAGCGGGTTGGTCAGGCCGGGCGGCATGCCGTTCGCCCATTTCTTCAGCTCCGGCTGGCGCTTGATCATCGCAGCGGGCGGCGTCCAGGTCGGCCATTCGCGTTTCAGCGCGACATGCGCGGTGCCGTGCCATTCGAAGCCTTCGCGCCCGACGCCGATGCCGTAGCGCATCGCCTTGCCGTCATCCATGACGTAATAAAGGAATTTGTTGGCGGTATCGACGACGATGGTGCCGGGCTTTTCTGTGGTGTCGTAGCTTACGATCTGTCGCCGGTATTTCTGAGGCACCTTTTCGATGGGGATGCGCGGCAACTGGTAGCCGGCATCGGTGACCGCGCCGTAATCGTTGGTGAAGACCTGCATCGGGCCGATGCTGCCGCAACCGGAAAGGACAGCCGCCAGCGACGCCGCGATGAAAAGGGACCTGATGCGCATGAAGAACAATGCTCCGCCGACTGGATGGCCCGATTCGAGCCTTGTTTTCGCCGCTATTCATGCGGGCATTTCTTTTGCCTGCCAAGCAGGCCGTGCCTATATGCGCCATACGCTACAGCCGTAAGCTGAAAACTGTGGTATTTTGACAACAACCATCACGGGAATGTGAAGCAGATTCAACGACAGGCCGGCAGGCCGGTCAGGAGGAAAAGCCATGAATGTCGGTGAAGCGGCCCGCCGCGCCGGGCTTCCGGCCAAGACCATCCGCTATTACGAGGAGATCGGCCTGATCCGGCCCGAGCGCGCCGGCAACGGCTATCGCGCCTATTCGGGCGACGACGTCCACCGCCTCGCCTTTCTGAAGCGTGCCCGCACGCTCGGTTTTTCCATCGAGGATTGCCGGCAGTTGATGGCGCTCTATCAGGATCGCGAGCGCGCCAGCGCCGATGTCCGCCAGATCGCCGCCGCCCATGTCAGGGTGATCGAGGAAAAGGTGCGTGAATTGCAGGCGATGCGCGCGACGCTGCAAAAGCTCGTCCACGCCTGCCATGGCGACGAGCGTCCCGATTGCCCGATCCTGGAGGAGATGGCGGGCGCTGTCGCTACAGCGTGAAGGCAAGCATGAACACCGACAGCGACAGCGCGAACAGGCCGCCGAAGAACGCCACATCGGCGACGAGGTCCGTCCATTTGCCGGTATGGTCGTTGCGGATGGCCAGGTAGGCGGCAACGATGCTGGCAAGAAACATCAGCGCCGCCACCCACGCCGTCTCGTCTGCGAAGGAACCGGCGTCCGACCTGGTGAATTTCAGCGCGCCGATGATGACGAAGCAGATGCCGAGCAGGTTCGAAGCCGCATTGAGAACGTGAGGATGCCGATGCATGGCCGCCGCTCCTTTTCCGGCCGGCGACCAGAGAGCAGATGTTTGGCGGAATTAAAGCCGGAAGTAAAAGGATCGCGGACTCGGCGGTTGGTTTCCTGAAACCTGCAATTGCCTGCTATTGGGTTCAAACCGTGAACAAAATCTGGCATGATGGCTCATGCCCATCGTTTCACCGATTCTCCAGAATCCTCTAGTCGACGGCCGCCAGTCGGATCGCGCGATGCTGGTCAGGCGCGGGGTGCAGCGGCTCTTGATGCAGATGGGGGCGCATGTGCTGCCTGAATTGTCGCTGGCGACCGGGCGGCGCGCCGATCTGGTGGCGCTGACGCGCTCGGGCGATATCTGGATCATCGAGGTAAAATCCTCGGTCGAGGATTTTCGCGTCGACCGCAAATGGCCGGACTACCGGCTGCATTCGGACCGGTTTTTCTTCGCGACCCATCCCGGCGTGCCGGCGGATATTTTTCCCGACGAATGCGGATTTATCCTGTCCGACGGCTATGGCGCCGAAATCATGCGCGACGCGCCGGAGCACCGCATGGCGGCGGCGACGCGCAAGGCGCTGATGCTGCGCATCGCCCGTGCCGGTGCCGCCCGCCTGCTGGCGGCGGAACTGGCCGGCGTCCCGGTGCCTGCGCTGGAAGGCGAGAGCGAATGATCGAGAGCGCGCGGCGGGGGTAAAAAACCGCCCCGCTCTCCTTATCGCGGCGCGCGCTTGGCCAGAATCCGCTGCAATGTGCGGCGATGCATGTTGAGGCGCCGCGCCGTCTCCGAAACGTTGCGCTCGCACATCTCGTAGACGCGCTGGATATGCTCCCAGCGCACGCGGTCCGCCGACATCGGATTTTCCGGCGGCGTGGCGCGCTCGCCGGCGGTGCGGGTAAGGGCCGCGAACACGTCGTCGGCATCCGCCGGCTTCGACAGGTAGTCGACGGCGCCGAGCTTCACCGCCGTCACCGCCGTGGCGATGTTGCCGTAGCCGGTGAGGATGACGGTGCGTGCGTCGGCGCGCTTCTCGCGGATGGCGGCGACCACGTCGAGGCCGTTGCCGTCGCCGAGCCGCATGTCGACCACCGCGTAAGCGGGCGGATTGGCGCGCGCCTTGCCCACTGCTTCCTCGACGCTTTCCGCCGTATCGACGACGAAGCCCCGTGTTTCCATGGCGCGCGCAAGGCGGGTCAGGAACGGTTTGTCGTCCTCGACGATCAGAAGCGAAGTGTCTTCGCCTGTTACCATGCCGTCAGCGGGATCTTCGCCGTTCATCGTCGTATCGTCCTTGTTTGCCAGCCTTTTAAGCAAATATAGTTCCCCGCCGCTCTTGTCCAATTTCCCCGCCGCCCTTGTCTGGTTTCAATGCCGGATATCGATTGGTCCTATGCCGGATCCAACATGCCGGCCTCGGTGGGCCGCGTGTTGACGAAATTGGCGCGCGGCCAGTTTATCTGGACGATGGCGCCCTCGCCCGGCCCGTTCGAATTGCTGAAGGCGAGACTGGCGCCGGAGCGCTCCAGCAGCGTCTTGGCGATGAACAGGCCGAGGCCGAGGCCGCCGCCGGGCTCGGCGCCCTGGCGTGTCGACATATAGGGCTCGCCGATGCGGTCGATGATCTCGGCTGGGAAGCCGGGGCCGTCGTCGGTGATGGAAAGGTTGACCTGGCTGTCGTTCCAGTTCCAGCGCACGATGACCTTGCCCTGGGCGAAATCGACGGCGTTCTCGACGAGGTTGCCGAGGCCGTAGAGCACGCCGGGATTGCGCCGCCCCACCGGTTCCGGGCCGATCCGCTCGCCGGGGGCAAGCACGATCGAAATGCCGAAATCGCGGTGCGGGGCGATGACTTCCTCGACGAGAGAGGTCAGCGGAAGCTGCGAAAGCTGTGGCTCGCCTTCCGACGAAAGGCTGGTCAGCCGCTTGAGGATTTCACGGCAGCGCTCGCTCTGCGAGCGCAACAGGGTGACGTCCTCGCGATATTTCGGATCGCCGCCGAGCGCCTTTTCCATCTCGCGCGCGACCAGCGTGATGGTGGCGAGCGGCGTTCCCAGTTCGTGCGCTGCCGCCGCCGCCAGCCCGTCCAGCGCCGACAGATGCTGCTCGCGTTGCAGTACCAGTTCGGTGGCGGCCAGCGCATTGGCCAGAAGCCGCGCCTCCTCGGCGACGCGGAAGGCATAGATGGCGGTAAACGAGATCGTCGAGAAAACCGCCATCCACATGCCGGCCACATAGATGAACGGCAGCGCCAGCATTATCCCTTCCGTCCATGGCAGCGGCAGGTGAAAGAACACCAGAAGCGTCGCCGTCGCCATTACCAGCACGCCAAGCGCCGCTGTAAGGCGCAGCGGCAGCGAGGCGGCCGAGATGACGACGGGCACCGTCATCAGCAGGGAAAACGGATTGGTCAGCCCGCCGGTCATGTAGAGCAGGCCGGCAAGCTGCAGGCTGTCGAAGACGAGGATGCCCAGCGCTGCCATCGGCGTCAGGCGGTGCGCCGCCGGATAGCGAAACGCCAGCACCAGGTTCAGCCAGGCCGAACTGGCGATCAGCGCGAAGCACAGGCTGACCGGCAGCGGGAACTGCAGCCCGTAGGCGACCACGATGACGGTGATGCTCTGGCCGACGATGGCGAGCCAGCGCAGCCGGATCAGCGTGTTGAGGCGTAGCCGCTGGCTCTGCCGGAAATCGGGCGTGCGCTGGAAGTCGGTCATCGGCCGGGTTTTATCGCGGCGAGGCGCATAATTCTACAGCCTGTCTCCTGAAAGCGGGAGCCTTTCCCGCCACCGTTTAAAATTGAAACACCGCCCGATACCAATTCTTATCCATGGTTGAAAATGCAACCCGCGCGTTAACGCAATGGTTGTCTGCCTGCCCGAAATTGTCGGCTAAATAATACAAGCAAGACAGGGTGGGCTCCTCCATGATCGATCAGGTTCGTAAACTTTTGTCCGGGCATCCGATGATCCCGGTCGACATCGCCGCGCTCGCCGACGACGCCAATCTGTATGACGCGGGGCTGACCTCCTTCGCGTCCGTGCAGATGATGCTGGCGCTCGAGGAGGAATTCGACATGGAATTTCCCGAGGCCATGCTGACGCGGCGCACTTTCTCCTCGCTCGCCAACATCGCCGATGCCGTCTCGCAACTGACACGCAGGGCGGCGTAACCATCATGAATGTCCAGCGAATGATTGAGCCCGCCGCAGCCGCGGATGGGCAGGGCGATGCCGTCGAACGAATGCGCCGGGTCGCGGCGGTGGCGGCCCGGAACGTCGATGCCGTCGATCGCGAAGGCCGTTTTCCGGCCGAAACGATCGAGGCGCTGAAGGCTGAGCGCCTGCTCGGCATCGCCATTCCCGTCGACCATGGCGGCGAGGCCGCCGGCACGGCGCTGATCGCCGGCCTGATCGTCCAACTCGCCCAGGCCTGCGGCTCGAGCGCCATGATCTACGCCATGCACCAGATCAAGACGTCGAGCTTCGTCATGCACGGCGTCGGCAGCGAATGGCACCGCGCCTATATGCGCCGCATCGCGGCCGAACAGTTGCTGATGGCTTCGGCGACCACGGAAGCCGGCATCGGTGGCAATCTGCGCAATTCCATCTGCGCCATCGAGGTCGAGGACGGCCGCTTCAGGCTTACCAAGGAAGCCATCGTCATTTCCTACGGCAACTATGCCGACGCCATCCTGGCGACGGCCCGGCGCGCGCCCGACGCTGCGAGTTCCGACCAGATCATGGTGGTGATCCCCAACGACGCCAACCGCTCGATCGAGCGCACCGTGGTGTGGGATACGCTCGGCATGCGCGGCACCTGCTCGGACGGCTTTCATCTGGAAGCGGCCGGCGATGCCGCACAGATCTTTCCGAAACCGTTCTCCGAGATCGCCGCGCAGTCCATGCTGGCAAGCTCGCACATCTACTGGGCGGCGACCTGGTTCGGCATCGCCGCCGACGCCTTCAACCGGGCACAGGCCTTCGTCAAGGCGGCCGCCCGCAAGCAGACCGACGGCACGTTGCCGCCCGGCGCGCTGCGGCTCGCCGAAGCGGCGGCGAAGCTGCAGGAACTGAAGGGCCATCTGACGGCCGCGATCCATTGCTTCGACGCCGCGCGCGGCGATGACGACGCGCTGTCCTCCATCGGCTTCGCGGCCGAGATCAACGCGCTCAAGGTGGCGTCCAGCGAGAAGGCCGGCGAGGTGGTGCGCCTTGCCATGCTGATAACCGGCATTCTCGGCTACAAGAACGGCACGCCGTTCTCCGTCGGCAGGCATCTGCGCGACGTCGCCTCGGCGCCGGTCATGATCTCCAACGACCGTATTCTTTCCAACACGGCGACGCTCATGCTGATGAGCCGCTTCGACACCTCGCTGGGGAACTGACATGGACGCCAAGACCTTCGACGCAAAAACCCTGCTCGACAACCTGTTCGACAACGGCATCCTGTTCGAGACGGGCGTGGACGGCCTATACGGCCGCTCCGGCGCCTTCGAGGAAGTGATCGAGCGCTTCGAGAAGCTGGTCACGCGCATCGGTGCGCCGGACAAGGCGACCCGCATCCACTTCCCGCCTGGCATGAGCCGCGCCACGCTGGAGAAAAGCGGCTACATGAAGTCGTTCCCGCAGCTTGCCGGCTGCGTGCATTCCTTCATGGGCGGCGAGCGGGACCATGCCTCGTTGCTGGGCATGATGGAGGGCGGCCAGGACTGGACCGAAATGCAGCAGGCGACCGATGTCGCGCTGACGCCGGCGGCCTGCTATCCGCTCTACCCGACGGTCGCGGCGCGCGGCCCGGTTCCGGCAGATGGCGTTCTGTACGAACTGTCGTCCTACTGCTTCCGTCACGAGCCGTCGCAGGACCCGGCGCGCATGCAGCTTTTCCGCATGCGCGAATTCGTCAGGATCGGCACGGCCGAGCAGGTTCGCGCCTTTCGCGAAAGCTGGCTGACGCGCGGCAAGGCGATGATCGAACAGCTCGACCTGCCCTGCGAGGTGGATCTGGCCAACGATCCGTTCTTCGGCCGCGGCGGCAAGATGATGGCCAACAGCCAGCGCGACCAGGGCCTGAAGTTCGAGCTTCTCGTTCCGGTGACCAGCCTCGAAAAGCCGACCGCCTGCCTTTCCTTCAATTACCATCAGGACCATTTCGGCCAGACCTGGGATCTCAAATTCGCCGACGGCAGCCTCTGCCATTCGGCCTGCGTCGGCTTCGGCCTTGAGCGCGTGGCGCTGGCCCTGTTCCGTCACCATGGCCCCGACATCGAGGCGTGGCCGGCTTCGGTGCGCGCCGTGCTGTGGGGCGCATGAGATGAAGCATGCCATAAAGGGGCTCGACCCGGCTACCTATCGGCCGCACGCCCTGCACGACCCCGAGCGGCGCTGGCCGCAGACCAATTGCTATGTCGACCTGCTGATCGAGGTGCTTGCCGCCTCCGGCCATGATCCGGTCGCGGCACTGGGCTTCACCGTGGCGCAGGATTTCGAGGGCGACCAGTTCACCTTCTTCAAGTTTCCCACCGCCGACCTGCAAAGGCTCGCCGGGCTGGACATCCAGGAACTCGCGGTGTTCGACCGGCTGGAGGATCATCTCCTTGTCCAGATAGAGCGTGGGCGGCTGCCGCTGGTCGAGGTCGATGCCTTCTGCCTGCCCGATACGCACGGCATCACCTACCGCACCGGCCACTCCAAGACCACGGTCGGTGTCAACGGGCTC
The DNA here is from genome assembly GCA_049647745.1 of Mesorhizobium sp. Lineage (GTDB taxonomy): Bacteria > Pseudomonadota > Alphaproteobacteria > Rhizobiales > Rhizobiaceae > Mesorhizobium. The sequence continues at coordinate 9,788 of JBARYG010000169.1, forward strand.
GATCCCGCCCGGCGGCGCATGACTTATTTCCACAATGACGGCTTCTTCGCGCTTGAGGGCGAGGATTACGACGGCATCTTCGCCGCGAGGAACGAGGCCGGATCGCACGGTCTGCCGCTGTTCCCCTATGCCGAGTTCGTCAAATTCGATGCGCCGCGCCCGGCGCGCGATACGGTTTCCATAGCCCTCGCCCTGCTTGGCCATCACCTGTCGCGGCGGCCGAAGCGCAATCCGCTGGCGGTCTATGGTTCGGAATTCGAGTGTCATGCCAAGGCGCTGGCGGGCCGTGCACCCGATTATTTCCACATCTACGCCTTCAATACGCTGCGCCAGCTCGGCGCGAATTTCGAATTGCTGGCAAGCCATCTCGCATGGCTGGAAAACCATGCCCGTATCGATTTTTCGGAAGCGGTCGGCGCGGCCGAGCGGATCGCCGACGGGGCCAAGGCCATGCAGTTCAAGCTTGCCCGCGCCATGGCGCGGCAGCGCTTCGACGGGCTCGCCGACCTCATCGAACCGATGGCGAGAGCCTACGACACGGTCATGATGGTGCTGGACGACCGCCTGCCGGATGTGGCCATCGCGGCGGCGGCGTAAGAGCGCGTCGGGAGAACACAGGATGGACGCCACGGCGTCGATAAGCGGCAATGTCGAGCGGCTGGAGGAAGGGTGGCTGATGGCCATCTCCGATGCCGCCGCATGGGCCTCGCCGGCAGCCATCGACGGCGGCGCCGAATGGCTTGACGCCGACTGTCCGGGAACCGTCGCCGGTACGCTCGAAAGACATGGCCGCTGGAACCGCGCCACGCCCGCGCCGCTTCACCACCGCGACGCCTGGTATCGCTGCCGGCTGGATGCAAGCGGCCCCGTGCGGCTGCGCTTCGAAGGGCTGGCGACGATAGCGGAGGTCTGGCTGGATGACCGCCTGCTGTTCACGTCGGCGTCGATGTTCGAGGCGCACGAGGTGTCGGTCGACCTCGCCGGCGGCGAGCAGCTTTTCATCGCCTTCCGCAGCCTCGACCGCTATCTGGAAAACCTGACCGGGCCACGGGCGCGCTGGCGGCCGCGCATGGTTGACGACCAGCGCCTGCGGTTGGTGCGAACCACCCTGATCGGCCATATGCCAAGCTGGTGCCCGCAATTCGACGCCATCGGACCGTGGCGGCCGATCACGCTGGTGCGCGAGGGCGGCCAGCGCATTGTCGATACCGAATTTCTTGCCAACCTTGACGGCACGACAGGCAAGCTCTCCGTGGCAATTACCCTGGCAAAACCGCTCGACGCCGGGCAGGAGGCTACCGTCACTTGCGCCGGGGTGACCGAGCCGCTGCGGGCCGAGACGCCGACCCGACTGGCGGCGACGCTCGATATCGCCGGCGTCGCGCCGTGGTGGCCGGCGGGCTATGGCGAGCCGGCACTGCATGAAGTGCGCGTCGGCCTCGGTGCCGTCCGCTCGACGGTCGGCCGCGTCGGCTTCCGCCGCATCGAACTGGATCGCGGCGCCGATGGCCGCGATTTTCGGCTTGTCGTCAACGGCGTGCCGATCTTCTGCCGCGGCGCGGTGTGGACGCCGGGCGATCCGGTGCGCCTGACCGGCGACCGAAGCGAAATCGCCCGCGATCTCGAACTGGCGCGCGAGGCCGGCGTCAACATGCTGCGCCTCGGGGGCACCTTCGCCTATGAGGCGGATGCGTTTCATGATCTTTGCGACGAAATGGGTATCCTCGTCTGGCAGGATCTGATGCTCGCCAATTTCGATTATCCGGCCAGGGACGCGGCCTGGTGCGATGCGCTGTCGCGCGAGGTGGGCGGGTTGCTCAAGCGGCTTTCCCGCTCGCCGTCGCTGGCGGTGCTCTGCGGCGGCAGCGAGATCGCCCAGCAGGCGGCGATGCTCGGCCTGCCCGCGCAGGTCGACCCGACGCCGTGGTTCGATGCGGTCGTTCGCCCGGTTGCCGAGGTTCTGCGGCCCGATCTCATTCTGGTTTCCTCCACACCATCGGGCGGCAGCCTGCCCTTCGTCGCCGATGGCGGGCCGACCCATTATTACGGCGTCGGCGCTTATTGCCGGCCGCTGGAGGACGCGCGGCGCGCGCAGGTGCGCTTCGCTTCCGAGTGCCTCGCCTTCGCCAACGTGCCGGATCAGGCGACGCTCGATGCGCATCTTGCGGTGCCGCCGGTGCACGATCCGCGCTGGAAGGCGGCGGTGCCGCGCGACGCCTCAGCGTCGTGGGATTTCGAGGATATCCGCGAACACTATCTGGAAACACTGTTTTCGGTCGATGCCCGCCGCCTGCGGCGAGAGGATCCGTCGCGCTATCTCGACCTTTCCCGCGCCGTCACGGCTGAAGTAGTGGAACGCACCGTCGACGAATGGCGCAGGCCCGGCTCGCCGACGGCAGGCGCGGTGCTCTGGTTCTGGAAGGATTTGCAGGTCGGCGCCGGTTGGGGTGTCGTCGATGCCACCGGCCGCCCGAAATCGGTCTGGCACGCACTGAAGCGCGCCTTCGGCCCGTTGCGGCTGATCCTGTCGGACGAGGGCGTCAACGGGCTTGCCGTGCATCTCGTCAATGACGGGCCGGAGGCCGTCGAAGGTGACCTGTCCATGTCTTGCCTGCGCGATGGCGCGCTTGTCGTGGCGAGTGGCCGCAGGACGGTCCGCGTCGAGGCGCACGGAGCGTTGACGCTGTCGGGGTTCGACCTGCTCGGCGCATTCTTCGACATGAATTATGCCTATCGCTTCGGCCCGGCCGGGCACGAGGTGACGGTCGCGCGTTTCGAAAGTGGCGAGGTCGCGGTGGAAGCATTCCACGTCCTGCCAGGCGCGATGACCGCGAGCCGCGAGGTCGGGCTGTCGGCAAGGGTGGAGCGGATCGGGGCCGGCTGGCAGCTTGTGCTTTCCTGCCGGCGTGCCGCCTATCACGTCGATATAAGCGACGAGGCATTCCGCCCGGAGGAGAACGGGTTTCATCTCATGCCGGGCATGGAGCGGACCGTCCAGCTTTCGGGGCCGGCGTCGGCAATTCCGGCCGGGACGGTGACGGCTCTCAACGCCGATCGGGAAACCGCCTATCGGGCGGTGCTGACGGCTGAGCCGATTATAAACAATGCGGCGGAAAACGCCGGGGCGGCAGCATGAGACCGATTGTCTTCGACGATTCCATCGGGTGGCTGACGGAAGCGGGTGGCAACCGTGGCGTCGTCATCGCCGGCGCGCACGGCTTCGAGGATCTGTGCAGCCGCCGCTTCCTGAAACTGCTTGGCAAGCGCATCGCCGCCACCGGCTGTCCGGTGGTGCAGTTCGATTATCCGGGCTGCGGCGATTCCGCCGGCGATCATTTGCAGCCGGGGCAGATCGAGAGGTGGACCGGCAGCATCGGTGCGGCTGCCGACCGGTTGAAGCTTGAGACGGGCGTACGGGAAATCATCCTCATCGGCTTCCGGCTGGGTGCGCTGCTGGCGCCACTGGCGGCTGCAAGGCGCGGCGATGTGGCGGGCCTTGCCCTGCTCGCTCCGCCGGCATCCGGCAAGGCCTATGTCCGCGAGATGACGGCGCTGTCGCGCATGATCGACGCGTCGCTGGCCGAGAAGGGGGCGCCTGATGCTTTCACCGGCCTGCAGGTGGCTGGCTTCAGGCTGTCGCGTGAAACGCTGGACGACCTTGTTGCGCTGAACTGGAAAAAGAGCCTCGCGGAAGCCGGCGTGCCCAAAGTTCTGGTCATGGCCAATGGCAGGCAGGCTGAGGCTTCGCCGGGTGATCCGGACGGCGCGCAAACCGCTATCGAGTTCGCCGAATTCAAAGGCTACAGCCAGTTGATGTGCGATCCGACGGCCAATCAGGTCCCGGCCGCCGCGCTGGATCGCTGTGCCGGCTGGATCGGCACCAATGCCGGTTCGGCCAGTGGGAAGGGGGCCGCTTTTCCACTGTCGCCGGTGCCACAGATTCTGGCCGGCTCCGATTACCTGGAGGAACCGGTCGCCATCGGCGAGCCGCAGATATGCGGCGTGCTATGCAGGCCGCGCGGTAATGCCGCCGCCGCGGACCCGGTGATTTTTCTCAATGCCGGCGCGGTGCCGCATGT
>JBARYG010000170.1:0-37093 GCA_049647745.1 Mesorhizobium sp.
CTTGCATCTTTGGCACGCGGAGCCTATCTCGTGGCTTCGGTGACACGCGCCGCTCGATCTGCGGGCCTTTGGGCGTGACCAAGCGGAGAAATCGTGCATGGCTTCGGCTGCTGAACAACTAGCCTCGAATCTGAATTTCGCAGCCTTCTCCAAGGCCGAGGATCTGAAGAAGCGCATCTGGTTCACGCTGGGTGCGCTGTTCGTCTATCGGCTGGGCACCTATATCCCGCTTCCCGGCATCAATCCGGAAGCTTTCGCACAGGCCTTCTCGTCGCAGTCGAAGGGCGTGCTGGGCATGTTCAACATGTTCGCCGGCGGCGCGGTGGAGCGCATGGCGATCTTCGCGCTGGGGGTGATGCCCTACATTTCGGCCTCCATCATCATGCAGCTGATGACGTCGGTCATTCCGTCGCTTGAAGCCTTGAAGAAGGAAGGCGAGCAGGGCCGCAAGATCATCAACCAGTACACGCGCTATGGCACGGTGCTCTTGGCGGTCGTCCAGTCGTACGGCATCGCGGTGGGACTATCGAGCGGCGCCAATATCGTCACCAATCCCGGCCCGTTCTTCGAAATCTCTGCCGTCATCAGCCTGACCGGCGGCACCATGTTCCTGATGTGGCTCGGCGAGCAGATCACCGCGCGGGGCATCGGCAACGGCGTTTCGCTCATCATTTTCGCCGGCATCGTCGCCGGCATGCCCCGCGCCATCAGCGGAACGCTGGAACTCGGCCGTACCGGGGCGCTGTCGACCGGCCTGATCCTGGCGATCATCGTCCTTGCCATCATCGTCGTTGCCCTGATCGTGTTCTTCGAACGCGCCCAGCGGCGTCTTCTGATCCAGTATCCGAAGCGCCAGGTCGGCAACCGCATGTTCCAGGGCGACACCTCGCACCTGCCGCTCAAGCTGAATACGTCGGGCGTTATTCCGCCGATCTTCGCGTCGTCGCTGCTGCTGCTGCCGGCGACGCTGGCCGGGTTCTCCAACAACGCCAACATGCCGACCTGGGCGCAGACCATCCTAGCGACGCTGGCGCACGGGCAGCCGCTCTACATGATCTTCTACGGCGGCATGATCGCCTTCTTCACCTTCTTCTACACGGCCATCGTCTTCAATCCCAAGGAGACGGCCGACCAGTTGAAGAAGCACTCCGGCTTCATTCCGGGCTATCGCCCGGGCGAGCGTACCGCCGATTATATCGACTACGTTCTGACCCGCATTACGGTTGTCGGCGCCATTTACCTCGTGGCGGTCTGCCTTTTGCCCGAATACCTCATCGCGGCGACTGGCATTCCCTTCTACCTTGGTGGCACTTCGCTTTTGATCGTCGTCAGTGTTACGCTCGATACGGTGGCGCAAATCCAGGGGCACCTGGTCGCGCACCAGTATGAGGGGCTGATCAAGAAATCGAAGCTGCGCGGAGGTAAGAAGAACAGATGAGGCTGATATTGCTCGGACCGCCCGGAGCGGGCAAGGGGACGCAGGCGCAGCGGCTGGTCGAGCGGCATGGCATTCCCCAGTTGTCGACAGGCGACATGTTGCGCGCGGCGGTCAAGGCGGGAACCGAAGTCGGCAAGCGGGCCAAGGCGATCATGGATGCCGGCGGCCTCGTCTCGGACGAAATCGTCAACCAGATCGTGTCCGATCGCATCGTCGAGCCGGATGCGGCCCGTGGCTTCATCCTTGACGGTTTTCCGCGCACCGTGCCGCAGGCTGAAGCCCTGACGCGGATTCTCGCCGGCAAGGGCCTCGAACTGGATGCCGTCATCGAACTCAAGGTCGACGAGAACGCGTTGGTCAAGCGCATGGAAAAGCGCGTGGCCGATACGAAAGCCGCCGGCGGGCAGGTGCGAGCCGACGACAATCCCGAGTCGTTCAAGAAGCGCTTGAACGAATACCGGGAAAAGACCGCGCCGCTGTCGAAATATTATGCTGGTATCGGTGAACTGCATACGGTCGACGGGATGGCCGACATGGATACCGTGACCGCCGAAATAGAGAAACTGGTCGCTTCCGCAGCAAACGCTTGAGAAAGTGTTGACAGCGCCGCGCTTGCGGAGTATGGCGGCCCGTCTCCCTATCAGGCATTGATCTCGCTTGTCCGTAAGGATGAGACGGTCGCTTCGAATATGGAACTCCCGCAAGGGCCGGCCTCCACCGGACGCGGGGCAATCTTATGTGCCGGACTTGCCTTGTTTTTCGGGGCGGGCCGCCCAAATGGAGATGAGAGAACATGGCTCGTATAGCCGGCGTCAACATTCCGACCAATAAGCGCGTCGTCATCGCGCTTCAATACATTCATGGCATCGGCAAGAAGTTTGCCCAGGAGATCGTCGACAAGGTCGGCATCCCGGCCGAGCGTCGCGTCAACCAGCTTACCGACGCGGAAGTGCTGCAGATTCGTGAAACCATCGACCGCGATTATCAGGTCGAGGGCGACCTGCGCCGCGAAGTTTCGATGAACATCAAGCGTCTGATGGACCTCGGCTGCTATCGCGGCCTGCGCCATCGCCGCTCGCTGCCGGTTCGCGGCCAGCGCACGCATACCAATGCGCGCACCCGCAAGGGTCCGGCCAAGGCAATCGCCGGCAAGAAGAAGTAATTCGGTGAATGGTCAATGGTGAATGGCGATCTGCCCGTTCACCATTTTCCTGTTCACCGCCAGGTGGAGCCGCTGGCATTACGGCGGTGTAGAGATCAACTGAAAGGACCATCATGGCCAAGGAAGCCACACGTGTTCGCCGTCGCGAACGCAAGAACATTTCGTCGGGCGTCGCCCACGTGAATTCGACCTTCAACAACACGATGATCACCATTTCCGACGCGCAGGGCAACGCCATTGCCTGGTCGTCGGCCGGTGCTCAGGGCTTCAAGGGCTCGCGCAAGTCGACCCCATTCGCGGCGCAGATGGCCGCCGAGGATGTTGCCAAGAAGGCGCAGGAACATGGCATGCGCATGCTCGAGGTCGAGGTCTGCGGCCCCGGCTCCGGCCGTGAATCGGCGCTGCGCGCGCTTCAGGCCGCCGGCTTCACCATCACCTCGATCCGCGACGTCACGCCGATCCCGCACAATGGCTGCCGCCCGCGCAAGAAGCGCCGGGTCTGATTTATTGCTGAATTGCCAGGGGAGCGCCATGGGGCGCTCTTCTGTGGTTTCCAGGTCGCCTGTCACGATTGGATGGTGGCAGGCTAACGGAAGGAAGAAAAAATGATCCAGAAAAACTGGCAGGAACTGATCAAGCCGAACAAGATCGAGTTCTCGTCCAAGAAAAAGACTTTGACCACGCTGGTGGCCGAACCGCTGGAGCGCGGTTTTGGCCTGACGCTCGGCAACGCGCTGCGCCGCGTGCTTTTGTCCTCCCTGCGCGGTGCCGCCGTTACCGCCGTGCAGATCGACGGCGTGCTGCATGAATTCTCGTCCATCGCCGGCGTGCGCGAGGACGTGACCGACATCGTCCTCAACATCAAGGAAATCGCCATCAAGATGGAAGGCGACGGCCCCAAGCGCATGGTCGTGCGCAAGCAGGGTCCGGGCGCTGTTCTGGCCGGCGACATCCAGACGGTAGGCGACGTCGAAATCCTCAACCCCGACCACGTCATCTGCACGCTGGACGAGGGCGCGGAAATCCGCATGGAATTCACCGTCGACACCGGCAAGGGCTACGTGCCGGCCGACCGCAACCGCGCCGAGGATGCGCCGATCGGCCTGATCCCGGTCGATTCGCTCTATTCGCCGGTTCGCAAGGTTTCCTACAAGGTCGAGAACACCCGCGAAGGCCAGGTTCTCGACTACGACAAGCTGACCATGACGATCGAGACCAACGGTTCGATCTCGGGCGAGGACGCGGTGGCCTTCGCCGCCCGCATCCTTCAGGACCAGCTCGGCCTGTTCGTCAATTTCGACGAGCCGCAGAAGGCCGTTGCCGAAGAGCAGGTCACCGAGCTTGCCTTCAACCCGGCGCTGCTGAAGAAGGTGGACGAACTGGAGCTTTCGGTGCGTTCGGCCAACTGCCTGAAGAACGACAACATCGTCTATATCGGCGACCTGATCCAGAAGACCGAAGCCGAGATGCTGCGCACCCCGAATTTCGGCCGCAAGTCGCTGAACGAGATCAAGGAAGTTCTGGCAGCGATGGGCCTGCACCTCGGCATGGAAGTGCCGGACTGGCCGCCGGAAAACATCGAAGACCTCGCAAAGCGTTACGAAGACCAGTATTGAGCATGAATTCCAAGGGCCTGCGGCGAAAGCCGTTCGGCCCGACGGTCATGCGGAAAACCATCAGAGGCCGTGGCCTCTTGAACAGCTAAAGAAGGAAAAGAGCCATGCGCCACGGTTTTAAAGGCCGCCGCTTCGCCCGCAGCATCAGCCATCGCAAGTCGATGTTCGCCAACCTCGCCGTGTCTCTCATCGAGCACGAGCAGATCGTCACCACCCTGCCGAAGGCGAAGGATCTGCGTCCGATCGTCGAGAAGCTGGTGACGCTCGGCAAGCGCGGCGACCTGCATGCCCGCCGCCAGGTGATCGCGCAGATCGGCAATGAAGGCGTCGTCAAGCGCCTGTTCGACACCATCGCGCCGCGCTACGCCGACCGTCACGGCGGCTATCTGCGCATCATGAAGGCGGGTTTCCGCAAGGGCGACAATGCCGCCATGGCGGTGATCGAGTTCGTTGATCGCGACACGTCGGCCAAGGGTGCCGCCGACCGCGCCCGCGTCGAAGCCGAAGGCAACGAAGAAGCCGAAGCCGCCTGATCGCAGGCCGCATCGACCGAGAACCGGAAAGGGGCCTCACGGCCCCTTTTTTCTTGCCTGCCTGCAGGCGCCGGAGCCAAAGGGCAGACACGGGTCGTCATCAAACTGTTAGGTGAGAGTTTTAGGCATGGCCGGCAATCTGCTCCAGCCATTCAAAAGCCAGAGGCTCCCATGACCGACAACCTCACACCCGAAAGTCCCTTTCGCACCAGCCTTCTCGAAGAGAATGATGGGCCGGGGACCAATTCAAGTGCTAATCCTACCATGGGCGAGGTCATTGCCGCTCGGTTTTCCCGCCGGGGTTTTTTGCAGGGTTCTCTCGCGGTCACCGCAATCGCAGCCACAGTCGGGCCGGTAGCGCTGATGAGCGCGGATGAAGCGCATGCCGAAAGCGGTTCGGCGTTTAAATTCGAAGAAGTCGAAGCCGGCATCGATGAGAACCATCATGTTGCGGCAGGCTACGATGCTGATATCCTGTTGCGGTGGGGCGATCCGTTGTTTGCCGATGCACCCGATTTCGACCCGACCGCCCAGACGCCTGAAGCGCAGGCCAAGCAGTTCGGCTACAACAATGACTATGTCGGCTTTATCCCGATCGAGGGCTCGTCGGAACATGGCCTTCTGGTGGTCAATCACGAGTACACCAACCCGCATCTGATGTTTCCGGGCATCGTCAAGGTGGTCGATGCAGACGGCAAGAAAAAGCTCGAACTGGCTGCGTTGACCAAAGACCAGGTCGACGTCGAGATGGCCGCCCACGGCGGAACGATCGTCGAGATACGCAAACAAGACGGCAAGTGGCAGGTTGTGCGCGACGGCAAGCTTAACCGTCGCGTCACGGCGATGACCGAGATCGAGTTGACTGGCCCGGCTGCAGGTAGCGAACGCCTGAAAACGAATGCCGATGCGACTGGTACGAAGGTCATCGGTACGGTGAACAACTGCGCCGGAGGCGTCACGCCCTGGGGTACCTATGTGATGGCCGAGGAGAACATCAACGGCTACTTCTCCGGTGAACTGCCTGCCGGCCACAAGGAATCCGCAAACTACAAGCGCATGGGCATCCCCGAAACCGCTTACGAATGGGCTGCCCATTATGACCGGTTCGACCTTGGCAAGGAGCCGAACGAACCCAATCGCTTCGGCTGGATCGTGGAGGTCGATGTCAACGATCCGACTTCTACGCCAAAGAAGCGTACGGCGCTCGGTCGGTTCAAGCACGAAGGCGCAGAATCCATTGTTTCGAAGGACGGCCGCGTGGTTTTCTATCTAGGCGACGACGAACGCTTCGACTATGTCTACAAGTTCGTTACAGCCGGGAAATTCAATCCGGATGATCGTGCTGCAAACATGGACCTGCTCGACGAGGGCACGCTGCACGTCGCCAAATTCTCCGATGACGGCTCGATGGAATGGCTGCCAGTCGTATTCGGGCAAGGGCCGCTGACTGCCGAGAACGGCTTTACCAGCCACGCTGACGTACTCATCGAAACGCGTCGCGCTGCCGACCTTCTCGGTGCCACCAAGATGGATCGACCTGAAGACGTACAGCCCAACGCTGTCAACGGCCGCGTCTACGTTATGCTCACCAACAATACCAAGCGTACCGACGATCAGGTCGATACTGCCAATCCGCGCGCCAAGAATGCCTTTGGCCATCTTATCGAGATCGCGGAAGATGGCGGCGATTTTGCTGCAACCACGGGTAAGTGGGAAGTCCTGCTTAAATGCGGCGACCCTTCTGTAGCGGACGTCGGCGCTTCCTTCTCGACCGAAACAAGCGCCAATGGCTGGTTCGGTATGCCGGATAACTGCGCGGTGGATTCGGCTGGCCGGCTGTGGGTGGCGACCGACGGCAACAACGCAAAGGAAACAGGTCGAACCGACGGCCTCTGGGCCATCGATACGGAAGGTGCAGCCCGCGCCACGTCCAAGCTGTTCTTCCGCGTTCCGGTCGGAGCGGAGATGTGCGGCCCGTTGTTTACGCCGGATGACGCTACCGCTTTCGTGGCGGTGCAGCATCCAGGTGATGGCGGCCAGGAATGGGAAGGCTTTGGCCGACCATCCTATTATGAAGACCTTTCGACCCGCTGGCCGGATTTCAAGCCGGATATGCCAGTGCGCCCCGCCGTGGTCGCCATTACCCGACAGGGTGGGGGCAAGATTGCAGTCTGACAGCCTGCCATACGAAATGTGAGATGAAACAGAAGCTCCGGCGTTTTTCGCCGGGGCTTTCCTTTTTGCGATAGGGAAGAAAAATGGGCGGTATAACGCTGCCCAGCCTTTCATTTTGCACAATCGTAACGACAATGGCGCGCGAACCGGTTCGGAGGATTCGTGCATGCTAAAACGGCTGTCCCTGATTGTGCTTTGCGCCTTGGTCGGGCTTGCCGCTGCGCCGATAACGAAGCACGCCTTCGCCGAAGACAAGGATCCGGGCCTCGCCGATGTGTTGACCGACCTGCTGCGCGGGGTCGAGGGCGAGAATCCGACCGCTGGGCCCGATCGCCGGGTGCCGTTTGGGCGCGACGAAATACAGTTGTCCTTCGCACCGCTGGTCAAGCAGACGGCGCCCGCCGTGGTCAACGTCTACGCCTCGCAGACCGCCAAGGTCACGTCGCCTTTCGACGGCGATCCGTTCTTCGAGCAGTTCTTCGGGCGCTCGCAGCCGCGCGCGCAGTCTTCGCTGGGTTCGGGCGTGCTGGTCGATCCCACCGGTGTCGTCGTCACCAATTTCCACGTCATCAAGGATGCCGACGAGGTCAAGGTCGCGACCTCGGATGGTCGTGAATTCACCAGCAAGGTGCTGCTCAAGGACGAGACGCTCGACCTTGCCGTGCTCAAGATCGACAGCGACAAGCCGTTTCCGGTCATCGACATCGGCGATTCCGACGCGCTCGAAGTCGGCGACCTGGTGCTTGCCATCGGCAATCCGTTCGGCGTCGGCCAGACCACCACCAGCGGCATCGTCTCGGCGCTGGCGCGCAGCCATATCGGGATTTCGGATTCCGGTTTCTTCATCCAGACGGATGCCGCCATCAATCCCGGCAATTCCGGTGGCGCGCTGATCAATATGGGCGGCCAGCTCGTCGGCATCAACACGGCGATCTTCTCGCGCAGCGGCGGCTCCATCGGCATCGGCTTCGCTATTCCTTCCAACATGGTGCGCGCTTTCGTGGACGCGGCAAAGGCAGGGCGCAACTTCTTCGAACGGCCCTATATCGGAGCCCAGTTCGAGCCGGTCACGCCGCAGATCGCCGAATCGCTCGGCATGGACGCGCCAGCCGGCGCGCTGGTTTCCTCGGTCGAGAAGGATGGCCCCGCGGCCAAGGCCGGCCTGAAGCCCGGCGATGTCGTGCTGAAGATGAACGGCACGGCTCTGGAGAGCGTCGATGCGCTGGGCTACCGGCTGGCGACGCAGTCGATCGGGGCGAAGGCAACGTTCGATATCCTGAGCAAGGGCCAGAAGCAGACGCTCGACATCGTGCTGGAGCGGGCGCCGGAGGGGGCGAGTTCGGCGACTGTCACGCTGCGCGGGCGCAGTCCGTTCGCCGGTGCCGAGGTGGCCGAACTGTCGCCTCGGCTTGCGCAGCGCCTGGGCATGCGCACCGATCTCAAGGGCGTCGCCATCGTCGATGTCAACAGCGGCTCGCCTGCCGCCGGCTTCGGTTTCCAGCCTGGTGACATCGTGCGCGAGGTCAACGGCGCGGAAATCGACAACGCCAAGACGCTGGAACAGGTCGCCGCGCAGAATACGCGCTGGTGGCGCTTTACGGTCGAACGCGGTGGGCAGATCCTGCGCCAGGTTTTGCGGTACTGATGAATATTCATGACTGATCTTTTCGGTACCGGCGAACCGGAAAAGGCATCGGGCGGGCGGCCGCTGGCCGACCGGCTGCGGCCGAAAAATCTGGACGAGGTCGTCGGGCAGGAACACCTGACCGGCGCCGATGGTGCGCTGACCCGGATGATCGCGTCCGGTTCGCTTGGATCGATGGTCTTCTGGGGACCGCCGGGCACCGGCAAGACCACGGTGGCGCGGCTGCTGGCCGGCGAAACCAGCCTTGCCTTCGAACAGATATCGGCGATCTTTTCCGGTGTCGCCGATCTGAAGAAGGTGTTCGAGGCAGCCAGGCTGCGCCGCGCCAATGGCCGCCAGACGCTGCTCTTCGTCGACGAGATCCATCGTTTCAACCGCGCCCAGCAGGACAGCTTTCTTCCTGTCATGGAAGACGGTACGGTCATACTGGTCGGAGCGACGACGGAAAACCCATCCTTCGAGCTGAATGCGGCGTTGCTGTCCCGCGCGCGGGTGCTGGTGTTTCATTCGCTGGGCGAGGAGAGCATCTCCAAGCTGCTTTCGCGGGCGGAGGAAACCGAGGGCAAAAAGCTGCCGCTTAATGACGAGGCGAGGGCGGTTCTGCTGCGCATGGCCGACGGCGACGGCCGCGCTTCGCTAACGCTGGCAGAAGAAGTGTGGCGGGCGGCGAAGCCGGGCGAAGTGTTCGATGCCGAGGGCTTGCAGCGCATCGTGCAGCGCCGCGCGCCCATCTACGACAAGGGGCAGGACGGCCACTACAACCTGATTTCGGCGCTTCATAAATCGGTGCGCGGTTCCGACCCGGATGCCGCGCTCTACTATCTGGCGCGGATGTTCGACGCGGGAGAGGACCCGCTCTATCTCGGCCGGCGGCTGGTGCGTATGGCGGTCGAGGATATCGGGCTTGCCGATCCGCAGGCGCTGGTAGTCGCCAATGCCGCCAAGGATGCCTACGATTATCTGGGTTCGCCGGAAGGAGAACTCGCCTTCGCGCAGGCCTGCGTCTATCTCGCCACCGCGCCTAAATCCAACGCCGTTTACACCGCCTTCAAGGCCGCTACCCGTGCGGCCAAGGAACATGGCTCGCTGCTGCCGCCCAAGCATATCCTCAATGCGCCGACCAAGCTGATGAAGGAAGAGGACTACGGCTCGGGCTACCGCTATGACCATGACGAGCCGGAAGCTTTTTCCGGCCAGGATTATTTCCCGGAGAAAATGGGCCGGCAAGTTTTCTACGACCCGCCCGAGCGCGGTTTCGAGCGCGACATCCGCAAGCGGCTCGATTATTGGGCGAAGCTACGTAAGGAGCGAGGCCGGTAAACCGGCTTCGTGACAAGATCAGGAGGGTCGCCGCCGACGCCTGAGCCGGTTTCCTCCAGCCATCGGCCCGATTTCCTGTCAGGGGGTACCCGACATCGGCGCAAGGCGAAACCGGCAGAGAAGAAGGAGTGGGCACCGGCCTTTTCATCGCTTCGCTAAAATGCCCGGCATTTCCGGTACGGGTTCTCAATGCCTTTGCCGGTAAATGCCGGTCACTCAGGGTTTTGAGGGAAACCAGATGAACGTCCACGGTTCGCTGCCACGCTTGGTCGACAGATTGCCTTCCGCGACAGGCGGGTCGACTTATGCGTCTGCCAATCATGTGACGGCCGATGAAGTCCGGCGCGGCACCGGCGATGTTGATGCCGCCCGCAATACCGCTTTGTCGGCATTGCGGAACGATCGTTTCGGCACGATGCTCAGGCAGATCAGCGAACCCGCCGTGTCCGGTACGCTGATGACGATGAAGCGCGATGCCGACAGCGCGGGTGCAGATTTCAATTCGGTGCTGTCGAGCTACACGGAAAACTTCGAGTAGCCGGCTCTCAATCGAAACTCAGGCGTGGGCGCGAATTCAGGCGCGGGCGCGCCGGCGTTCGCGCCTGCCTTCGGCGGATTCGGCGACATTCACCTGCGCCGCCTTATTGCGTAGCGGGCCGATCCGCTCGACGATCGTCTCGACCGTCGGGCGGCTTGCCCGGGTATGCGTGTCAAGCGCCTTGCGCATGGCGGCGAGGTGGCCGAACGAAGTGCCGCAGCAGCCGCCGATGATCTTCGCGCCTGAATCCACCGCCAGCCGCACATAATCCGACATAAGCTCCGGCGTGCCCGAATAGAAGATTTCGGAGCCGCGGAATTCGGGGATACCGCAATTGCCCTTGACGATCACCGTCGCCTCCGGCTTCGCTTCCGTCATGTCGAGCAGCGAGGCGAGGATATCGGAGGCACCGACGCCGCAATTGGCACCGACGCCGACCGGCCGCTGTTCCAGCCCATCGACGACGCCGTGGATGTCCTTCGGCAACAGGCCCATCATGGTGCGCCCGGCGGTGTCGAACGAGCCGGTGTAGGTGTAGGGCAGGCCGACGCGGATGGCAGCCTCTGCGGCGGCGCGGATTTCGTCCGGGGCGGACATGGTTTCGATCCAAGCGACCTCGGCGCCGCCTTCCTTCAGGCCGGCGATCTGCTCGGCGAAGGCGTCGACGGCTTCGTCATAGGTCATGGCGCCGAGCGGCACCAGCAATTCGCCGGTGGGGCCTACGGAACCCGCGACGATGACCTTGCGGCCGGCCTTGTCGGCAACCGCACGCGCGATCTCGGCGGCGCGCTTGTTCAGCGCATGCACGCGGTCCTGCGCGCTATGCAGCTTCAGGCGGTGGCGGGTGCCGCCGAACGAATTGGTGAGAATGATGTCGGCACCGGCGTCGACGAAGTTCTGGTGCAGGCTGGTGATGGTGTCGGGCGCGCTCTCGTTGAGCAGTTCGGGCGCCTCGCCGGCCTGCAGTCCCATGGCAAACAGGTTGGTGCCGGTAGCGCCGTCGGCCAGCAGCACGCCCTTTTGCGCCAGCAATGCGTCGATAGGGTTGGTCATTATGGATGCCTTCGGGAAATTTACTTGAGATAAGGATATAAAGAATTCTTTATGTGAAGTCAATGTCCGGCGCGCATGTCATCCCTCGAATCGCATCTCGGCGAGGTCATGGGCGAAGGCCGCCGCTTCGTGGGCATTGATATCGGCGGCGCGTATCAGATTGTCGAAATGGCGGGTCAGGGTCTGGATCGGAGCCGTGGCGTTCAGCACGATATACATGTCGCCGACATAGATGGCGGCGCGGAACGGCCCGAAGATGGTGTAGGGGATCGAGTAGCGCATGCGCCCGTCATAGAGGTAGAGCCGGAAAGTGGGGTAGAGGTCTTCGAGCAGGGCGGCCATATGGCGAAGCTGCTCGCGTCGGTCGCTCTCGGGAAAGCCGCTCCAGACGCCGAGGCCGCGCGCGAAGATTTCCAGCGTGTGGCGTGGCATGCAGACTTCCATGTCCGTTTCGGGCCGGCGGTTGTAATCGATACGGTACTGGGTTTCGCCGATCTGCGCCTCGCGGCTGCGGTTGGCGATGCCGGATTCGTATTCGACCAGCGCCTCGGTCCGCAGGAGGTCCGGCAGGCCGGCCGGCACGTAGCGGATCTTGGTGCCGGCCGCTTCCGCGTGCCATCTAGCAAGAAGCGTACGATCGAAGCTGCCCGACGCCTCCTCTATCTCAAGGCTTTCGCGGATTTCGCCGGTGACACCTTCGTCCTGGCTGAGGCCCAGCAGCCAGTCGAGCGAAACCTTGAACTCGGCGGCGATGTTAAGCAGCGTCTCGGCACGGGGCAGGCGGGTGGAGGTTCCCGACAGAAGCTGCGACAGCGCCGAACGGTCGATGCCGACTGCCGCCGCGAAGGCCGACTGGTTGAGGTCGGAGCGTGTCAGCAGCAATTTCAGGCGCTCGCGGAACAGGGTGGAGAGGTCGCGCTTGTCCATTTTTCGATTCTCTCGGGTAAGGGATAAATTTCCGCTGTTCAGGCCGATTCCCCGATTGGGGCGTATATGAATCCCCGGTATTGTTTACTAAATATAACATCTGCTGTCTAAGAAGCGCAATCGCAACAGTTTATATACATTGTCGCATTGCTGCCGCAAAACGCTCCTGACACAATGCTGTCAGGAGCCGGTATTCGGCTCCGGGCTGGGGCAGTGATCGTAGCATGACAAGGACAAGCGGCAGGCGGAATCGGACACAGGCCATGGAATGGCCGACGGTCCTTCTGGCCATTTTCTGTTACGGTGCCTGGCTCGCCGCCGGGCTGCTGGTGTGGCCCTCCTGGCCGCTCGCGGCGCTTGCTTTGCTGACCGTGACGGTGGCGCTGCAATCCTCGCTGGTCCATGAGGTGCTGCATGGCCACCCGACCCGCAATGCACTGGTCAACGAAGCTTTCGTCTTCCTGCCGATCGGGCTGGTGTGGCCTTATCGCCGTTTCAAGACGCTGCATCTGCGCCACCATTGCGACGAACGCCTGACCGATCCGCTGGACGACCCGGAAAGCTATTATCAGGCGCTGTGGCGGCATGAGGAAATGCCGGCGGCGATGAAATTCCTGCTCAGGATCAATAACACCATGGCCGGCCGTTTCGTGCTCGGACCGTGGCTGGCGGCCATCGGCTTCGTCATCGACGATTTCCGGCAGATGCTGGCGGGCGACAAGGCCATCCGCAAGGCCTGGCTGATGCACGCGCTGGGCGCGGCGATCGTGCTGCCAATTATCCAGTTCGGCTTCGGCATGCCGCTATGGCTCTATATCCTGGTGCCGGTGTGGTTCGGCCAGTCGCTGATCGCCATTCGCACCTTTGCCGAACATCAATGGTCCGAGCGCCCGGAGGGCCGCACCATCATCGTGGAGCGCTCGCCGCTGTCGTTCCTGTTCCTCAACAACAATCTGCATTTCGTGCACCACAAGGCCCCGACCGTGCCGTGGTACGGCCTGCCGAAACTCTTTCGCGACCGTCGCGAGGAATGGGTGAAGGCCAATAACGGCTACGTCTACCCGAACTATCTTTCCCTCGTGAAAGCCTATGCGTTTCACGCCAAGGAGCCGGTGGTGCATCCGGCCCTTCGCCGCTCGCCCGAACCGGGCAGGGCATTCAAGCCGCGCGTGCGCGAAGCGCACCCCCTCAACGGCATGGGCACGTCGCCAGTGCCGGCGGAGCCGCCGAAGGAATGAATTTTCTACGGCAGCCTTGCCGTCGATGCATCGCTCGACCTTGCCAATGCATTCACGAGACGGTCACATCGCGGCATGAGTGAAGCAGTAGCGTCGTTGCCGATGTACGACTGGCCCGAGATGCGCGCCGAAGTAGACGCGCAATGGGCACGGTTGCGTGAAAATCTTCGGCGACAGGGCATCGATGCACCGGAAAATCTGGCTCGTTGCAACGCCGACCTGCCGCCGGTTCCAGGCGGTATACGAGACGTTTCCGGCGCGGTGATTGCGCCCGATCCGGCCACGCTTCCGCCGGACGGGTTGGACCATCATGCGTTGTGGCTGCATCCGGAGCTGTTGCTGGCGCAGACCTGCTGGGGGCCGATGAGCCTTGGCATGGAAAGCCACGTACAGGTCGTTGACCAGCCCGATTATTCAGGCTTCGAAGGCGGGCTGGCGTCGCTCTATTCCAGTGCCATTATTATGCGCCGCCATGGCGGATCGATGCCGGTCGCCGCTCCCCTCGACGGTTCGCCGTCGCTTCCCGTCGACCTTCTGCGCGGCAAGCGATTTGTCTACAACAGCGCCGATTCCATGTCGGGTATTCTCGCCCTGACGCGCGATCTGCAAACAACGGGCCAAGCGATCGACATTTTCCCGGAACGAATGGAAAGCGGCGGGCACCGCGCTTCAATCGTCGCCGTTGCCGAAGGCAAGGCGGATGTCGCGGCCATCGACTGCCGAAGCTGGGCTATGGCGCAACGCTTCGAACCCGCCGCAACGAATGTGCAGGCGGTGGGCTGGACGGCGAACCGCAAGGGCCTGCCTTACATTTGCGCACGCACTGCCGTGCCCGAAACCGTTGCGGCCCTGCGCGAAGCGCTCGCCTCAGCCGGCATGCTTGCCGCCGGCTGAGGCGAAAAGGCTTTTCAGCCTCGCATCTTTTCGCCGGACGGGTCGAAGGGCGGCTCGACATTGATGCGCGCCGGGCGGCGTGCCCCGAGAATTTCGATCTCAAACAGGCCGGCACTTTCGTCGCCTGCAAGCGCCGCCGGCACGTAGCCCTGCGCCATCGATTTCTTCACGTGATGCGCGTAGCCGCCGGACGTTACCCAGCCGACGACGCGCCAGTCACCGTCGACGATGCCGCGAATGGATGAATCGCCTTCCTTGGCCGCGGAAACGCGCGTTTCCTTGCCCGTCTTATCAAAGCGGGGCGCGCCGTAGCCATGCGGCTTTTCCACCGTGCCGTAGTCGGTGGAAACCTTGGCCCAGATGGGCTCGTCACCCATCACGTCGGCATCCAGCGCATCGACCACGAAGGAAACGCGGCGCAGTTTCGGGCCGGCTTGTTGTTCCTTGGCCGCCGCGTCGCGGCCGATAAAGTCGTTCTTCTCCATCTTGATAAAGCGTTCCATCGCACTCTCGAACGGCCCGTAGATCGGGCGAAGTTCGCGGAACCACGTCGGAAAATTCTTTTCGAGCCGCATGGAGAGCAGGGCGCGCATGCCGAAATCGACGATGCCGAACTCTTCGCCTGCTTCCTTGATCGCCTTATAAACAAGGCGCTGATAGGCCGGCTGCATCCATATCTCGTAGCCGAGGTCGCCTGTGTAGGTGATGCGGTTGACCATGCAGGGCGCACCGCCGACGGCCATCTCGCGGAAATCCATGAAGCGGAAGGCCTTCGAGGAAACGTCGACATCGACCAGCTTTTGCAGCAGTGCCTGCGCCCTGGGGCCAGCGATGGAAAGGCCGACCAGTGTCTGATCGAAGCGATGGATACGCACAGATCCGTCGTTCGGCAGGTGCTTTTCGAACCAGCGCATATGGTATTTCGCGGCTGCCGACGAACCCCAGATCATGAAGCGGTCATTACCGGCATGCGCAATCGTGAAGTCGCCGATCAGCTTGCCGAATTCGTTGAGCATCGGGGTCAGCACCAGCCGGCCCTTTTTCGGCATGCGGTTGGTCATCAAACGATTCAGGAAAGCTTCCGAACCCGTTCCGCTGACTTCGTATTTGGCGAAGTTGGCGATCTCGGTGACGCCGACATTTTCGCGCACGGCGCGCACTTCCTCGCCGATCGGGCCGAAGTCATTGGAGCGTCGGAAGGAAACGATGTCCCTGGCCTCGGTGCCCTTCGGCGCAAACCAGAGCGGTGTTTCCAGCCCCCAACTGTCGCCCATCACCGCGTTGTTGGCGAGCATGGTGTCGTAGAGCGGCGTCGTCTGCGCGGGCCGCGCTGCCGGCAGTTCCTCGTTGGGGAAGCGGATGGAAAAGCGGCGCGAATAGTTTTCGCGCACCTTGGCGTTGGTATAGCGCAGGCTCGCCCATTCGCCCCAGCGCGCCACGTCCATGCCCCACACGTCGAAGCCGGGATCGCCGTTGACCATCCAATTGGACAGTGCCAGGCCGACGCCGCCGCCCTGTGAAAAGCCGGCCATGACGCCGCAGGCGCACCAGAAATTGGTCAGGCCCTGCACCGGGCCGACCAGCGGGTTGCCGTCCGGCGCGAAGGTGAAGGGGCCGTTGATGACCTGCTTGATGCCGGCATTGGCGATGCCGGGAAAATGCTTGAAGCCGAGTTCCAGCGAGGGCGCGATGCGGTCGAGGTCGGGGGCCAGCAGTTCATGGCCGAAATCCCACGGCGTATTGACCGGCGACCATGGCTTGCAGGCCTTTTCGTAGGTGCCGAGCAGAATGCCGTTGCGTTCCTGGCGCGTATAGATCTCGCCCTTGAAATCGAGCACGCCGACCATTTCGCGGCCGGTTTCCTTGTTGAAGGCCTCTACTTCCGGCATCGGCTCGGTAAGCAGGTACATATGCTCCATAGCTAGCACTGGCAGTTCGACGCCGACCATGCGGCCGATTTCGCGCGCCCACAGGCCGCCGCAGTTCACTACATGCTCGGCGTGAACCGTGCCCTGTTCTGTGATGACGTTCCAGGTGCCGTCGGGCTGCTGCGTCAGTTCCTTGACCGGGTTGCGCAGCACGATCTCGGCACCGAGCTTCTTCGCCGCCTTGGAGTAGGCGATGGTGGTGCCGGAGGGGTCGAGATGGCCCTCGACCGGATCCCACATGGCGCCGACGAAGTGCTTTTCGTCCATCAGCGGGAACATCGCCTTGGCTTCGGAAGGCGTGATCAGTTCGGTGTCCATGCCGAGGTAGCGGCCCTTGGCATGGGCCAGCCGCAAAAAGTCCATGCGCTCGGGCGTGTCCGCCATCATCACGCCTCCGGTCAGGTGCAGCGAGCAGGACTGGCCGGAAAGCTCTTCCAGTTCCTTGTAAAGCTGCACCGTATAGGCCTGCAGCTTGGCGACGTTAGGGTCGCCGTTCAGTGTGTGGAAGCCGCCGGCGGCATGCCAGGACGAGCCGGAAGTAAGTTCCGAGCGCTCGATCAGCATGATGTCTGTCCAGCCGGCCCTGGCCAGGTGATAGAGAACCGAACAGCCGACGACACCGCCGCCGATGACAACCGCTTTAACGTGGGATTTCATAGTGTTGAGGCTCGCAAGCTGGAAAGTGAATCAAGTGGTTGGTAGAGCAGCTGACTCTTAATCAGCGGGTTTGTACTTTTTGCTCAAAAATCCGTCGGGGCGCCGCCTTCGGCGATGCGTTTTTGGACAAAGGCGTTCAGTTCCTCGCGAATGGCGGGGTCCATGTAGGGTTCCTGATAGCTGCCGAGCCGTTCCTTCCAGATGCGGTTGGCGCGTTCGACGGCGGTGGGAGACCCGGCTTCCGTCCAGGTCTCGAAATTGCGCCAGTCGGAAATGATCGGCGAGTAGAACGCGGTCTTGTAGCGATCCTGCGTGTGCTGGGTGCCGAAGAAATGGCCACCGGGGCCGACCGACTTGATCGCTTCGAAGCCGAGCGCGTCTTCGGACAGGTCGAGCGGCGTCAGGAATTCCGCCACCATCTGCAACAGGTCGATGTCGAGGATGGTCTTTTCGTAGGAGCAGCGCAGGCCGCCTTCCAGCCACCCGGCGGCGTGCATCATGAAATTGCCGCCGCCCTGTACGGCGCCCCAGAGCGAAAAGACGCTCTCATAGGCGGCCTGTGCGTCGACGGCGTTGGCCGCGCAGGTGTTGGAAGTGCGGTAGGGGATGCGGTAGCGCCGCGCAAGCTGGCCGCCGACAAGCTGCGCCTTCATGTATTCAGGCGTACCGAAGGCCGGCGCGCCTGATTTCATGTCAACGTTCGAGGTGAAGCCGCCGTAGCCCACGGGCGCGCCCTTTTTCACCATCTGGGCGAAGGCGATACCGGCCAGTGCCTCGGCGTTCTGCTGCACCAGCGCGCCGGCGATCGTCACCGGTGCCATGGCGCCGGACAGGGTGAAGGGCGTGACGATGACGACCTGGCCCATCGACGACATCTGGATGATGCCTTCCATCATCGGCACGTCGAGCTTCAGCGGCGAGTTGGTATTGATGATGGTGAAGACCGAAGGCTCGTTCATCATCTGCTCGCGGCTGATGCCGCGAGCGATGCGCGCGATTTCGATGCCGTCGACATTGCGCTCCTTGCCGAGCGAATAGATGTGGAACACCTTGTCGGTCAACGTCGCGAGGTCGCGAATGCATTCGAGGTGGCGCACGGACGGGTGGATGTCGATGGGCTCTACGGGGTAGCCGCCGGTCACATGCAGGATGTTGTGCATCTGCGCCAGACGCAGGAAATTGCGGTAGTCCACCTGATTGCCGGGGCGTCTGCCGCGGTCGATGTCGGAACAGTTCGGCGCCGACGCCACCATCGCCAGAACGAGGTTGTCGCCGCCAAAGCGCACATTATGTGCCGGATTGCGGGCATGGAGCGTGAATTCGGACGGGCAGTGCGAAATCAGTTCGAGGATCAGGTCGCTGTCGAAGCGGACGCGCTCACTACCGTCGCGCACGTCGGCGCCATGCGCCTTCATGATGCGCCGGGCTTCTTCATGCAGTACGTCGACGCCCAGTTCCTTCAGCACGCGCAGCGAGGCGAGGTGGATGGATTCCAACTCGTCCTCCGAAATCAGGTTCGTCGGGGTCAGCGGGTTGCGCAACTGGCGGAAAGGCGGCTGCTCGAAGCTGGCGGAGCCGGAAGCGCGTTTTCCCGCGCGGCCACCACGGCGCGGGTGGTCGGGTGCCAAAGCGGGGTCGGCGGGGTGCGGCACGGCTGTCATGATGATCCTCGGGCAAGCGGTATTTTGACCGCCATAATGGACCGGGGATCGTGCCGCCATTGCGGAGGCGGCGACCACTTGGGCGAGGGAAGCGACATCGCCCCGGATCAGGTAGGAAAGGGTGACTACACTCCCGCGCTTTCCGTGGTGGAAGGGGTTACCATGGCGGAAGCCACCGCGTGCAGGGTAAGCGCGCCGGCCGGCTTCCCGTCGCTGCCCAGAACATGCGCGGTGCGGACATCGTGGTGGACCATTTCGCGTAGCGCGTCTTCGAGCGTCGCGTCGGCTGCGATGGGCAGGCCGGCGGGGGCAGCACCGTTAAGCGGCGTCATCACCGAGGCGGCATAGACGATGCGCGCGCGGTTCACCTCCTTGACGAACTTTTCGATGTAAGGGTCGGCCGGGCGCAGCACGATGTCCTGTCCGGTGCCCTGCTGGATGACTTCGCCGTCGCGCAGGATGGCGATGCGGTCGCCAAGGCGCAGCGCCTCGTCCAGATCGTGGGTGATGAAGACGACGGTTTTCTTGATCTCCTTTTGCAGGTCGAGAAGCACGCCCTGCATGTCGGTGCGGATCAGTGGATCGAGGGCGGAAAACGCCTCGTCCATCAAAAGGATGGGCGCGTCGTTGGTCAGCGCGCGGGCGAGCCCGACACGCTGCTGCATGCCGCCGGAAAGCTGGTTGGGATAGCGGTTCTCGAAGCCGGAAAGACCGACCCGATCGATCCAGCGCATCGCTTCATCGACCTGCTTCTTGCGCGGCACGCCCTGTATCTGCAAGCCGTAAACGGTGTTGTCGAGCACGGTCCGGTGCGGCAGTAGCGCGAACTTCTGGAACACCATCGCCGTGTTCTTGCGGCGAAATTCGCGCAAGCTCTGCTCGTTCATCTTGACGACGTCGTTTCCGCCAACCAGCACTTCGCCGGTGGTGGGATCGATGAGGCGGTTGATGTGGCGGATCAGCGTCGACTTGCCTGAACCCGACAGGCCCATGATGACCTGAATGCAGCCGCCGGGCATTTCGAGGTTGATGTCCTTCAGGCCGAGCACGTTGCCGTGCTTTTCGTTCAGTTCGGCCTTGCTCATGCCGCCCTTGACGAGTTCTACCGCCTGTGCGGCGTTTGAGCCGAAGACCTTGTAGAGCGAGCGGATTTCAATGCCCGCGGCAGGGGTCGGGTTATCAGCCATGGATGATCTCCAGATGCCGTTGCAGGCGTTTGCCATAGGCCTGGCTGACGCGGTCAAAAATGATGGCGATGCCGACGATGGCAAGGCCGTTGAAGACGCCGAGCGTGAAATACTGGTTGTTGATCGCCTTCAGCACTGGCTGGCCAAGGCCCTGCACGCCGATCATCGAGGCGATAACGACCATGGCCAGCGCCATCATGATGGTCTGGTTGATGCCGGCCATGATGGTGGGCAGCGCCAGCGGCATCTGCACGTCCTTCAGCTTCTGCCAGCTCGACGAGCCGAACGAGTCAGCGGCTTCCAGCACGTCCTTGTCGACCAGCCTGATGCCGAGATTGGTCAACCTTATCATCGGCGGGATGGCGTAGATCACCACCGCGATCAGGCCCGGCACCTTGCCGATGCCGAGAAGCATGACCACCGGGATCAGGTAGACGAAGCTCGGCATGGTCTGCATGACGTCGAGGATCGGGTTGATCACGGCCTGCACCCGGTCGGAGCGCGCCATCAGGATGCCGATCGGGATGCCGAGCACGATGGCCAGCACCGTGCACACGAAGATCATCGAAATGGTCTTCATGGTGTCGTCCCACATGTCGAACAGGCCGATGACGAACAAGGCCAGCAGCGAGCCCACCACGATCTTGATGCTGCGGCTGCCGAACCAGGCCAGCGCGCCGATCAGCACCATGATGATCGGCCATGGCGTCTGGGTCATGAACCGCTCGGAGTGGATGAGGAAATACTGGAGCGGGTTGAAGAAGGACTCGATGCTGTCGCCATAGGCGCGCGTGAACATCCGGAAACCCTCGTCGATGCTCTTTTTCAGTGCCCGAAGAAGATCGTCGTTCAGATGTGGGAAGGTCGTTAACCAGTCCATCGCTTGTTGCCCGCCTGTGTGTCTCGGTCGATTTACATGCGACTGCGCAGTAGCCCCAGTAACATAGGACTAGCCCGTAACCCCGTGCAAATTCAATGATTCGTGCGTTTTTTGTCATATTTTGGCTGCCGGCGGCGAGCCAAAACACGGAAAGCGGCGGTCAGGCCGCCGCTTTCCTGGCGCGAAACGAGGGGCCTATTCGACCGCCTTCTTGATCTTTTCGGCAACGTCCGCCGGAACCCAGGCCGCCCACACGTCGGGATTGTTCTTGAGGAAGTGCCTGGCGCCCTCTTCGCCGGTCGCCTGGTTGTCGGTCATCCAGGCGAGCAGCTTGTTGACGGTGGCGTTCGACCATGAGCGCTTGGAGAAATAGTCCATGGCCGGGCCGGCGCGTTCCGCGAACTTGGTCGTCACCAGCGTCTGGACGTGATCCTTCGGCCATTCGTTCGGCTTGGGATCGGGGCAGTCGGCGACGGTGTTGCAGCGCTTCCATTCGGCCGCGTCGTAAGGCACGCCATAGTCGAGCTTGACCATCTCGTATTTGCCGAGGATGGCGGTAGGGGCCCAGTAATAGCCCATCCAGCCTTCCTTGCGTTCGTAGGCCTTGGCGATGGAGCCGTCGAGGCCGGCGGCGGAACCCGTGTCGACCAGCGTGAAGCCGGCCTTCTCACCGCCATAGGCCTTGAAAAGCTGGGTGGTCACCAGCGTGCCACCCCAGCCCTGCGGGCCGTTGAAAACCGCGCCCTTGGAGGAATCTTCGGGAGCAGGGAACAGTTCGGGATGCTTCAACGCGTCCGGAATCGTCTTGATGTCGGGGTGAGCGTCGGCCAGGTATTTGGGAATCCACCAGCCCTGGACGGCGCCGTCGGAGAGCGCTTCGACGGTCGAAACCAGTTTCTTGTCGGCGATGCCCTTCTGGACCACGTCCGGAAGCAGGTCGACCCAGCCCTCGGGCGCCACGTCGGGCTGGCCCTTTTCGGTCATCGAGGTCAGCGTCGGCACCGTGTCGCCGACGACGAGTTCGGCGTTGCAGCCATAGCCCGCGTTGAGCACGATCTTGTCGATATTGGCCAGCACTTCCGCCGACTGCCAGTTCATGTTCGAAATCGTCACGTCGCCGCACTCGGCGGCGCTGGCGGCGCCGGCAAAGCCGACAAGGGCTGCTGCAAATGCGGTTGAAGCCAGTAGCTTCTTCATAAAAGGGTTCCTCCCCAGGGTTTCGTTGAACGTTCGCTTGAGCTTCGAGCGGTAAGCCGCGCGCTCAAATGGTATTGTCGATGCAAAGCAGGACGCTTGCAAGCCAATAGAGCCGGACGGCTCGGATGGTGCTTGGCAGCGACAGATGCTTGTTTTTTTGCGACGAAGCCTTAACTCGCCGCGATCATTTCGTCGCAGAAGCATGTCTTGACACCGACGGCGCCGAGCCACGCAGGCTGCGTCTTCCGCTTCGGGTTTCGTTTCTCGTTCAGAACAGGTGGCGTCGGCGAAGGCTACCGGCGTGGCGCAAGCGGATTTCCCCCGACGGCACTTCCTTTCGGATCGACGAGCCGATAGCAGGACGGCTCGCCGACATTCGCCGGCGGTGATTGACGCATCGGTAGGCACAATGTCGCAAGCCAGTTCCAGCGAGAGACTGACGGATTGGGCGGCCATTGGGGGCGTCATCGCGACCGTTTCGGTGTTCGCGATCGCGCAGGGCCTGACCTATCCGCTGCTTTCCTTCATCCTGCAGCGGCAAGGCGTTTCACCCGCCATGATCGGCCTGTCGGCGGCGATGACGCCCATCGGCTTCATCGTTTCCTCGCCGCTGGTTCCCGTGTTGGCGGGCCGCTTCGGCGCGGCTCGCACCGCGCTTACCTGTGCCGCGCTTTCGGCGCTCACCCTGTTTCTGATCGGCTGGACGTACAATGTCTATCCGTGGTTCCTGCTGCGCTTCCTGATCGGAGTGGTGACCAACCCGCTCTATGTGCTGAGCGAAACCTGGGTGATCGCGCTGGCGCCGCCGGCCAGGCGTGGCCGGATCATGGGCATCTATGCCACGGTTATCTCCATCGGTTTTGCCGCCGGCCCGCTTTGCCTGCTTGCGGTGGGAACCGAAGGCTGGCCGCCTTTCCTCGTCGGCATCGGGGCGTTCGTCGTGTGCGGCGCCTGCCTCGCCTCGGTGCTTCCGCGCTTGCCCAGGGCCGATGCCAGCGAAGGCCATGTCTCGGTGTGGGGGTTCATGCCGCTCGCGCGGCTCTTGCTGTTCACGGTCGTGGTGGCGGCCGGCTTCGAACAGACGGTGCTGGCGCTGTTGCCGGTCTACGGCGTGCACTACGGCATTTCGGCGTTCGACATGTCGGCCCTGCTTACCGTCATGATTGCCGGCAACATCGCCATGCAGGTGCCGCTCGGCCTTCTGGCGGAACGGTTTTCCGCGCGCCTCGTGCGGTTCGCCTGCATCTGCCTGACGGTGCTGGGCGCGGCGCTGTTGCCGGTCCTCATCGAAACGCCGCTGATCTGGCCGTGCCTGTTTATCTGGGGCGCGGTTTCCTACGGCATCTACACCATGTGCATCGTCGAACTCGGCGAACGCTTCACGGGCAAGACGATGGTCGCGGGAAATGCTGCCTTTGCCCTGATGTGGGGCGTAGGCGGTACCGCCATGCCGCCGACGGGCGGCGCGGCGATGGATCTGCTTGGCGCGCGCGGCCTGCCGCTGATGCTTGGCCTGGTCTGTTTCGCGCTGGCGCTGGCAAGTGCCGCCGCCATCATGCGGGCCAGGCGATGACGGCCGGCAGCGCTGCCGAAACGCGGATGCCGCTCGCCGCCCTCGGCGGCGTCATCGCCAGCGTAACGGTGTTCGGCGTGGCGCAGGGGCTCAGCAATCCCCTTTTTACCTTGCTGATGCAGAAACAGGGGATTTCCGCCGGCGCGATCGGTCTTTCTGCGGCGATGACCCCGTTGGGGCTGATGGCCTCGTCGCTTTACGTACCGGCGCTGGTGCGGCTGTTCGGGGCACGCGGGCTGGCGGTCGGCAGTGCCGTCTCTGCGGCGTTGCTGTTTTTGTTCATCGGGCTCACCCAGAACTGGCTTGCCTGGTATCCGGCGCGCTTTCTCATCGGGCTTGCCGTCAATCCGCTCTACATATTGGGCGAGGTGTGGCTGATCGCGCTGGCTCCGCCGGCGCGGCGCGGACGGCTGCTGGGCATCTTCAATGCGATCACCGGCGCCGGCTATGCCAGCGGCCCGCTTGCGCTTGCGCTGCTCGGCAGCGAGGGGTGGCCGCCCTTTATGGTGGGCATCGGCGGCTTCTTCGCCTGCGCGGTCCTGCTCTACCTGACGGCCAACCGCTTCGACCGGTTCGACGACGGCGCGCGTCATGGCGGCGCGCTGCATTTCTGGCTCGTCGCGCCGACATTGCTGCTGGCGGTAACGGCCGCGGCGGCGACCCAGCAGAGCATGTATTCGCTGCTGCCGGTGTTCGGCAAAGGCTACGGCCTCGACGAGGCGACGATCGCGACAATGGTCGGCATCCTGTCGATCGGCAATATCGTCCTGCAGATTCCGCTCGGCATGCTGGCCGAACGGGTCGGCGGCCGCCCGATGATCCTTGCCTGCGCCGCGACCAACATATGCGGGGCGCTGCTTTTGCCGCTGATGGTGGCGACGCCCCTGCAATGGCCGCTGCTGCTGGTCATGGGCGGGGTCGGCTACGGCGTCTACACCATGGCGCTGGTCGAACTGGGCAACCGCTTCTCCGGTTCGGCGCTGGTCGCCGGCAACGCCGCGTTCGGCCTGATGTGGGGCGTCGGCGGCATGATCGGCCCGCCAGGCTCCGGCCTTCTCATGCAGTTTGCCGGCCCCGCCGGCTTGCCGGCGATGGTTGCGACGCTGGGCGCCGTCCTCATCGCTTTTTCCATCGTCCGTACGCTGACGCGGCGCTGACCCCAGATTTCGTTTCCGGTTTTTGAAAACTATGCGGTAGGATTGCCTCATGCTTATCAAGCCGCCCGGCAAACGGCCCCACGCCCTGTTCGCGTCGATCCCTTCGCCGCGAACCCTGCATGCCGAGCTCTTGCGGCTGTGCGCCCGCATCGGCTATTCGCCGCCCGTTCTCCTCTGACCGATCCGCTACGGCAAGACGTTGCCGATTTGAGTCAAGAGGAAAGGCTAACCCCATGACCTACCAGAATTATTCGCTGAAGCAGCTTCAGGATATCGACGCCGCGCACCATCTCCACCCGTTTACCGACCACAAGGAATTGCGCGAGACCGGTTCGCGCATCATCACGCGCGCTGAAGGGCCGTATATCTACGATTCCGACGGGACCGAACTGCTCGACGGCATGGCTGGCCTGTGGTGCGTCAATGTCGGCTATGGCCGCGACGAACTGGCCGAGGCCGCCGCCGCGCAGATGAAGGAGTTGCCCTATTACAACTCCTTCTTCAAATGCTCGACACCGACCCCGGTGCTGCTGGCGAAGAAATTGGCCGAGATCGCACCGAAGTCCGTCAACCAGGTATTTTACGGCTCGTCCGGCTCCGAGGCCAACGATACCGCGTTGCGGCTCGTCCGCCATTTCTGGGCGCTGGAGGGCAAGCCGGAAAAGAACCGCATCATTTCGCGCAAGAATGCCTATCACGGCTCCACGGTCGCCGGCACGTCGCTGGGCGGCATGGAGGCGATGCACAAGCAGCTTGGCGGCGCAGTGCCGAACATCGTCCATGTGATGATGCCTTACGCCTACGAACTGGCACTACCTGGCGAAAGCGACAATGATTTCGGCCTGCGTGCGGCAAAAGCGATAGAGGACGCGATTCTTGAAGTGGGCGCGGACAAGGTCGCCGCGTTCATCGGCGAACCGATCATGGGAGCAGGCGGGGTAAAAATCCCGCCGATGAGCTATTGGCCGGAAGTGCAGCGCATTTGCCGTAAATACGATGTGCTGCTGATGCTGGACGAAGTCATCACTGGTTATGGCCGAACTGGCGAATGGTTCGCCGCGCAGGCCTTTGGTGTCGAGCCGGATACGATGACGACGGCCAAGGCGCTGACTTCCGGCTACCAGCCCCTGTCGGCGCTACTGGTCGGGGACCGCATTTCGGCGACGCTGGAGGAAAAAGGCGGCGAATTCCACCATGGCTATACCTATTCCGGGCATCCGGTGGCCTGTGCGGTGGCGCTGAAGAACCTCGAGATCATCGAGCGGGAGGGGCTGGTCGAGCGAGTCAGGACCGATACCGGCCCGTATTTCGCAAAAACCTTGCAGGAGCGGTTAGGCGGCCATGAACTGGTCGGTGAGGTGCGCTCGTTCGGGCTGATGGGCGCCATCGAGATAGTCAAGGACAAGGTGACGAAGGAGCGTTTCTCGCCGGCGGGCAGTGCGGCGGTAAAGGTCCGCGACCACGCCATTGCGCAGGGCATGATGATGCGCGCCACCGGCGATACGATGATCCTGTCGCCGCCGCTGATCTGGACGCGCGCGACCATCGATATGGCTTGCGACCGTATCGCCAGGGCGCTGGATCTCGCCGCAGCCGATTTGCGTCGGGCATAATTGATCGGTTTGGTTGCGGAACCAAAGACGCAACCATACCTTGTTGAGGGCGGGTCAGCATGGCCCGTCCATTCCGAGAGAACGATTTCCATGAGAAAATCAGGCAAGGCTATCGCGGCCCACCGTGCCGTGCAGACGGGCAGCGCGTTCATGATGGCTCCGATGGTTGCCATGATGCGGTTGCCGATTCTGGCTGAGGAAGCCAGCCGGCAAACGCCTTGGCGCGGCGAGACCGGCCGTGCGGTCGCGGAAAAGGCGCTGGCGACCGTGGACGGCATCTTTGCCGCACAGATGTCCATGGTCGGGTCCATGGCGTCGTTCTGGCCGGAAGTGATGGCGGGGCGTACACCTTCGATGCTGAACGGCGTTGCGGTCGAGCGCTCGATCGAAGCGGCGCTGCGGCCGGCCGGCCGCACCGTAAGAGCCAATTTTCGCAGGCTTTCAGCCAAGGGATAGAGGCGAGTAAACGGAATTCCGTTTGTCGAATCCGCGCCCTGAACGCAAAAACCGCGCCCCAAACGGGAACGCGGCTTTGCCAGATACGCATGGCGTTTCGCTACTCGAACACATGCGAAACTTTACTGCTCCGGTACGCAGAACCTGATCCGGAGCGGTGGGCGGTGCGTTGTGTCCGCCTCGCCATCCGTTCTACCGGCACATCGTTACCACGTGGTTATCGAGAGCTTAATCAAACCTAAATTTGTAATCTTTTTCGCCGTTTGGCACGAAAATATTCGTCTTCAACCGGCGCTGGAAAATACGGCTATGCCGTGCGCCCGCGCAGGAAATTGATGATGCCCGAAAAGTCCGCGCCGCCATTGCCCTGCGCGTTGAACAGCGCGTAAAGCTGGGCGGCTTCGGCGCCCATCGGCGTTACCGCGCCAGCACTTTGCGCGGCCTCCTGCGCCAGCTTCAGATCCTTCAGCATCAAACTTGCGGCAAAGCCGGGCTTATAGCCGTTGTTGGCCGGCGATGTGGGAACCGGGCCGGGGACGGGACAATAGGTGGTCAGCGACCAGCACTGGCCAGACGAGGTCGAGGCGACGTCGAACACCGCCTGATGCGACAGGCCGAGCTTTTCGGCGAGCACGAAGGCTTCGGCGACGCCGATCATCGAAATGCCGAGGATCATGTTGTTGCAGATCTTGGCGGCCTGTCCGGTGCCATCGCCGCCGCAATGGACGATGCGCCCGGCCATGGGTTTCAGGATCGGTTCGGCCTTGGCAAAGGCGTCCGCCGAGCCTCCGGCCATGAAGGTCAGCGTGCCGGCGCTCGCCCCGCCGGTGCCGCCCGAAACCGGCGCGTCGATCGACAGCAGGCCGTGCTTCTGGGCAAGGGCGTGGGCCTTTTTCGCCGAATCCACGTCGATGGTCGAGGAATCGATGAACAGCGCGCCGGATTTGGCCTTGGCCGCGATATCGCCAT
Source organism: Mesorhizobium sp. (assembly GCA_049647745.1). Classification (GTDB taxonomy): domain Bacteria; phylum Pseudomonadota; class Alphaproteobacteria; order Rhizobiales; family Rhizobiaceae; genus Mesorhizobium. Next base: position 27,818 of record JBARYG010000170.1, read on the forward strand.
AGACCGACAGCACGTGCTTGCCGGCGGGCAGCATGGTGATGACGATTTCGGCATCCTTCACCGCGGCGACCGCATTGGCCATCACCGTGACGCCATGGTCGTGTGCCGCCGTCAGGTTCTCTGCAATCAGGTCGAAGCCAAGCACCGTATGGCCAGCCTTGACGAGGTTGGCGGCCATCGGATTACCCATGTTGCCGAGGCCGATGAAGGCGATGGTGGTCATTTGTTTCTCCCAAGGAATCCGGCGGTGAAAAATTCAGCGGCCGATGAGATGGCGGGCGATGATGACGCGCATGATCTCGTTGGTGCCTTCGAGAATCTGGTGGACGCGCAGATCACGCACCAGTTTCTCGACACCGTAATCGTGCAGGTAGCCGTAACCGCCGAAAAGCTGAAGCGCGTCGTTGGCGACCCTAAAGCCGATGTCGGTGACGAAGCGCTTGGCCATCGCCGACCATTTCGAGGCATCCGGCGCCTTGCGGTCGAGCTTCGAGGCGGCGGCGTAAAGGAAAACGCGCGCTGCCTGCAACTCCGTTTCCATGTCGGCCAGTCTGAATTGCAGCGCCTGGAACTGATCGACGGTCTTGCCGAAAGCCTTGCGCTCGGCGGTGTATGCCAGCGCCTTGTCGAGCGCGGATTGCGCGCCGCCCAGCGAGCAGGCGGCGATGTTCAGCCGACCGCCGTCAAGGCCGGCCATGGCGATGGAAAATCCTGCCCCCTCGGTGGAGAGCAGGTTTCCGGCCGGCACCCGGCAATCCTCGAAGACGACCTGACGGGTGGACTGCATGTGCCAGCCCATCTTGTGCTCGAGCCCGCCGAAGGAAAGCCCCGGCGCATCCTTCGGCACGACGAAGGTGGAAATACCTTTCGGCCCTTCCGCGCCGGTGCGAGCCATCACGACATAGAGGTCGCTGTCGCCGGCGCCGGAGATGAACTGTTTTGTGCCGTTCAGCACATAGTCGTTACCATCCTTCACCGCGCGCGTCTTCAGCGCCGCCGCGTCCGAGCCGGAACCAGGCTCGGTCAGGCAATAGCTTGCCAGCCATTCCATCGACGTCAGTTTCGGCAGGAAATGCCGGCGCTGTTCCTCGTTGCCGAAGCGGTCAATCATCGAGGCGGCCATGTTGTGAATCGAGATGAACGAGGAAAAGGCCGGGCAGGCTCTGGAAAGCGCCTCGAAGACGAGCACCGCGTCCAGCCGGCCGAGCGCCGAGCCGCCGATATCGTCGCGCACATAAATGCCGCCGAGGCCGAGCGGTCCGGTTTCGCGAATCACGTCGGCGGGGAAATGCCTGTCGCGGTCCCAGGCAAGCGCGTTCGGGGCGACGCGTTCGGTGGCAAAGGCTTGCGCCATTTCCTGGATGGCACGCTGGTCTTCGTTCAATTCGAATTGGCCGGCGGTCGCATCGACTACGGCGTCCATGGCGTCCTCGCTGACGGTTTCGGCCCGTTGCAGGCCTGTCGTTTTTGGCTATGCGTAGCTTTCAATCTAGACCAATGATGCCGCCGCGCAACCCCGAACGAAGGGAAGGCGCGGCGCAGACCAAAGTGCGGGGCACGGCGTGGCGGCAATTTTTTGTGAACTGCTGGACGGTTTTCGAACCTGTCTGGAGGCGCTGGACAGCGCCGAGACGTGCGATGCGGTTCGGCGCATCGGCTGGGATATGCCGGGCAGGCCGCTGGAGCCGCGCCCGCTCGCATGTTTGCGGTATTTAAGCCGCGCCGCCGAACTTGCGCCGGCTGTCGTCCAGCCGCTGGTGCGGCTGCTTGCCGGCCACTGCGATGAATTCCACTGGGGGCAAACCTATACCGAGGCCGATTTCGGCAGGCATTTCATCGACAATTACGGCTGGGTCGAACTGTTTGGAACGCGCGGACACTTTGCCAATGAGACGGTTGCCGGCGGGTTTCTGGTGCTGGGGCCGGGCGTTGTCTATCCGGATCATCACCACATTGCCGAAGAAATCTACGTTCCGTTGACCGGCGGTACCGAATGGCGGATGGGCGAGGGCGGTTTTCGTCCGCGCGCGGCGGGCGAGGTGATCCACCATGCGTCGAACGTCAATCACGCCATGCGCACCGGCAGCGAGCCGCTGCTGGCGCTTTATGTCTGGCACGGCGGACCGCTGGCGCAGAAGTCCACGGTTACCGGCGCCGTGGCACGGGGCGAGGTTTGACTATGGCCAAGGCGATCATGCTGCAGGGTACCGGCTCGGATGTCGGCAAGACGGTGCTGGTCGCGGGGCTGTGCCGGGTGGCGAGGAACCGTGGCCTGACAGTGCGGCCGTTCAAGCCGCAGAACATGTCGAACAACGCCGCCGTTGCCGATATTCCCGGCGAACCGGGGCAAGGCGGCGAAATCGGCCGGGGAACTTCGCTGCAGGCTCTCGCCTGTGGGGTAAAGCCGACCGTTCACATGAATCCGGTGCTTTTGAAGCCGCAAAGCGATGTCGGCTCGCAGGTCATCGTGCAGGGTAAGGTTTCCGGAGAGGCGCAGGCCCGCGATTACCAGGGGTTCAAGACACGGTTGATGGACGCCGTGCTGGATTCATGGGCCAAGGTGGGCGAGGGCGCCGATCTGGTCGTGGTCGAGGGGGCGGGTTCGCCGGCGGAGATCAACCTCAGGAGCGGCGACATCGCCAATATGGGGTTTGCGGTGCGCGCCAATGTGCCGGTAGTGCTTGTCGGTGATATCGACCGGGGCGGAGTGATCGCCTCGGTGGCCGGCACGCATCTGATCCTGCCGGAAGAAGACCGGCGCATGGTGGCGGGCTATCTCATCAACAAATTTCGCGGCGACGTTTCGCTGTTCGACGGCGGCATTTCGGCAATCGAGCAATTCACCGGTTGGCGCTGTTTCGGCGTTGTGCCGTGGCTGAAGGCGGCGGCGCGGCTGCCGTCGGAAGATTCTGTTGTGCTGGAACGGCCGGCGCCGGGTGAGAGGCGGGCGCTCAAGGTGGCGGTACCGATGCTGTCGCGCATCGCCAATTTCGACGATCTCGATCCGCTGAAGGCGGAGCCGCAGGTGGAGGTGGTTTTCGTTCCACCCGGCAAGCCGCTGCCGGAAGATGCGGCCCTTGTGGTCATTCCCGGCTCGAAGGCGACGATCGGCGACCTCATCCATTTCCGCGAAAACGGCTGGGATCGCGACCTTGTGGCGCACAGGACACGGGGCGGCCATATCGTTGGCATCTGCGGCGGCTTCCAGATGCTGGGCCGTGTCGTGCGCGACCCCTACGGCATTGAAGGAACCGTTCTGGAAGCCGAGGGGCTTGGTCTGCTCGATGTGGAAACGGTGATGGATCCTGAAAAGACGGTGCGCAACGTCGCGGCGCGTTCTGTACATTTCGGCGTGCCGCTGGAGGGGTATGAAATCCATCTCGGCCGCACCGTCGGACCGGATGCGCTAAGGCCCGCGACCATCATCGACGGAGCCGACGACGGCGCGACCTCGGCCGATGGCCGCGTGTTCGGAACCTATTTGCACGGGCTGTTTTCCGCCGACGCCTTTCGTGGCAAGTTTCTGGAGCGCCTTGGCGTCAGTGGCGGCGGTATCGATTATCGTGCGCAGGTCGACCGGGCTCTGGACGAAATCGCGGCGCAACTCGAGCGGCACCTGGATTGCGACGCCTTGTTATCGCTGGCGCGCTGACGATCAAAAACGTCCCGCGTTCGCCAGACTCACGAATTCCTCGATGCTCAGCGTCTCGGCGCGCCGTGTCGGATCGATGCCGACGCTGTTCAGGAGCGCTTCGCCGCCGAGGCTTTTGACGCTTTGCCGCAGCATCTTGCGGCGCTGGCCGAAGGCGGCTTCGGTGACACGGGCGAGGCTCTTTACATCAGCAGGCAGGGGAGCGGCGCGCGGCACCAGATGCACGACTGACGAAGTCACCTTGGGCGGCGGTGTGAACGCCTGTGGCGGCACGTCGAAGGCGATGGCGGCTTCCGTGCGCCAGCCTGCCAGCACGCCGAGCCGGCCATAGGCATCGCTGCCGGGCCTGGCGATGATGCGCTCGGCTACCTCGCGCTGGAACATCAGCGTCATCGAAGCATAGAAGGGCGGCCAGTTCTCGGGGGTCAGCCAGCGCACCAGAAGTTCGGTGCCGATGTTGTAGGGCAGGTTGGCGACGATTTTCGACGGTTCGCCGGCGGCGAGGGCAGAAAAATCCGTTTTCATCGCATCGCCCGAAATCACTTCCAGCCGGCCCGGATAATGGGCCGCAATCTCGGCCAGCGCGGCCAGGCAGCGTTCGTCGCGTTCGATGGCGACCACACGGCGTGCGCCATGCAGCAAAAGGGCACGGGTCAGGCCGCCGGGGCCGGGGCCGACCTCGATCACCGTATGGTGCGAAAGATCGCCGGCGCCGCGCGCGATCTTTCCGGTCAGGTTGAGGTCGAACAGGAAGTTCTGGCCGAGAGCCTTTTTCGCCTGGAGGCCGTGGCGGTCGATCACCTCGCGCAGCGGTGGAAGCCCGTCGATGCTCACGCCGCGCCTGTCTGATTATCCGCCAGTTCGCGCGCGAGCCTCAGTGCCGCGATCAGGCTGTCCGGGCGGGCGATGCCTTTGCCGGCGATGTCGAAGGCGGTGCCGTGGTCCGGCGAGGTGCGGACGAAGGGTAGGCCCAGCGTGACATTGACGCCCTCGTCGAAGGCCAGCGTCTTGATGGGGATCAGCGCCTGGTCGTGATACATGCAAAGGGCGACGTCGTAGCCGGCGCGGGCACGGGGGTGGAACATGGTGTCGGCCGGCAGCGGCCCAAAGGCATCTATGCCCTCGGCACGAAGCACATCGATCGCCGGCCGCACGATGCTTTCGTCCTCGCTGCCCATGGCGCCGCCTTCGCCGGCATGAGGATTGAGGCCGGAAATGGCCAGCCGCGGCTTTTGCAGTCCGAAACGCCGCTCGAGGTCGGTTGCTGTGATGCGGGCTGTCTCGACGATAAGGTCGCTGGTCAGCGCCTTCGGCACGTCGACAAGCGGAATGTGGATGGTAACCGGAACGGTGCGCAGATCCGGTCCGGCGAGCATCATTACCGGCATCACCTCGCGGCCGGTGTGGCGCTCGGCAAGGTGCGCCAGATATTCGGTATGGCCGGGAAAGCGGAAACCGGCGTCGTAGAGCGGCTTCTTGGCGATGGGGCAGGTGACGACCGCAGCCGCATCGCCGGCGAGGCAATCGGCGACGGCGCGATCGATGGCTTCGACGATGCCTGCGGCGTTGGCGGTTTCCGGGTGGCCGGGATGGTTGGCGAAACGGGCGGCAAGCGGCACTACGGGCAGGGCGCTGCCGAAGATGGATGTCGCCTTTGCCGGCGTCGTTTGCGCGATCCGGACATCGGCGTCGATGAGCCGCGCCCGCGCCTCGATCAACGCCGGGTCGGCGAGTAAATAGAAAACCGGTACGCCGTTCGACTGTCGCTGTGCCCATGCGGCGATGGCGATTTCAGGGCCGATGCCCGAAGGGTCGCCGACGCTGAGCGCCAACGGCGCTTTTTCCCGACCGGTCACGATGGTTTCAGCGCCGGACGATGCGGGCTTTCGCCTTCAGCTCGGCTATATACTTATTGCTGAGCGCCTCCGCCTTGTCGTCGGTCTTGCCCTCGGTCTCGAACATCAGTTGCGCGACCTTATCGTCGGAGACTTCACGTGCGGAGCAGACGCCGATGAATTCGACCCCGCGTTCTGTTTCGCGCACGGCGGTGGCGCCTCCGGTCTTGGTCTTCTTGATCTGGTCAGCCCATTCCGGCGGCAGTTGCGGCGCTAGCACCCGGCCAAGATCGCGCACGGTGACGTCGAGCAGGCCTTTGGCGAACTGGCGTGTGTTTTCGCAACCATTGAAGCGGTCGCGCATGGCTTCGGCCTCGCGCTTGCGCTTGGCCATCGACGATTTGCGTTCGGAGGCGGGGACGACGAAAATGACCTGCTGGAGCATGTATTCGGTGGCGCTGGGCTTGTCGCCGCCTTTTTCCAGCATTTTCCGAACCATTTCCTGTTCACTCGTACCCGTGCCGCCTTGCTCGGCGCGGTAGCGCGCGCTCAGCGCCTGGTTCCAGGCCATCTGCGCCCTGATGAACTCCTTGAAATGCTGCTTCGTCACCCCAGACTGCGCCATGACCCCGTCGAGCTGCTTGAGCTGCATCTTGTTCGATGAAGCAAAGCGCGCATAGGCCGCGTTGACCTGGCTGTCGCTGATGTTGATGCCGAGCCGCTTGGCCTCTGCAAGGCGCAAAGTCTGCTCGATCATTTCATTGCCGGGGTCGCCCTTCTTGTGCTGGAGGCGCAGAAAGGCGGCGCGATGCTTGATGTCGCCCGACGTGATCGGCACGTCGTTGACAATGTACTTTATCGAGTCGGCGAAGGCCGGCTGCGTCGTCATGGTAAAAGGCACCGCAGTTGCCATCACCAGAAACGCTAATCCTGCGGAAAACAGGTATTTCCTCATTGAAAGCAATCCAATTCTGCCCCTTTGGCAGGGGTCTTTCAAAAGCGGGTAAGGCAACTCCGTGCCTGCTTTATGAGGCAAAACAATGTCGCCGGGCATAAGCCTCGTTACTGGAAATTACTGGTCGCCGAGCCGAAGTCACCGAGAGTGCGGAACGAAATGTTGAAGCCGACGCTCTGCGTGGGTTCCGAGTTCCTGGCGGAACGCGATTCCGAGAACGTCATCAGATAGGTGAAACACTCGTCGGCATAGGAAAATCCGATGCCCTTTCTGGCTAGAAAGCTGTTTTCGATGTCGTAGGTGCCGGAGCCGAAAACGCTCCAGTATTGACCAAGTTTCGTGGTTGCCGCGAGGGAGACTTCGTGACGGTCCGTATCGAAGCCGTAGAGGGGCTGCGCCTGAATGAAGGTGTAGCTGGAGGTGACCGACACGGGCGTGCCGGTGTAGCCGGCCTTGAACTCGGTGCGGCGCGCCTCGAAGGTGTTCTCGTCGAAACGGCCGCTGACGGACGCCGAGATTCCCGAAGGGCTGGCTATGCCGGCAAGAGCGACGAAATCGGATGTATTGCTCTCGAGGCCGGAATAGGCCCCGGCGTTGACGAGATCGGGCGAGTCGAAGGAATTGCGGCCGGCGAGCTGGTAGGACTGGCCGAAGATGGCGTTGGTCGTCCAGCCATTGTCGTAGCTGCCCGAGTAACGCAGGCCGACATTAGCCCGGGTGCCGCCTTCCACGCGGTCATAGCCGGAGAATTTATCGCGTTCGAACAGCGTCGTGGCGTCGAAGACGAAGCTCTGTGCGTCTTCGTTGGGGATGCTCAGGCCGCCGACATATTGTTCGTTGGGGCGTACGAAGGTCTGGACCATCGGTTCCAGTACATGGCTGGAATGAGCCATGGAAAACAGGATCGGATAGCGCAGTTCGAGCCCCGCCGTTGCCATGAAGCGGGCGAAGGACGAGCGCGTATCGGCGGTGGTGTTGATCAGCGGGTTGCTGGCCATCGAGTTGATGGCGGCAAGCGAGTCGGACGAAGCGTCGACATAATTGGCGTCCGCCTGGAACGCCAGCAGCGGCGTGATAACCAGCCCGCCATCGGTGATGATGGTCTTTTTCCACTCCGCTTCGCCGGTCAGGCGGCCGGAATCGCCCTCGATGCCGCGCACGCGCTGGACCGGGGTCGAAGCCTTGTAGGGCGTATTGAAGGCCTGATCGAGGTCGTTGCGGTACATCATCCGCGAGTTGAGATTGAACGTCAGTTGGCCCCCGGCCAGCGGCGTTTCCGGAATATAGGCGTAGTCGAGGCTGGGCAGGACCCAGGGCTGTTTTTGCGCCCGCGATCCGTTGGTGCTGTCGAGAGCGTCTTCCTGCACGTCGAAATGCATGGCGCGCAGGTCGAAATAATTGCGGTCGTTGAGCCCGGTCAGGTAGACTTCGGAGCGGTGAACGTAGCTCTTATACCCATTGATATCATAGGTATGAGAAAAATTCTTGTCGGTCTGGGCCAAGATGTCCCAGCCGAAATCCCAGCGCGAATTGATGGCGAACTGGCCCTTGGTGCCCATCATGCCGCGGAATTTGGTCGGGTCGCCTTTGGGGCCGGAATCGACGGTATTGGCGTCAAAGGCGTTCGGGTCACGCTGGCTGATACCCGCGACCTTGAAGCTGTACTGGCCGTTATTGAAACGCTGGCGCCATTCCGCTTCGCCGAGAAAACCCTGCTTGGAATAATAGGTGCCCTTGGCGGTGATGTCATAGGTGGGCGACAGCGCGAAATAGTAGGGGATGGTCACGCCGACGCCGAGATCGCTCTTGTAGGCGATGCCCGGCATCAGGAAGCCGCTCTTGCGCTTGACCGTCGGGTCGGCAATCTCGAACGCCGGCAGGTAGGCAATGGGGAAGCCGAAGAACTCGAAGTTCGATTCCTCGAAACGGACCGTCTTTTTTTCGCCGTTCCAGATGACCTTGCGTGCCTTGACGCGCCAGATGGGCGCTCTGTCTGGCTTGTCCTCGCAAGGCGCGCAGGCGGTGTAGACGCCATTATGGAACGTCGTCAGCACCCCGCCCATGCGCTCGGCGCTTTCGGCCGCCATATAGGTCTTGTCGACGGTTTCAACGCGCAGCGCGTTGACGAAACCGTTGCCGAAATCGTCGGTGATGTCGATATGGTCGGAATAGAGCTTGGTGCCGTCGCTGTTGACCAGCTGGACATTGCCGCTGGCAACGAGGCGCTTGGTGTTGCGGTCATAGGTGACTCGTTGGGCGACCAGACGGTTGCCGTCATAGTCGATCTGGACGCCGCCGACGGCCGTTACCGTCTGGGCGTCGTTGTCGTAGACGAGGGTGTCGGCTTCCAGCAGCATCTGTGAGCCGGCGGCGACCTTGGGCGCGAGGCCGGACACGTCCTGCGCGAATGCCGGCACGATCGGGAAGGCGCAGGAAAAAAGGCAAGCCAAGGCCGTCGCCCCGTAAAGGCGCGTCAGACGCGCTGTCCTACGGCTACGCAAAACTACCCTCTCCACTAGCCGTCTTCCTTGTACAGCAGGAACGTTACCCCAAAAAACATTGCCACGACGACAGGAAACCATGCGGCCACTACGGTCGGCACGAATCCGGCAACTCCGAATGCCTTGACCAGTACCGAAACGACATAAAGCAGAAAGCCCGCAAAGACACCACCCAAAATCATCGTCGCCGACTGTCCCATCCTGGCAAACCGCATCGATACCGTTGCCGCGATCAACGTCATGGCGATCAGCAGGAAGGGCAGCGCCACCAGCGAATCGAATTGCATGGCGAAGGCATTTGCCCTGAGCCCGAACGAGCGGGCAATATCACTC
>JBARYG010000171.1:0-4603 GCA_049647745.1 Mesorhizobium sp.
TGCGTGCTGGAGCGAGCACACAAGCTTTCGGCCCGATTGCCGAAAAGTGTAGCGGACCGGGCGGAAACAGAAACGCCGGCGGGGCGCGGAAGTCGCGCCACGTATTTTACTTTAGGAAGGCTCGGCCAAGCGCCCCGCTTCCCACCTGCCTAAAAGGCAGCGTTCTTTGAAATGGCCAGACGGCGAAAGCCGGGCGTGGCAGCGGAGAGGTGTACCCAAAGCGGCTTTTCGGTACGAGCCGGCCGAAAGTGTCGGATCGGTCTTCGCCCGTGCGTCCTTGCAACGAAGCGGCTCGTGATCCGTTCCTGCCATGGCCGGAAGACAGGCCGTTTCGTTGGGCGGGGCTTCCGTTGGAAAGGAACCGTCATGCTGAAGGACAAATCGTCATACGCCATCGTCGCCGTCAGCGCCATCGACAGGGCGCGGGCTTTCTATCAGGATATACTTGGCCTCGAAATTACCGACGACAGCATGGGCGACGTGCTGGTGTTTCGCACCGGAGCCACCTCGCTCATCGTCTACAGATCCGATTTCGCCGGCACCAACAAGGCCAATGCGGTGGTCTGGGGCGTCGGCGAAGAGATCGAACCAATCACCGCCAGCCTGAAGGCCAAGGGGGTCGTTTTCGAACACTATGACGGGATGGAACTGAAAGGCGACATCCATGTCGCCGGGACCATGAAGATGGTGTGGTTCAAGGACCCGGACGGCAACATCCTTCACCTGAACAACATGTAAAGCCGGTTTTGCGTCGGCCGGATCAGCTTTTTCGGGTGGCGAGCCAGATGGTGTGGCGGGCGCCGCGCTTGCCGTTGGCGCGGGTTTTTATCTCTTCGACGGCGAAACCGGTGCGGGTCAGCCGCCGCGTAAAGCCGGCATCCGGCGCCGACGACCATACCGCCAGCACGCCGCCCGGCTTCAGCGCGGCATGGGCCTGCGATAGCCCGCGAGGGTCGTAAAGCGCATCGTTTTCCTTGCGCGTCAGCCCCTCCGGGCCGTTGTCGACATCGAGCAGGATGGCGTCATAGGCGGCTTTATCGGCGCGGATCAGCAGGCCGACATCGGTTTCGCGGATATCGACGCGCGGATCGTCGAGGCAGCTGGCGAACACCGTCGCCATCGGGCCGCGCGCCCAGCCGACGACGGCGGGCACCAGTTCGGCGACGGTGATTTTCGCATCCGGCCCCAATGCAGCAAGCGCGGCGCGCAGGGTAAATCCCATGCCCAACCCGCCGATCAGCATCTTCGGCGCGGTGCTGCCGCCGATCCTATCGCAGGTAAGCGAGGCCAGCGCTTCCTCGGAGCCTGAAAGCCGGCTGTTCATCAGTTCGTTGGTGCCGAGCATGATCGAGAATTCGGTGCCGCGCTGCTTGAGGCGCAATTCGCCGCCTTCCGGCAGTGGCGCGGAATCGAGCTGTACCCAGGGGATCACGCGGCGACCGCCCGGTTACTCCAGCGCTGGACGATCAGCCGGTAGGGGATCAGCGCGAACACGGCGATGACGAGTTTCACCGAGAGGTCGCCGAGCGCCCACGAAACCCAGCGCATGGCCTCTATCGGGAAAACACCCATCAGCGGCGCTGTTTCCAGCGCGAAGGCGTCGCTGGGGCCGGCAAAGGCGAAGGCGCCGGAAAACGCCACGGTGAAGAAGACTATGGTGTCGAAGACCGAACCAGCCAGCGTGCCGGCCACGGGCGCGCGCCACCAGCTTTGCCGGCGCAGGCGGTTGAACACGGTGACGTCGAGAAGCTGGGCGGTAAGGAAAGCGGTGCCGGAGGCGGCGGCGATGCGCACCAGCCGGTTGGCGGCGGTTTCGAACTCGATCAGGCCGTAGCGGTACAAAAGCGGCGGGACGAGGATCGAACAGACGATCGCCGTCATGAAGCCGACGAAGACGACCTTCCTCGCGACGGCGGGGCCGTAGCGGCGATTGGCGAGGTCGGTGACCAGGAAGGAAAACGGATAGGTGAAAGCGCCCCAGGTCAGGATATCGGCCAGCGACAGGCCGGCGACCGCGCCCTGCATGGGGAACTGGACGAGAATGTTCGAGGCCACGACGACGAGCGCCATGGCGGCCACGAAGGGCAGGTATCGGGAGAGAAAAGACATTTTTTTATCCTGGGTAATGGAACCAGCGAAGCGCGAAAACCGAAACCGGGCCGCGCTTCAGTCAGGCGGTCGTCCCCCGCCTCAAAAACTCAAGCAGCGGGCTGTTCGGCCAGCTTCTTGGCGATCTGCTTCTTCAGGAGGCGAGCGCGCTGCGACAGCTCCTTGGCATCGGCCTTGGCGAGGAAGGCGTCGAGCCCGCCGCGATGTTCGACCGAACGCAGCGCAGCCGCCGAAACGCGCAGGCGCACGTTCTGGTTGAGCGCTTCCGAGATCAGCGTGACGTTGACGAGGTTCGGCAGGAACCGGCGCCGGGTCTTGTTGTTGGCGTGGCTCACATTGTTGCCGGTCATGACCGACTTGGCCGTGAGTTCGCAGGTGCGGGACATTGCGTGCTACCTTTAGTTCTTGCCGGTCAAACCTTGAAAGCCGCGCCGGATGGCGCGCGGTCTAGATCGGGCGACCTTATGGAAAAGTTGGCGTTCCATAAGTGGATTTCGCCGGCTCGTCAAGCGCAAGCTTGTCGGTGGCCCTTCACATAAAGGCCGGAATTGGCCAGCATGCAAGGCCGGGGGCCGAAGAAGGCGGCTTTTCACGCCGGCTTCACTCATCCTTCCAGCGGATCGCGCGCTCATGCATCCTATCGCCCAAGTCCTTGCTGCCACGTTCGCCACGGTCGTCGCCATGGCTGCACCGGGCTCTGCGGCGCCTGCCGGGCCGCAGGATTTTCGCGGCGAATACACGGTGTCGTTCCTCGGCCTTTCGGTGGCCAGGGCGACATTCGACAGCCACTACGAGAACGATGCCTATTCGATCCACGGCAGCGTTTCCAGCGCCGGCATCGCCCAGCTCTTCGATGATACGAAGGGAACCATTTCGACCTCCGGCCGCGTTCTTGCCGACCGCATCGAGCCCGCCGCCTTCCGCGCCGATTATACGTCGGGCAAGAAGGTTTCGCTCATCGACATCCGCTTTACCGACGGCAAGGTCACCTCGACCAAGGTCGAGCCGCCGCCGAAGCCGCGCGGCCCGGACTGGCTGCCGCTGAACGCTGCGGACCTTGCGGGCGTCGCCGATCCGATCGCGGCCACGGTCATCCGCACCGACAGTCCCGACAAGGTCTGCGGACGCACGGTGAAGCTTTATGACGGCGAAATGCGAGCCAATCTCGTGCTCGGCTTTATCGAGAACAGCCGGATCTCGGTGAAGGGCTACGAGGGGCCGACGGTCGTCTGCCGGCTCTCCTTCGAGCCGGTTTCCGGCTACGCCAAGGGCCGCAAGGCGCTGGACTATCTGAAGCGGAAAAGCCAGATCAAGGTGACGTTTGCACCGCTTGGCCAAACCGGGGTATATGCGCCAATCCACGCCACGGTCGGAACGCAGATCGGCACCATCACCATCCGGGCGCGGCGTTTCGAGGCTAAGGGGCTCTGACCCCGAACGGGCGCGGACGCGCCGTGGGGCGAGGCATGGCGCGCGCGACATTGATCGGGTTCTCGGCGGTGGCCATGTGGGCGCTGCTGGCGCTTCTGACCGACGCTTCCGGCACCATGCCGCCGTTCCAGCTTTCGGCGCTGACGTTCACCATCGGCACCGGTGTCGGCCTTTTTTCGCGCCTGTTGATGCCTTCTGCCACACCGGGCGAAAAAATCCCGCCGGTCGTCTGGGTGATCGGCATTGCCGGGCTGTTCGGCTACCATTTTTTCTATTTCACGGCGCTGCGCAACGCGCCGGCCGTCGAGGCCAGTCTGATCGCCTATCTGTGGCCGCTGCTGATCGTGCTGGGGTCGGCGCTGATGCCGGGCGAAAGACTCGCCTGGAACCATGTGGCGGGCGCGCTGCTCGGCCTTTGCGGCACCGTGCTGATCGTCACCAAGGGCGGCGGGCTCGCCTTCGACGCACGCTATGCCTTCGGCTATGCGATGGCTGCCGTCTGCGCGGTTTTGTGGGCGTCCTATTCGCTGCTGTCGCGCCGCTTCTCGGCGGTGCCGACCAGCATCGTCACCTGGTTTTGCGCGGCGACGGCGCTGCTTTCGCTGGTCTGCCATCTCGCGTTGGAACAGACCGTGTGGCCAACCGATGCCGGCCAGTGGCTGGCGGTGGCGGGGCTCGGCCTGATGCCGGTGGGGGCGGCGTTCTATGCCTGGGACATCGGCGTCAAGCGCGGCAACATCCAGGTGCTGGGGGCGGCGAGCTACGCCGCGCCACTGTTGTCGACGCTGGTGCTGATCGCCGCCGGCTTCGCCGAGCCGAGCTATCGCATCCTGGCGGCCTGCGTGCTCATCACCGGCGGGGCCGTGCTGGCGGCAAAGTCGCTTCTGTTCCGCAAGCCGGCCACGGCGGCCGGCTAAGCCCGCCTTGGCAGATCAGAAGTTGTCCTTGCGCTTGCGGATTTCGGCAAACACGTCGGTGTCGGAGGCGTTTTCCATGCCGAGATTCCTGCGGATCGCCGGATCGGCCCAGCGCAGGAACGGGTTGGTCGCCAGTTCCTCGCCGA
>JBARYG010000172.1:0-97693 GCA_049647745.1 Mesorhizobium sp.
CAGAGGGGCACGGAGTGGTCGCCATTCGCGACCGATCACGTGTTTTTCTGGAGAAGATATGACGGGCGACATAAAACACCTACCCCTGGAAGATTTGCACAAGGCCGCCGGAGCAAAATTCGGTGCATTCGCCGGCTGGTCGATGCCGCTGACCTATCCGGCGGGCGTCATGAAGGAACACCTTCATACCCGCGAACATGCCGGGCTGTTCGACATCTCGCACATGAAACTGTTCGAGATCGGCGGCGCGGACGCCACAGCCTTGCTAAACCGCGCCTGCCCACTCGATGCCGGCGCGTTGGCGCTTTCCCAATCGAAATACACGCTGCTTCTCAACGCACAGGCCGGCATTATTGACGATCTGATCGTCACACGGCTCGGCGAGAAACGTTTCATGGTCGTCGCCAACGCCGGCAATGCGGCCGTGGACGAGGCGCACTTGCGGACCATCGCCAAAGGCCTTGACGTGCGTATAGACCCGCTCGACCGCGTTTTCCTGGCTATCCAAGGCCCGGAAGCGTGGGCGGTGCTCTCCCGCGCCGGTGTCGAGACCGGATCGCTCACCTTCATGCACGGTGTCGAACCGCATGAGAACTGGTTCCTGACGCGCTCCGGCTACACCGGCGAGGACGGCTTCGAGATCGGCTTGCCGGAAGCCGATGCTCGCAAGCTTTTAGCCAAATTATTTGAAGACGAGCGCGTGCAGTGGATCGGCCTTGCCGCGCGCGACAGCCTGCGGCTGGAAGCCGGGCTTTGCCTGCACGGGCAGGACATCACGTCCGATGCCAACCCGGTCGATGCTGGCCTGATGTGGGCGATCCCGAAGGAAATCCGCGCCTCGGGAAATTTCATCGGCGCCGAGGCCTTGCAAGAGGCCATTTCACGGGGCGCCGCGCGCAAGCGTGTCGGCCTCAAGCCGGACGGCCGCCAGCCGGTGCGCGCCGGCACGCCGCTTTTCGATGACGACGGCAATGCTGCCGGAACCGTGACCTCGGGCGGATTCGGTCCCTCGGCGGGTTACCCGGTCGCCATGGGCTACGTCTCTGCACCACTGGCCGCGTCCGGCACGAAACTGTTCGCCGACGTGCGCGGCACCAAAATTCCAGTCGATATCCACCCTCTGCCCTTCACGCCGCATCGCTACCGCAAAGGATGAATTCCATGGCAAAAACCTATTTCACCGAAGATCACGAATGGCTCTCCGTCGAGGGTGGCGTCGCCACCATCGGCATCACCGACTATGCGCAGGAACAGCTCGGCGACCTCGTTTTCGTCGAACTGCCGGAAGCCGGCAAGAAACTCGCCAAGGGCGATACCGCGGTCGTGGTCGAATCGGTCAAGGCCGCTTCGGACGTCTACGCACCCGTCGACGGCGAAGTGACCGAGACAAACGAGGCGCTCGCGTCCGACCCCGCCCTCGTCAATTCGGCGGCAACCGGAGACGGTTGGCTTTGGAAAATGAGCCTTTCCGACGAAAGCCAGCTCTCCGGCCTCATGGACGAGGCGGCCTACAAATCCCATATCGGTTGACAGCAGGACGTAAAAGAATGACGACGGCACTCACCCCGTTCTCCGCGCGGCATATCGGCCCCTCTCTCGCCGATACCCGCGCCATGCTGGCAACGCTTGGCGTTCCCTCGGTGGAAACCCTGATTTCGCAGGCCGTGCCGAAGTCGATCCGGCTCGGCCGCGCGCTCGATTTGCCGCGGCCGGCCAGCGAGGCCGAGGCACTGGCCGAACTGTCGGCCACGATGGCGAAGAATACCGTGCTGAAAAGCTTTATCGGCGCAGGTTACCACGGCGTTGCCGTGCCGCCGGTCATCCAGCGGAACTTGTTCGAAAATCCGGCCTGGTACACGGCCTACACGCCCTATCAGGCCGAGATCAGCCAGGGTCGGCTGGAGATGCTCTTCCATTTCCAGACCCTGGTGACGGAACTGACCGGCCTGCCGATTGCCTCCGCCTCGCTGCTGGACGAGGCGACCGCCGTCGCCGAAGCCGTCGGCATTGCCGTTCGCCACCACCGCGACAAGCGCACGAAGGTAGCGCTCGCCGGCACCCCGCATCCGCAAACACTGGATGTGCTGCATACCCGCGCCGAGCCGCTCGGAATCGAGATCGACGGCGATACGATCGATGAGAACACGGCTGCCCTGCTGGTGTCGTGGCCGGATACGTTCGGCGTCTATGGTGATCACAAGGCCGCGATCGAAAAGGCCCGCACCGTCGGCGCGCTGGTCGTCTTCATCGCCGATCCGCTCAGCCTGACCATCACCGACGCGCCGGCAAAACTCGGGGCAGACATCGCCGTCGGCTCGATGCAGCGCTTCGGCGTGCCGATGGGTTTCGGCGGTCCGCACGCCGCCTATTGCGCGGTTTCCGACAAACTGACCCGGCTGATGCCCGGCCGCCTCGTCGGCCAGTCCACCGACAGCAAGGGCAGGCCCGGTTACCGGCTCGCCCTGCAGACGCGCGAGCAGCATATCCGCCGCGACAAGGCGACCTCCAACATCTGCACCGCGCAGGCGTGGCTCGCCAATATGGCGGCGGCTTACGCCATCTGGCACGGCCCTGCCGGCCTGCAAGCCATTGCCGGCCGCACTCACGCGCTGGCCGGTCGCCTCGTCGACGGCTTGAAGGCCGCAGGCCTTCCTGTCGCGGGCTCCAGCCTCTTCGATACCGTAACCGTGGAAGTGAAGGGCAAGGCGAAGGAAATCGCCGCCGCGGCCGAAGAGACCGGACGCCTGATGCGCGTCATCGACGCGGATCGCCTCGGCATCGCCTTCGACGAAACCTCGACCGAGGCCGACCTCGAAGCCATCGCCGCGCTTTTCGGTGCGAAGATCGGTGCGGAATCGACCAGAAAGATGCCCGGAAAACCGCGCGGAAAGGAATTCCTGACGCAACCGGTGTTCCACGAAAACCGCTCGGAAACGGAGATGATGCGCTTCCTGCGCCGGCTGTCCGACAAGGATTTGGCGCTAGACCGCGCCATGATCCCGCTCGGCTCCTGCACCATGAAGCTCAACGCAGCCGCCGAGATGATGCCGGTCAGTTGGCCGAACATCGCCAACCTGCATCCATTCGCGCCGCACGCCCACTCCGCCGGCTATCGCGCCATGATCGGCGAGCTTGGCGGCTGGCTGGCCGAAATCACCGGCTTCGACGCCGTCACCTTACAGCCCAACGCCGGCAGCCAGGGCGAATTTTCGGGCCTGCTCGCCATTCGCGGCTATCACCGCTCGCGGGGCGAAGGCCATCGCACAGTCTGCCTCATCCCCTCCTCCGCCCATGGCACCAATCCGGCAAGTGCCGCCATGGCCGGCATGAGCGTCATCGTCGTACGCTGCACCGAAGACGGCAACATCGACATCGACGACCTGAAAGCCAAGGCCGCCGAATACGCCGCCAATCTAGCGGCGCTGATGTTCACCTACCCGTCGACGCATGGCGTGTTCGAGGAAGGCGCAAAGGATATCTGCGCCATTATCCATGAGCATGGCGGGCAGGTCTATTTCGACGGCGCCAACCTCAACGCGCTGGTCGGGCTGGCGCGGCCCGGCGACATCGGCGCAGACGTTTGCCACATGAACCTGCACAAGACCTTCTGCATCCCGCATGGCGGCGGCGGCCCCGGCATCGGGCCTATCGGCGTCAAGGCGCATCTGAAGCCTTATCTGCCCGGCCATGTCGCCGAAGGCACTGCACGCGCGGTAGCGGCGGCACCGTTTGGCAGCGCGTCGATCCTTCCGATCACCTGGATGTATATCCGCATGATGGGCGCTTCCGGGCTGAAGCAGGCGACCGAAACGGCGATCTTGTCCGCCAACTACATGGCGGCGCGGCTCGAAGCTCACTACCCCGTGCTCTACAAAGGGCGAGGCGGGCGCGTGGCGCACGAATGCATCCTCGATACCCGCGTGCTCAAGGAAAGTGCTGGCATCGGCGTCGAGGACATCGCCAAGCGGCTGATCGACTACGGCTTCCACGCGCCGACCATGTCGTTCCCGGTCGCCGGCACGCTGATGGTGGAGCCGACCGAATCCGAGCCGAAACGCGAGCTGGATCGTTTTTGCGAAGCGATGATCGCAATCGCAAGCGAGGCGGAAAAGGTTGAAAAGGGCGAGTGGCCGCTGGCCGACAACCCCCTGGTCAACGCCCCGCACACGGCGGCCGAAGTGCTGGCCGGCGAGTGGACGCACCCTTATTCGCGCCTTGAAGCCGCCTACCCCGCCGGCGACGCCGACGCTGCCAAATATTGGCCGCCGGTTTCGCGCATCGACAACGTGGCGGGCGACCGCAACCTCGTATGCTCCTGCCCGCCGCTCACCGATTACCTCGGCGCGGCGGAATAACAGGCGGAAGCCTCTGCCTTTTCACGACACAGGAATCGGCGCTTCATGCGCCGGTTCCTTCTTGCGAATGTCTTTCAAAGCCTGATCGATGGTCGAGGCGATCCTGACAAGCGGCGGACGCACACCGTGCGCCGCCAGTTCCTTTTTGACGTTTGCCGAAGTTCCGGTCAGGTAGACGCCGACGCCACGGGCCGACGCCTTGTGCGCCAAGCCTTCGATGGTGCGCGCGCCGGTGGAATCGACGAACGGCACGGCGGCGAAATCAACGACCAGATTGCGGTGCCCGTCTCCGATGCGCTCCAGCACCGCGCCGATCGAGGACGCCGCGCCGAAGAAGAAGGCCCCGGAAATCCGGTAGACGACGACGCTCGGATCCTGCTGCGCCTTTTCGTCATAGATCCCGCGCGAACCGTCATCGGCCGTATCCTCGCCGACGAGCGGTACAGCCGTCTCCACCGCCGTCGTTTGCGACATGCGGTGAATGAACAGCACCGATCCCAGCGCGAAGCCGACGACGATGGCCTCGGTCAGTCCCCGAAACAGCGTGATGCCCAGCGTCGCAAGCAATATGGCGGCATCGCCGCGAGAAGCCCGCAAAAGTGCTGCGAAGGCGTGGCGCTCGACCATGTTCCAGCACACCACCGCCAGCACGGCGGCCAGCACCGCCAGCGGGATATAGCTGGCGAGCGGTGCGGCGACGAGGATGAACAGCAGCAGGAACACCGAATGCATCACGCCCGCGATCGGGCCATGGGCGCCAGCGCGCACATTCGTCGCCGTTCTCGCCACGTTGCCGGTAACGCAGATGCCGCCGAACAGGCCGGACATGATGTTGGCGACGCCCTGCCCGACCAGTTCGCAGTTCGAGCGATGACGCCGGCCGGTCATGCTGTCGGCGACGACCGCCGAAAGCAGCGATTCGATCGCGCCCAGCAAGGTGAGCGAAATGGCATTGGGCAGGACCGCCTGGACTTTTTCCAGGCTTATGGCCGGCAGAGCGGGCATGGGCAACGTGCGGGGAATGCCGCCGAACTGCGTGCCGATGGTCTCGACGGGCAGCTTGAGAAGCGCCGTTGCGAGCGCCGCGAGGGCAACGACAATCAGCATTCCAGGCCAACGAGGCCGCACGATGCGCAAGACGACCATCGCCGCTATGCTTGCCAGTGACAGGACGAGCGTCGCCGGCGAAAAGGTGGAGATGTTTTCCCACAGAAACGGGATCTTCTTCAGGAACGGGCCAGGTTCCGGACTGCTCAAGGAAAGGCCGAACAGATTGGTGATCTCGCCGGAAAAGATCGTCACCGCGATGCCTGCGGTGAAGCCGATGGTAACCGGATAGGGAATGAACTTGATATAGGTCCCGAGCCGCAGATAGCCGATCGCCATCAACATGAGGCCGGATAGGATGGCGGCCAGGATAAGCCCGTCCATGCCGTGTTGTTGTACCGTAGCTGCGACCAGCACGATGAAGGCGCCGGCCGGGCCTCCCATCTGGAAGCGGCTGCCGCCCAGTACGGAGACGAAAAAGGCACCGACGATGGACGTATAAAGCCCCTGCGCGGGCGTGGCGTTCGAGCCGATGGCAATGGCCATCGACAACGGCAGCGCGACGATGGCAACCGTCAGGCCGGCCATGAAATCGGCGCGGAAATTGGCCAGCGTATAGCCTTCGCGCAGCACAGTCACGAGTTTGGGCGTGTATAGCTCCGCAAAGCTCGGCCGGGCCGGCTGCGAAGAAAGCGTCTGTGTCGTCATTTCAACTTTGCTACCTCTATGTGAGGCGGCGGGATCGTCGGCTGGAATCGGCGGTCGCCGTCGCGAAAACCACCGGTCACCCGGACGAAGGCCGGGCAGGCTCTTTCAGGCGCACGCCGCGCCCGCCACTCGTGCTGGGAATGCCGTCGCCGATCAGTTCGATGCCCGAGCGGCCAAGGGCGTCCACCACCCGCGTCAGGCTTTCCACGACGCCGCGAACGGTACCCGGACTCGCCTCCATCCGCTGGATGGTCGGCACCGAAAGCCCGGCCAGATCCGCCAACTGTTTCTGGTCGATACCCAAAAGGGCGCGAGCCGCCTTCATCTGGCCCCCGGTAATCACAGAATCGAACCGTTTTTCAACATGGAGATAATCCTTAACATCGCTACATTGATATGTCATCTATCAAAAGTGGATTTCACATATCTATGATCAGATAAAATCCCTGAATGAGCAGAGCTGTCCTCCCGCCATCCATTTACGAAACGCGCGCGGCAATATTGGATAATTGCGCATATTGCGCTTGACCAGTGCGCCTGACATGAACAGAACACGAACCCGGATGCCTTGGCGCCCAATCCATGGCAGTATCCTCACTGATTCGAGATTGGAAATTTGACCGGCATGGATGACGCCAACGACCTTTTCGGCAGCCTCGACAAGCAGCCGCAACCATCGCCCCGCGTGCCTTCGCGGCCGCTGGACCCGATGGTGCTGGCCTTGCAGAAGTCGACGGCCAAGCGTGCGGCGCCTGCCCCGGACGGCAGCGAAAGCTATAGCGCGGCCGATATCGAGGTGCTCGAAGGGCTGGAGCCGGTGCGCCGGCGGCCGGGCATGTATATCGGCGGCACCGACGACAAGGCGATGCATCATCTGTTCGCCGAAGTCATCGACAATTCGATGGACGAGGCGGTCGCCGGTCACGCCACCTTTATCGAGGTGGAACTGTCGGCCGACGGCTTCCTGACGGTCACCGACAACGGCCGCGGCATCCCGGTCGACATGCACAAGAAATACAACAAGCCGGCCCTCGAAGTCATCATGACGACGCTGCATTCGGGCGGCAAGTTCGACTCCAAGGTCTACGAAACCTCAGGCGGCCTGCACGGGGTCGGCGTTTCCGTGGTCAACGCGCTGTCGGACCATCTGGAAGTGGAAGTGGCGCGCGGCCGTCAGCTTTATCGCCAGAGCTTTTCGCGCGGCATCGCCGTCAGCGGGCTCGAAAAACTGGGCGACGTGCACAACCGGCGCGGCACCCGGATCCGTTTCCATCCCGACGAGCAAATCTTCGGCAAAGGCGCCGCCTTCGAGCCGGCACGCCTCTACCGCATGACGCGCTCGAAAGCCTATCTGTTCGGCGGCGTCGAAATCCGCTGGGCCTGCGATCCCTCACTCATAAAGGAAAAGGACGAAACACCGCCCAAGGCGACGTTCCATTTTCCCGGCGGTCTCAAGGATTACCTCACCTCCTCGCTTGGCGGTGAATTTCAGGTCACGCAGGAAATCTTTGCCGGCAAGACCGAAAAGCAGGGCGGCCACGGCTCGCTCGAATGGGCCGTGAGTTGGTATGGTGGCGACGGCTACTTGCTTTCCTACTGCAACACGGTGCCGACCGGCGAAGGCGGCACGCATGAGGCCGGCTTCCGCAATGTGCTGACGCGCGGCCTGCGCGCCTATGCCGATCTGGTCGGCAACAAGCGCGCTTCCATCGTAACCTCGGAAGACGTGATGATCTCGGCGGCCGGCATGTTGTCGGTATTCATCCGCGAACCCGAATTCGTCGGCCAGACCAAGGACAGGCTGGCAACCATCGAAGCGGTGCGCATCGTCGAGAACGCGATCCGCGATCCGTTTGACCACTGGCTTGCAGCCAACCCGCAGGAAGCCTCCAAGCTGCTGGATTGGGTGATAGCGCGTGCCGACGAGCGTGTTCGCCGACGACAGGAAAAGGAAGTCTCGCGCAAAAGCGCGGTACGCAAGCTGCGCCTGCCCGGCAAGCTCGCCGATTGCACGCAGAACGCGGCAGCCGGTGCGGAGCTCTTCATCGTCGAAGGCGATTCGGCCGGCGGCTCGGCCAAGCAGGCGCGCGACCGCGCCAGCCAGGCGGTGCTGCCGTTGCGCGGAAAGATTCTCAATGTCGCCAGCGCCGGCCACGACAAGCTGACCGCCAACCAGCAGATTTCGGACCTGATCCAGGCGCTCGGCTGCGGCACGCGCTCGAAATACCGCGACGAGGATTTACGCTACGACCGCGTCATCATCATGACCGACGCCGACGTCGACGGCGCCCACATCGCCTCGCTGCTCATCACCTTCTTTTATCAGGAGATGCCGGCGCTGGTGCATGGCGGCCACCTCTATATGGCCGTGCCGCCGCTTTACTCGATCCGCCAAGGCGGCAAGGTCGCCTATGCGCGCGACGACGCCCACAAGGACGAATTGCTGCGCACCGAGTTCACCGGACGCGGAAAGGTTGAGCTTGGCCGCTTCAAGGGGCTGGGCGAGATGATGGCGAGCCAGCTCAAGGAAACGACCATGGACCCGAAGAAGCGCACGCTGCTTCGGGTCGACGTGATCGACGCCGAAAAAGACACGAAGGATGCCGTCGACGCGCTGATGGGCACCAAGCCTGAGGCGCGTTTCCGCTTCATCCAGGAGCGTGCCGAGTTCGCCGAAACCGAAGTTCTGGATATCTGATTTCCCTGTCGCCGTTCCCTTCGAACCCGCACCGCTCTAAGCTGCCGCCTCTGGAATATGGAGCGGGCGGGTGACTGGGGCCTGGTTTCGAGATTACTTCGCCACGAGGCTCGGCAGCCTGCCCCGGCCGACGCGCAGCGATTGGATTTTCGCGCTGCGCACCACCTCCGCCGGCCTCATAGCGCTGCTGGTCGCCTACGCCCTTGCCCTCGATCACCCGCAATGGGCGATGATGACGGTGTTCATCGTGGCCCAGCCGGTAGCCGGCATGGTGTTGGCGAAAGGCTTTTTTCGCCTGCTCGGTACACTCGTCGGCGCAGTAGCGGCGGTGGGCCTCACCGCCGCTCTCGGCACCCACGCCTGGCTTTTCGTCGCCGTGCTCGCGCTCTGGATCGGCCTTTGCACCTATGTCTCGTCGCTCCTGCGCAATCCGGAAGCCTATGGCGCAGCGCTCGCCGGCTACACGGCGACGATCATCGCCCTGCCCGCCTTCGGCCACCCGCACCTCGTCATGGAACTCGCCACGGCACGCTGCGGCGAGATTGTCATCGGCATTCTGTGCGCCGGCGTCACCAGCCGGCTTTTGCTCCCGCAACTGGCGCAGGATGCGATGCGTTCACGGCTGCAGCGCTGCGTTCTCGATCTTGCGGCCTATGCCGACGGCGCGTTCGGCGGCGACGCGGCAAAACTCGAAACGCTCCACCGCAAGCTGATCGCCGACACGCAGGCACTTGGCGAGATGCGGACCTATGCGCGGCTGGAAGCGCCGAGCATGGCGACGCGCGCCCATCCGGTCCGTCGGACCATCGGCTATCTTTTGTCCGCCCTCTCGGCGGCCCGCGTGCTCCATACCTATACGGCGCCGCAAAATCTCGCTTTGATGCCGGTGCGCCGCGAATTGAAGGCCACGGTCGAGGCCATGGCGACGACACCGGACGCGCTGGACGACAACCGCCCGTGGATCGCGCGCTTCGACGCGATCTCCACCTTGGCGACCGAGAAAGCCGCCGAACATGCCGACAGCGTCGACACGCTTACGCGCCTCACCATCGCCGCTGAATTCGCCGACGCCATGAAAGAGGTCCTGCGCGGCGTGGATGCGTTGCGCGGCCCGGCCACCGGTCGGGCGCGCGAACGGCGCCAGCCGGCCCTGATCATCCATCGCGACCGATACGCGGCATGGCGAAACGCCGTGCGGGCGGCGATTGCTACCATGCTGGTCGCCGCGTTCTGGCTGGCGACCAAATGGTCGGAGGCTGCCGGCATCGTCATCATCGTCGCGGTGGTAGCGAGCCTCTTTGCACCACGGCCCTCCCCGGTGCAGGTTGCCTGGGGGTTCTTCAAGGGAACGCTGCTCGCCCTGCCTTTCGCCTACCTTGTCGGCCAGATCGCTCTGCCTGCTTTTCCCGGGTTCGGCTGGTTCATTGTCTTTGTCGTGCCGATCCTCGTGCCGGCCGCTTTGGCGATGGCCAATCCGCGTATGGTTGGCGTAGCGACGGCGTTCGCCATCAATTTCCTGGCGTTCCTCAGCCCGCATCAGGTCATGACCTACGACCCGGCCGAATTCTTCGGTGGCTCGGCCTCGATCCTGGTCGGCATTCTTCTGGCCATTGGCGTCTATCTGGTCGTCTTGCCGGCAGATCCATGGGCGACAGCCGGCCGTATCGCCCAAGCGATGCGCCAGGACCTCGCACGACTCTGCCTGCATGACCGCGTACCGAGAAGATCGGCATTCGAAAGCCTTGCTTACGATCGTATCAACCAACTGATGCCGCTTATGCGCCCGCTGGGTCGCAGGGGCGAGGCGTTCCTCGGCGGCAGCATCGCCGCCGTCACCCTTGGCCTTGAGGTCCTGCGATTGCGCAATGCGCAGCTTATGCGGACGATACCCGCAGAGACCTCTCAGGCGATCACGGATTTCCTGAAAAAGCTCACCCGCAATCTGCTCGGCGGGTCATCCCATGAAAAATGGGCCGCCACCATCGCCGAGATCAGGCGGGATGCGGCCAAGGCAGCCGAAGGACATAGCGGCGGAGACGCCCTGAAGGTCGCCGTTTCGTTACGCATCATCGCTGCGGCGGTCGAAAATTATCCGGAATTCTTCAACAAGCGTGCTTAGCGGTTCCGATTTTCACGGAATCGACAGAACCGCTCTCTCTTTTTAGGCCGCATTTCCAGACGCAAAACCGTTTCACACTTTTGCTGGAAATGCTTTAAGCGGCGGCGATCGCCAAGGCATGGCCCCGGGCGTTTTCGCGCAGCGCATCGAGGTGGATCGACTTGACCAGACCGGCCAGGTCGCCCTCCGCGGCCTGCCCACCGAGTTCCTTCAACATCAGCCATGTCACTTCCTGCACCCCCGCGAGGCGCTTGCCGTTGGCGACCTCGCGCCAGACCTTCAGCGCGCGAAGGATGATGGCATGTGTGGCGGCGGCAAGACCGGCGCTGCGGAACAAAGCGTGCAACGCCACATCATGACCCGAGGCCAGCAGCGCCCTTACCCGCTGTTCCGACTGCCGGGTCAGCGCAACCAGCGCCGAGCCGAAAAAATCGACCTTGCCGTGGGCAATGGTGCGGATAATCAAACTGGCGGTAAGATCGCCGCGCAAGCGCAGATGCTCGATCAACGCCGCATGTTCCTCGGAGCGGATACCCTCGATCAGGGTAAGCGATGCCCGCATGCAGGCATCGCGCATGACGCGCTCGGCCCTTGCCGCGCCCATCAGCGCCATAACCAGCGGCGCGGTTTTGAGCGTCTCGCCGAGCTTCACCAGCAGCATGTGCCGACAATCCGCCGGCAGCCGGGCATCGCCAACCAGCGCTTCGCGCACGGCAGGCAGATGGCCATGCCGTTCAGCGATGCGGCGGAAGCTGAGCGAAGCGATATCGGCGCCGGTATTGGCAAGCAGTACCACGCACGCTTCCGGTTCGCCGATCTCGGCAAGCGCGGCGGCAAGCGCCATCGAAACGGCCGGACGATCGGCGATCAGTTTTTGCGTGGCCTTCTGGCTGGTGGCGACACGATCGATCAGATCGGCGTCGGTAAGCAGCGGCGAGCGCGCCAGCACCAGGCCGGCCACCTCGGGCTGGTCGGAAGCAAGGGCTGCGATGACCTGCAGGGGCGCATGCTGGCTCATCGACAGCGCTTCCGCCATCGCCAGCCGAACTTTCGACGATGGATCGTCGAGCAGCAGGGTCAGGGCCGCTTCCGCCGCGCAACGATCCTCGAAGGGAAGATCGACGTCGATATAGGCATGGGCAAGCGCGCTGGCGGCCGCCGCACGCTCTGCGACCCGCGCCGTGTAGATCCATTTCAAGAAATGCGAAACAACCATGCCTGCCCGCTCGCCCCAGCCAAAATCGTTTCCGACCCCTTGGAAAGGCTAAGCGGAAAACATTTACAAACGGTTCACCATGTTCGTTAAGAGGTGCCCATCGCCAGGCTTGCGGGCATCCCGCCCAGCGCCTATCAAACGGCATAGGAGGAGATCATCATGGCCGGGCTGTATCTCGAGGAATTCGTCATCGGCCATGTGTTCCGGCACCCGCTGCGCAAGACGATAACCGAAAGCGACAACATGCTGTTTTCGGTGATGACGCTGAACCCGCAGCCGCTGCACATCGACTTCGACTTCGCCTCCAGGACCGAATGGGGCAAGCCGCTGGTCAATTCGCTGTTCACGCTCGGCCTGATGATCGGAATTTCGGTCAACGACATCACGGTCGGCACGACGGTCGCCAATCTCGGCATGAAGGAAACCATCTTCCCGCATCCGCTCTTCCACGGCGACACCGTCCGCGTCGAGACGACGGTCGTTTCGGTGAGGGAATCGAAATCGAAGCCTGACCGCGGCATCGTCGAATTCGAGCACCGCGCCTATAACCAGAACGACGCGCTGGTCGCCAAGTGCGTTCGTCAGGCCATGATGCTGAAGAAGCCGGCCTGATGCGCTCGCTGCTGTTTGTTCCGGGCGATTCGGAAAAGAAGCTCGAAAAGGGGTTTTCCGCGCACGCCGACGTCGTCATCGTCGATCTCGAAGACTCGGTCGCCCCTGAAAACAAGGCTGCCGCGCGAGAAATAGCAGTAGCCTTCCTTTCAAACTTGAAGCGTCAGCCAAGCACCGCCGTCTATGTGCGCGTCAACGATCTTTCCACCGGACTGACCGACGACGATCTTGCCGCGCTGATCCCGGCGCGGCCGGACGGCATCATGCTGCCGAAATCGAACGGCGGCCTCGACGTCCAGCAGCTTTCCGTGAAATTGAGAGTGCACGAAGCTGAAAACGGCCTGCCGGACGGCGGCATAAGGATACTGCCGATCATCACGGAAACCGCGATGGGCACACTATCCGCCGCTACCTATTCGGACGCCACCCCGCGCCTCTCCGGCCTGACCTGGGGAGCGGAGGACCTTTCGGCGGCAATCGGCGCACGCACACCGCGCGACGATAGCGGACGCTACACCGACGTGTTCCGCTTCGCCCGCACCATGACTATTCTCGCCGCGTCGGCGGCGGAAGTGGCCGCCATCGACACTGTGTTTCCGAATTTTCGCGACATGGCCACTTTCGAAACCGAGTGCATGGAAGCCGAGCGCGACGGCTTTACCGGCAAGATGGCGATCCATCCCGCGCAGGTGCCCGTTATCAACGCCGCCTTCACGCCATCGACGCAGGCGATCGAACATTCGGCGGCGGTCGTCGCGGCGTTCGCGGCGGCCGGAAATCCGGGCGTGGTCGGCATTGACGGCAAGATGGTGGACCGTCCGCATCTGAAGCTTGCGGAACGGCTTCTGGCCCGGGCGAAGGCAGCCGGGGTCTATTCCACCCACGGCCCGGAATAGTCGGCATAGAGCGTCGCGGGATCGGGCCGCTGGCGCTGCAGCACTTCCCCCGCATGCGTACCGATGTGAACGAAGCCGACGACGCGCTCCGTCGGGGAAAGCCCCAGGATCGCCCTGCCCTCCGGCACGTCGGAATACCAGTTGGTGATCATGTTGGTGCCGTAGCCCAGCGCATTGGCAGCCAGCATCAGGTTCATGGCCGCCATACCGCCTGACAAAAGCATCTCCCACTGGGGAATCTTTACGCTTTCCTTGGGACTGGAGACCACGCCGATGACCAGCGGCGCGCGCGAAAACCGCGCCAGTTCCTGGCTGTGCCGTGCTTCCGGCAAGGGTCCCTCGCGCTGCTGGGCAAGGGCGGCAAGTTTCTTGCCGATCTCGACGCGCGCATCGCCCCGATAGAGAATGAAGCGCCACGGCGCCAGCCGGCCATGGTCGGGCACGCGCGAGGCGGCCGCGATCATCGTGGCGATCTGGTCATCGCCGGGCGCCGGTTCGTGCAGGTCCGCGATCGGCACGGAACTTCTGGCCAACAGAAAATCGATGATCGGCGACGTCATGAGCGCAACTTTCCTGGATTGTGGCCGAAGCGGGCTGCCGCAAAGTGGCTGGCTTCGGCGGTGGCGCGGATGCGCCGGAGAATAAGCCTTGAAATTGCCACTGCCTTGGGCTTCAACGCAAGCATGATTGAGGGGATTTCGCGTCTTCTGCCGATTGTTTTGGGCGCAGCCTTTCTGGCGGCGTCGGTTTCGCTTGCCGGCGCGCAGGAGAAAGACAGCCTCGACAAACTGAAGCTGCCGGGAATATCGGGCTATTCCGGCCCGAGGCATGAAGCATCGCTGGCCTCCACCGGCGGCGAAATCACGCTCAGCGCACAGTTGACGGACAAAGGCGCGGATATCACGCGCGGCCTGGTCTGGCGTGTCTTTCGGCCCAAGGCCGACGAGCACGGCAAGCTGCCGCTGGTAGCCTCAGCCCATGGCGGCACGGCGAAATTCGACCTCGAGCCCGGCAGCTACCTGGTGCACGCCGCCTATGGCAGGGCCGGCGCCACCAAGCGCATCACCGTCGGCAAGGAAGCGCGCCGCGAAACGCTGGTGCTCGACGCCGGCGGCCTGGAGCTCGACGCGACCCTGTCTGGCGGCGCACGCATCCCGCCTGAAAAGCTGCGCTTTTCCATCTATGAAGGCCAGGCCGCAGCCGGCGACGACGGCACCCTGATTCTCCCGAATGTGCGGCCGAACACCGTTGTGCGGCTGAACGCCGGCACCTACCACGTGGTTTCGACCTACGGGAAGGTCAACGCGGTCATCCGCTCCGACATCCGCGTCGAGGCCGGCAAACTTACCGAGGCCACGGTCGAGCATCGGGCAGCGGAAGTGACACTGAAACTCGTTCGCGAAACGGGCGGCGAGGCCATCGCCGACACGTCCTGGTCGGTGCTGAACGAATCCGGCGACCCGATCAAGGAAACCGTGGGCGCATTCGCGCCGATGGTACTGGCCGAAGGCGACTATACCGTCGTCGCCAAGAATCGCGACCGTATCTACCAGAGGGATTTTTCCGTCGAAGCCGGCAAGAATGAAGAGGTCGAGGTTATCGCCTCGGAAGACAACGCCATCGACCCGGAAGAAGGCGCGGACTGACACTGGCAGCCGATATCCGGCCGACAAATAAAAGGCGGCAGGTTACCCCGCCGCCTGTTCCGGCACCTGCCCTCGATCGATGCCCTCAGGCAGTCTTGGCGCGTTTGATATCGGGCGGCGTCGCCTCTTCGACAAGCGCCGCGATCGCTTGCGCCAACCCCATCGAATGCTGGTCGCGAGAACCGAGCCTGCGGATATTGACCGTCTCTTCCTCGGCCTCACGCTTGCCGCAAACGAGCATCACCGGCACCTTGGCCAGCGAATGCTCGCGGACCTTGTAGTTGATCTTCTCGTTGCGCAGGTCGGCCTCGGCCGACAAGCCTGCCGCTTTCAACTGCTTCACGACCTTTTGCGCATAATCGTCGGCGTCGGACGTGATGGTTGCCACCACCACCTGCAACGGCGCGAACCATAGCGGCATCTGGCCGGCATGGCTTTCGATCAGGATACCGAGGAACCGCTCCAGCGAGCCGCAGATGGCGCGATGCACCATCACCGGCTGCTTCTTTTCCGAATCCGAACCGATATAGAAGGCGCCGAACCGCTCCGGCAGGTTGAAATCGACCTGCGTCGTGCCGCATTGCCATTCGCGGCCGATGGCATCCCTCAGTGTGTATTCGAATTTCGGCCCGTAGAAGGTGCCCTCGCCCTCGTTGATACCGGTCTTGATGCGGTTGTCCTCGCGCGCCATGCGGGCGAGCGAGCGCCGCAGGATTTCCTCGGCATGGTCCCACATGGAATCGGTGCCGACGCGCTTTTCCGGCCGCGTCGCCAGCTTCACCACCACTTCCTCGAAGCCGAAATCCTTGTAGACCGACATCATCAGATCGTTGATCTTGAGGATTTCCGCCTCAAGCTGGTCTTCGGTGCAGAAGATATGCGCATCGTCCTGCGTGAAGGCGCGCACGCGCATCAAGCCATGCAGCGCGCCCGACGGCTCGTAACGATGCACGTTGCCGAATTCCGCAAGTCGGATCGGTAGATCGCGGTAGGACTTCAAGCCATGCTTGAAGATCTGCACGTGACCAGGGCAATTCATCGGCTTCAGGGCGAAAACGCGCTGGTCAGCCTCCGGATCGTCAGGATGGGTGAAGGCGTGCGCCGATTTCACCGCGAACATGTTTTCCTGATACCAGCCCCAGTGGCCGGACGTCTCCCACAGGCTCTTGTCGAGCACCTGCGGGGCGTTGACCTCCTGATCATCGTCGCCGAGGCGACGGCGCATATAGGCGATCAGGTTCTGGAACATCTTCCAGCCCGTGGCGTGCCAGAACACGACGCCCGGCCCTTCCTCCTGGAAATGGAACAGGTCCATCTCCCGCCCGAGCCTGCGATGGTCGCGCTTCTCGGCTTCCTCCAGCATGGTCAGGTAGTCGTCGAGTTGCTTCTGGTCTGCCCAGGCGGTGCCATAGATGCGCGTCAGCATCGGGTTGTTGCTGTCGCCGCGCCAATAGGCGCCCGCCACCTTCATCAGCTTGAAAGCGTTGCCGATCTGGCCGGTCGAGGCCATATGCGGGCCGCGGCACAGGTCAAACCAGTCGCCCTGATAATAGATTTTGAGGTCCTGATCCGCCGGGATCGCCTCAACCAACTCGACCTTGTAGGCCTCGCCCTTGTCGCGAAAGACCTGTTTGGCCTTGTCGCGGCTCCAGACCTCCTTGGTGAACGGCTTGTTGCGCTGGATGATCTCGCGCATCTTCTTTTCGATCGCCGGGAAATCTTCGGGCGTGAACGGCTCGTTACGGGCGAAGTCGTAATAGAAACCGTTCTCGATCACCGGGCCGATGGTGACCTGCGTTCCCGGCCACAATTCCTGCACCGCCTCGGCCAGCACGTGCGCCGTATCGTGGCGGATGAGTTCGAGCGCGCGCGGATCGTCGCGTGTGACGATCTCGATCCTGCCAGATTTTCCGAGCGGATCGGACAGGTCACGCAGCGTGCCGTCCAGCGTATAGGCAACCGCCTTCTTGGCCAGCGACCTGGAGATGGATTCGGCCAATTGCGCGCCGGTCGCCGCGGCGTCGTAGCCACGGACAGAACCATCGGGAAATGTGAGGGAAACGTCAGACATCATCTTCTCCTGTCCAGTCCCGCAAACGAGCGCGGGTGGCGATATGCCGGATGCGTCCGGCGACGGCGGTGTTCTAGTCAGCCAATTCAGGCGCGTAAAGCCGTGATCCGGTCAGATGTCCGGGTCGCTGCGCTTTTTTCCGATGAACCAGTAGCGCCACGGCGTAAACCAGTGCTGGCTGGCGGCCAATGCCTCGGGCACCCGGTCGATGCCGTGGGTGCCGCCCGGCCCGCAATGCATCACCCGAAACAGCCCCATCCAGCCGCCAGCCCACAGGCCGTGCCGGGCAATCGCCTCATGCGCATATTCCGAACAGGTTGGCAGGTGCCGGCACGAATTGCCGACGAAGCCGGAAAGCGTCAATTGGTAAAGGCGCACGAGCGACGTGCCCAGTACGCGGCCCGGCGTCTTGCGCCAGGGACCTGGCCAGTTGCGGCTCCGGCCCTTGGCCGGACGGGGATGGGCGTGGTCGTGCATAACACCGAAGATAGGCGCTTCGCCGCCCCAGCGCGAGGTCAGGCCGCAGCGACAAGATCGTCAAACGTTAGTGAACAGTGAGTGCTGTTCGTTCAGTTTGAACATGACAACCAGCAACCCTATCTTGCTCGGCAAGCAACCGGCGCGGCATACGGTTTCATCCGACAAGCGCCCCTTCGCGACCGGCTCCGGCCGGATTTCCCGCGGAACGAGAACGATCATGACCAAGCCAATAGAATTCGGGATGGATACCTTTGGCGACGTGACTGTCGACGCCGACGGCACGGTGCTGCATCAGGCCCAGGTTATCCGCAACGTCGTGGATGAAGCGATCCTCGCCGACGAGGTCGGAATCGATTTCATCGGTGTCGGCGAACATCACCGCTCCGATTTCGCCGTCTCGGCGCCGGAAGTGGTGCTAGCCGGCATGGCCACGCGCACCAAGCGCATCAAGCTGGGCTCGGCCGTCACCGTGCTTTCGTCGGATGATCCTATCCGCGTATTCGAGCGGTTCTCCACGGTGAACGCTTTGTCGAACGGGCGCGCCGAAGTCATTCTCGGGCGGGGCTCCTTCACCGAATCCTTTCCGCTGTTCGGCTACCAGCTCAACGACTACGAGACGCTGTTCAACGAAAAGCTTGACCTGTTCGCGGCCCTTTTGAACAACGAGCCGGTTAGCTGGGAAGGCAGCCATCGCACACCGCTCAAGGACGTCACCGTCTATCCGCAGATCGAGAGCGGCAGGCTGGGCGCCTGGATCGGCGTCGGCGGCAGCCCGGAATCGGTCGTGCGTTCGGTGCGCTACAAGATCCCGATGACGCTTGCCATCATCGGCGGCGATCCGAAGCGGTTCCTGCCCTTCGTCGACCTCTACAAGCGGGCGCAGGAACAGATGGGCACCGGGCCGATGCCACTTGGCGTTCATTCGCCGGGCTTTATCGCCGAAACCGACGAGCAGGCGCGTGAGCAGCTCTGGCCTGGCTACAAGGCTATGCACGACCGCATCGGGCGCGAACGCGGCTGGCCGGCGACGACGAAGGAGAGTTTTATCCGCGAGATAGAGCAAGGCTCGACCTATGCGGGTTCGCCCGAAACCGTGGCCCGCAAGATCACTGCAACCGTAAGGGCGCTTGGGAACGACCGCTTCGACCTCAAATATTCGTCCGGCACGACCAGCCACGAAAAGATGATGAAGAGCATCGAACTCTACGGCACCAAGGTCATTCCTATGGTACGGGATTTGCTCTCGGAAAAGGAAAAGGCGGCTTAAAGCCGTTTCAATGCATCAGAGGCGGCTCAGGCCGCCTCTTCGGCGTCTTTCTTCTCGATCTGCTCGATGCAATCCACCACTGCGTCAAAGGTCAGCATAGTCGAGGCATGGCGCGCCTTGTAGTCGCGCACCGGCTCCAGATATTTGAGGTCATCGAAACGGCCTTCAGGTGGCGGGCCGTTCTCCTTCAACATCTTCAGCATCGTCTCACGCACGGTGCGCAATTCGTCGGCGGTGGCACCCACCACATGCCGCGCCATGATGGAGGACGACGCCTGGCCAAGCGCGCAAGCCTTCACGTCGTGGGCGAAGTCGGTAACGATGCCGTTCTCCATCGAAAGATCGACCGTCACCGTGGACCCGCACAACTTGGAATACGCCTTGGCCGTTGCATCCGGGCGGTCAAGCCGGCCGATGCGCTCTATATTGCCGGCGAAACCCAGAATTTTCGCATTATAAACGTCGTCGATCATAATTTTCCGCTCCCTCGCCGCCCGGCGAACAGCGATTGCCGCTTGCGCATCTTTCATTCGCGGTGCCAAGACTTATATAATGCTGGTGTTTCGGGAACGACAAGGCGATTGCCGCATCTAACTTTCCGGAACCATGTCACGCCGCTTTCGGGCCGTATTCAGGCGATCCGCAAAAAGGCTGTGGTCCGTTTAACTCGTCCCTCCTGCGAGGGGGACTACGGGAGACGCCTTATGGACGCTGTCATCAAGCAATTCTCATCGCAACCCACGCCTGTGGGAAAGCCCCCCGCCAGTCGGCCAAGCCAGGCCGAAGTGGAAGCCGCCGTGCGCGTACTGTTGCGCTGGACCGGCGACAATCCGGATCGTGAAGGCCTCCTCGATACGCCCAAGCGTGTCGCCAAGGCCTATCGCGAAATGTTCGGCGGCTACGATATGAATCCCGCCGACGAGCTTGGCCGCACCTTCGAGGAAGTCGCCGGCTACGACGATCTGGTCATCGTCAAGGACATCGAGTTCCATTCACATTGCGAGCACCACATGGTGCCCATCATCGGCAAGGCCCATGTCGGTTACCTGCCGGACGGCAAAGTCGTCGGCCTGTCGAAGATCATCCGCGTCGTCGACATGTTCGCCCATCGCCTGCAAACGCAGGAGACTATGACCGCCCAGATCGCCGGCGTCATTCAGGACGTCCTCAACCCGCGCGGCGTCGCCGTCATGCTGGAAGCCGAACATATGTGCATCGCCATGCGCGGTATTCGCAAGCAGGGCTCCACTACGCTTACCTCTACCTTTACCGGGACGTTCAAGGACAACCCTGAAGAGCAGGCACGCTTCATCAGCATGGTTCGGGCAAACGAAAAGTAAGCTCGCCCTCTCCCCAGCAAAACAAGGACCGGCGATGTCGGCGCTCGATTTCTCCTCTCCCCCGGCACACAAGAAGGATTTGGAGGAAGGCGCTGTATTCTCGCCGCGCTTCGACGCCAACGGCCTCGTCACTGCGGTCGTTACGGATGCCGATGACGGCATGCTGCTGATGGTCGCCCATATGAATGCCGAGGCGCTGGCGCTGACGCTTGAAACCCGCGTCGCCCATTACTGGTCGCGTTCCCGTTCCGCGCTGTGGAAGAAGGGAGAAACTTCCGGCAATGTTCAGCAGGTGGTCGAAATTCGCACCGACTGCGACCAGGACGCGGTGTGGCTGCGCGTAAAAGTATTGGGTCACGATGCAACCTGTCACACCGGCAGGCGTTCCTGTTTCTATCGGACGGTGGGACTTATCGACGGCAAGGGGACGCTTGCCGCCGATGGTAGTGAACCGTTGTTCGATGCACACACGACGTATCGAAAACGCTCATGAGCCATCCGCCACAACCCAGATATCCCGATTCACGATTTCGATACGGCCGGACTGCTAAGATCATTGCGGGACAAGGGAGATCGTGATGCTCGAATGGGCGTCATTGCGCAGTAGACAGGATCTGCGGGAGGCCAACGGCCTCTCCTCTGCCGGCGGCGCAAGCGATACGACACCTCCCAAAAAAACCGGAATTGCGCTCGCTCTGGGCGGCGGTTGCGCCCGTGGCTGGTCCCATATCGGCGTGTTGCGCGCTCTGGATGAGGCAGGCATCGAAGTGTCGATGATTGCCGGAACGTCCATCGGCGCGCTCGTCGGTGGCTGCTATCTCGCCGGCAAGCTGGACCAGCTGGAGGAATTCGCCCGCAGCCTCACCAAGCGGCGCATCTTCGGCCTGCTCGACCTCAATCTGCGCGGCAACGGCCTGTTCGGTGGCATGAAACTGGATGCCCGTCTGCGCGAACACCTCGATGGCACCCGTATCGAGGACTTGCCGAAGCCGTTCGTCGCGGTTGCCGCTGAAATCCACACGGGCCATGAAATCTGGCTGGAAAGCGGCTCGCTGGTCACAGCCATGCGGGCATCCTATGCGTTGCCGGGCGTGTTCGAGCCGGTAAACTGCAACGGCCGTACGCTGGTCGATGGCGCGCTGGTCGATCCTGTGCCGGTGCCTGTGTGCCGCGCCTACGAGCAGCCGCTCGTCGTCGCTGTCAATCTCGCCTATGACAATTTCGGCCGCTCCGCCGTTATCCGGCACAACGCCGGGGAACTGAGCGTGTCGAGTGCAGCACCTAACCAGCCCCGCTCGCAAAGTGAGGCAGAGGCCAAGGAGAGTCGTCTGGGCATCACCGGCGTGATGGTGGACGCCTTCAACATTATCCAGGATCGCATCTCGCGAGCGCGGCTGGCAGGCGACCCCCCGGATTTGTCGCTGCATCCGAAACTCGGCCACATCGGCATGACCGAATTCCACCGCGCCGACGAAGCGATCCGGCTGGGTTATGAGGCGGCCGCAGCGCAGATCGCGGAACTCACCCGGCTGCAATCAGTGCGGTAGGGCCCGCCCAATGGCAGCTTCTCAGGCCAGTGCGGCGTCGATGATGCGAAATTGCACGCTCTTGTTGCCGTTCCAGTAGTTGCCGGACAACGAACCGGCGACATGGACTGTCTTGCCGCGGTTCCTGAACAGAAAATCGCCCAGCGCCGTATCCACCGCGCGAAACGCGATTGCCTGCACCCGTCCGCCGCTCTCGGATTGCAGATCGACCCGGATATGACTGGCCCCGACCAGCCGCGCATCGACGAGCCGGTGGCGCGGCAGCACGAACACCGGCGCGACGTGGCCGGCACCAAACGGGCCAGCTCTTTCGAGCGCGTCCAACAGATCAAGCGTCGCACCTTCGGCGGCAAGGGCTGCATCAATATGCAACGCCTCTTCGTCCCGCAGGCGAAATACGTCCGCAGCCGCCTGTTCCTCGAAAAAGGCGCGCAGCGCGCCAAGTTTCTCCCGTTCCACCGTAATGCCGGCCGCCATGGCATGGCCGCCACCCTTGACGATCAGCCCGGCATCCGCAGCCGCGCGCACCAGCCGGCCAAGATCGAAGCCCGCGACCGAGCGTCCTGAACCGGTACCCGTGCCATTAACGTTGAACGAGATGGCGAAAGCCGGGCGGCGCGCGTGATCCTTCAGCCGCGAGGCGATGAGGCCGACGATGCCCGGATGCCACTTGTCGCTGGCCGTGACGATGACGGCGGGCCCGTTGCCGCCGGCAAGTTCGGCATCGGCCTCGGCACGCGCCTGCGCCAGCATCTCCTGTTCCATCGCCTGCCGCTCCTGATTGAGCCGGTCCAGCGTTTCGGCAATGGTGCGCGCCTCGACCGGATCGTCTGTGGCAAGCAGGCGGCTGCCGAGCGCCGCGTCGCCGATCCGGCCGCCGGCATTGATGCGCGGCCCGATCAGGAACGCCAGGTGAAACGGGTTGACCGGCTCGCCGATGCGCGCAACCTGCGCCAGAGCCACCAGCCCGGCATTCTTCTGCTGCCGCACGACTTGCAGCCCCTTGACGACAAAGGCGCGGTTGATGCCGGTAAGCGGAACCACGTCGCAGACCGTGCCGAGGGCGACCAGATCGAGCAGTTCGAGCAGGTTGGGCCGTTGCGCGCCGGGCAGTTTTTCGCGAAGGATTTTTGCCGTCTGCACCAAAGCCAGAAAGACCACGCCGGCCGCGCACAGATGCCCTTGGCCCGAAAGATCGTCTTCGCGGTTCGGGTTAACGATCGCGGTCGCTGACGCCGGCAGCGGCCCGCCGACCTGATGATGGTCGAGGACGACGACGTCGGCGCCGGCAGCCTTCGCCGCATCTATGGACGCAGCGCTGTTGGTGCCACAGTCCACCGTGACGATCAGGCTTGCGCCGCGCGAAACGAGATCGCGCATAGCCTCCGGATTAGGCCCGTAACCCTCGAATATCCGGTCTGGGATATAGATTTCGGACGACACGCCGAAATGCGCCAGAAATCGCTTCAGCAGCGCCGAAGAAGCCGCGCCGTCCACATCGTAATCGCCGAAAATCGCTACCTTTTCGTTGGCAGCGACCGCTTCGGCGATACGGGATGCGGCCCTTTCCATGTCGGTAAGCCGGGCCGGATCGGGCAGCAGATCACGAATGGTTGGGTCTAGGAACCGCGCCGCGTCGGTCGCGTCTACCCCACGTCCTGCTAGCACCCGCGCCACGATATCCGGAACGCCCTGTCCCTGCGCGATGGCAAGCGCCGCCATATCCTGCCGCTCCGACAGGCGATGCTGCCAGGAAACACCGGTCGCTGAGCGTCTGACATCGAGGAAGAAACGTTTTTCGCCGCTCATGCAGCCGGCCGTTCATGAATCGTCATGCTGCACAATAGGCGACGGATAAAAGGGAAGGTATCGAAATCTGGCCGTTTGGTAGTTCTACAGCCCGAAATGCGCGGCGGCGCCGCAAGGGCGCCGCCAGCAGCCCTTCGTCGCCATCAATACCAGCGGCGGTCGTGGGAACTGGAGGACTGACCGACCAACATGCCGATAACGAATCCAAGGACTCCGCCAAGCGCCAGTGCGGTCGATACGGTACCGGGATTTTCCTGCACCGTCTCCGAGACCGTCTGGGCCTTTGTCCGCAACTGTCTCGCTGCCCGCGCGGCACCGTCGGAAGCGCTGTCCACCCAGCCGGAAGCCTGCTCGGCGGCTTCCTCGGCCCGCTCTGAAAGCGCCTTGTTGATCTTGTTCATTTCGCGGCGAAGTTCAGCGATCTGCTTCTTCATCGCCTCCTGGACGTCTTCTGCTTTCGGCGTATCAACCATTTGGGATTCCTTTTGCTGTCAAGGCAACGGCGGCGTAGCCGCATTGGTTCCGATCAATCAGGATCAGAAAACGGCGAGGTATTTCAGAAGTGAAACGATGCCGATGATGATGATCACGACTTGCGCAATCTGACGCGTGCGTGCGTCGAGAGGCAGCCTCTGCACGAGATAGAGGACAAGAATGATAACGAGAAAAGTAATCAGGATGCCGATCAAAAGGCTTGCAGCCATGTTTCCCTCACTTGAATGAGTGTCAAACAAGGCGGGTAACGGTTCGATCCGGCTAAAAGTTCCGCAAGGCACTGCTGCGTGTCAGCGGCCCGGCGGCGTCAGGAAAACGGGCGCTATTCCGCCCGCTCTATGCGGATGACCTGCGGCTTGCTCGTCAAATGGCCATCCTTCGTGACTCCCTCAACGGCCTTGCGCACGGCGGATTCGGTCGTTTCGTGCGTGACAAGGATCACCGTCTTCTGCTGGGCAACTTCAAGACCATCGGCGTGCTGGACGATCGATTCCAACGAAATCTCGTTGTCGGCCATGCGTCTGGCGATCGCCGCGAACACCCCGATGCGGTCATGTACGGTCAGCCGGATGAAATAGCCGCCTGCATGCGCCCGCATCTGCGCTTTCTTGTAGGGTGAAAGTTCCTTGGCTGGACGCCCGAACACCGGCCCATGCTGGAAGCCCGGCCGACTCTTGGCGATGTCGGCGATGTCGCCGATCACGGCGGAAGCGGTGGCATTGCCCCCTGCCCCCGGTCCTGACAAAAGCAGTTCGCCCAAAATGTCGGTTTCGATGGCGACCGCATTGGTGACGCCGTTGACCTGCGCGATCACCGAAGCGGTGGGCACCATGGTCGGATGCACACGCTGCTCGATGCCGCTTTCGGTGCGCTGGGCAACGCCGAGCAGTTTTATCCGATAGCCGAGTTCGCCGGCAGCGCGGATATCGGCCTGCGTGATGTTGGAAATGCCTTCCAGATAGATGCTGTCGGCGGCGATTTTCGTGCCGAACGCAAGGCTGGTCAGGATCGCGAGCTTGTGCGCGGTATCATTGCCCTCGATATCGAAGGTCGGATCGGCTTCGGCATAGCCCAGCCGCTGCGCGTCCTTGAGGCAATCCTCGAAAGATAGGCCCTCCGCTTCCATGCGGGTCAGGATATAATTGCAGGTGCCGTTGAGGATGCCGAATACGCGCGAAACGCTGTTGCCGGCCATCGCCTCGCGCATCGTCTTGATGACGGGAATGCCGCCGGCCACTGCCGCCTCGTAATTCAGCAGGACGCCCTTCTTTTCGGCGATCTCGGCCAAGGCGACGCCATGTTTGGCAAGCAACGCCTTGTTGGCGGTGACGACATGGCGGCCGGCATCAAGGGCTGCTTTCACGCAGGCGCGGGCCGGCCCTTCTTCGCCGCCGATCAGTTCCACGAACACGTCGATATCAGCCGCTTGAGCCAGTTTGACCGGATCGTCGAACCATTTGACGGCGGAAAGGTCGACGCCCCGGTCGCGCTTGGCGTCACGTGCCGAAACCGCCGAGACCACGATGGCGCGGCCGCACTGGCGCGTCAGTTCCGCCGCCTTATCGCGCAGCACGCGCGCCACAGAGCCACCGACGGTGCCAAGCCCGGCAATTCCAACACGCAATGCTTCAGCCATGTCCGGCGACACCCCTCAAACCCAGAATATTTCTTTTTCAGCGATGCGCCGAGAGCGCAACGACATTGTCGGGCTCGCCCGCCCTCGACGAAAGGAAGCGCTTGATGCTGCGTGCCGCCTGCCGGATGCGATGCTCATTCTCGACCAGCGCCACGCGAACGAAATCGTCGCCGTGTTCGCCAAAGCCCACGCCCGGCGCCACCGCCACGTCGGCATGCTCGATCAATAGCTTGGAGAATTCCAGCGAACCGAGATGACGGAACGGTTCCGGGATAGGCGCCCAGGCGAACATCGAGGCCGCCGGCGCCGGAATATGCCACCCGGCGCGGCCAAAGGCATCGACCATGACGTCGCGGCGCTTGTGGTAGACCTCGCGTACTTCGGCAATGTCGGCGCCGTCGCCGTTGAGCGCATGGGCCGCCGCCACCTGTATGGGCGTGAACGCGCCATAGTCGAGATAGGACTTGACCCGCGTCAGAGCCGAGATGAGGCGTTCGTTGCCCACGGCAAAACCCATGCGCCAGCCGGGCATGGAGAAGGTCTTGGACATGGAGGTGAATTCGACCGCGACCTCCATCGCACCCGGCACCTGCAACACGGAGGGTGGCGGATTGCCGTCGAAATAGATTTCGGAATAGGCGAGATCCGACAGGATGATGAGGTCGTTCTTCTTCGCGAAGGCGACCACGTCCTTGTAGAAATCGAGCGAGGCGACCAGCGCCGTCGGGTTCGACGGATAATTGAGGATCAACGCCAGTGGCTTGGGGATCGAATGGCGCATGCCACGTTCGAGCGCGGGAATGAACTTGTCGTCCGGTTCGACCTGCAGCGAGCGGATGACGCCACCCGACATGATGAAGCCGAAGGCATGGATCGGATAGGTCGGGTTCGGGCACAGGATCACGTCGCCCGGCGCGGTGATCGCCTGCGCCATGTTGGCGAAACCCTCCTTCGAGCCCAGTGTAGCGACGATCTGGGTTTCGGGGTCGAGCTTCACGCCGAAGCGGCGGGCATAGTAGGCGGCCTGGGCGCGACGCAGGCCCGGAATGCCGCGCGACGAGGAATAGCGGTGCGTCCGGGGGTCGCGCACGACCTCGCACAATTTGTCGACGATGGCTTTCGGCGTCGGCAGATCCGGGTTGCCCATGCCGAGATCGATAATGTCGGCGCCGCGGGCCCGCGCGCTCGCCTTCAGGCGATTGACCTGTTCGAACACGTAAGGCGGCAGCCGCCTGATCTTGTGGAACTCTTCCATGGTAAATCCCGGCAACAGGACACGAGCTTTCGGGACCGCGCTATAGCCTCATTTGCAGGTGGGGTCGAGGGCGGGGTCGCATTTGCCTTCGGTCTGCCCGCCTTCGGTCTGCCCCCCTTCGATCTGCTTGAGCGTGTCATCGGCATGGGTGGCGGCAAGTTTGCCGAGTTCGGCATTGTCGGCGGCTTCCGTGGTCGCGCCGGGCGAAGTCTCGGCCTGTGTCCGCTCGGCCTGCAGTTCACTAAGCTTGGCCGTCTTTTCGGCATCGGTGAATTGCTGGGCGGCAACTTGCGGCTTGATGTTGAGGTTGGGATAGCTGCCCGTATCGCGAGCGCCCTGCGACACCGGAACGGCGCTATCGATCGTGTTTGCGCCCCCACAACCGCCAAGCGCCAGCAAGGCGACGCCCATCGCGGCGCAGCAAAATCCCGCACGGGAGAAAAAAACGCTTCCAACACGATATGTCATATTGTTTCCCTAGCGGACAAGGTAGAGCACATTGGACCCGGCTCGCTGTCCCATGGTAATATGTCAAGAAAATACATCGGGAGGAACCACTTAAACCTATGGTCAAGGCAAGCGATCCGCACAAGACGTCCGAAGCCGATGCATCGCCTGTCGACCAGTATCTGGTGAAGGACCCGGAGAGCTTCGCGCTGAACATGGCGCGCATGATCGAGCAAGCCGGGAAAGCGGCCTCGGCCTGGGCTGAACCCCGTGAAAAGGGGGACGTGCGCGATCATGTCGCCGAGCCTGCGGTTGATATGGTCAAGACCTTTTCCAAACTCAGCGAATACTGGCTGTCCGACCCGCAGCGTGCGCTTGAGGCGCAGACGCGGCTCTTTGCCGGCTACATGGGGGTCTGGGCAAACGCCATCCAGCGCGCCGGCGGCGACACCGGGCAACCGGACGACACGATCAAGCCCGAGCGCGGCGACAAGCGCTTCCAGGACCCCGAATGGGGCAAGAACGCTTTCTTCGATTTTCTGAAACAGGCCTATCTCGTCACCTCCCGCTGGGCCGCCGACCTGGTCGAGCACGCCGATGGTCTGGATGAGCACACCCGCCACAAGGCAAGTTTCTACGTGAAGCAGGTTTCCAACGCCATCTCGCCGTCGAATTTCA
This sequence comes from Mesorhizobium sp., assembly GCA_049647745.1. Lineage (GTDB taxonomy): Bacteria > Pseudomonadota > Alphaproteobacteria > Rhizobiales > Rhizobiaceae > Mesorhizobium. The sequence goes on from JBARYG010000172.1 coordinate 28,323, forward strand.
TCCTGACCAACCCCGAACTGTTTCGCGAGACGGTTGCCTCAAACGGCGAGAATCTCGTTCGCGGCATGAAGATGCTGGCCGAGGACATAGCCGCCGGCAAGGGCGACCTCAAGCTCAGGCAGGCCGATTCCTCGACTTTCGAGATCGGCAGAAACCTCGCCATGACCCCCGGCAAGGTGGTCGGCCGCAGCGACGTGGCCGAGATCATCCAGTACACGCCCTCTACCGAAACCGTGCTCAAGCGGCCGCTGCTGATCTGTCCCCCGTGGATCAACAAATTCTATATTCTCGATCTCAACCCGCAGAAATCCTTCATCCGCTGGGCGATCGAACAGGGCCACACCGTGTTCGTCATCTCTTGGATCAACCCCGACGAGCGCCACGGCCTGAAGAACTGGGAAGCCTATATCCGCGAAGGCCTGCAATACGGCCTCGACATCATCGAGACGGCGACGGGCGAACGCGAGGTCAACGCCATCGGCTATTGCGTCGGCGGCACGCTTCTGGCAGCGGCGCTGGCGCTGCTGGCGCAGGAAGGCGACCACCGCATCCGCTCCGCCACCTTCTTCACCACGCAGGTCGATTTCACCTATGCCGGCGACCTGAAGGTGTTCGTTGACGAGGATCAGGTGGCGGCCGTCGAGCGGTCGATGAACGAAAAGGGCTATCTGGACGGCACCAAGATGGCCACGGCCTTCAACATGCTCCGCTCCGGCGACCTGATCTGGCCCTATGTCGTCAACAACTACATGCGCGGCAAGGAACCCCTACCCTTCGACCTGCTCTACTGGAACGCCGATTCGACGCGCATGGCCGCAGCCAACCACTCCTTCTATCTGCGCAACTGCTATCTGGAGAACAACCTGTCGCAGGGCCGGATGGAACTGGCCGGCCATATCGTTTCGCTCTCCGACATCACCATTCCGGTTTACAACCTGGCCACCAGGGAAGACCACATCGCGCCGGCCCGCTCGGTCTTTCTCGGCTGCCGGTATTTCGGCGGCGACGTCGAATATGTGATGGCTGGCTCGGGCCATATCGCCGGCGTCGTAAACCCGCCGGCAGCCAACAAGTACCAGCACTTCACCGGCGGCAAGCCTGTTGGCGATTTCGAGGAATGGATCGCCAAAGCCACGGAAAACCCCGGTTCCTGGTGGCCCCACTGGCAAAGGTGGATCGAGCGGAAAGACAATAACCGCTTGCCGGCGCGCGCGCCCGGCAAAAATCTCAAGACTCTGGGCGATGCTCCCGGTAGCTATGTCAGGATGCGCGTGTAACATTCTGTAATGTGCGGTGAGTTGACGGATGGCCAAAAGCTGGCGAAATGGTGGCGTCAACTAGCACGCTGCCCCGATTTGCTTTGAACTATCGATTTATTTCAGGGGTTGCTCATTTAACACAGGTGCCGTTTCCGACTTCGGAAGCGTGATGCTTCAAGCGTATTGCTCCACCGGCCGACGACTAGCCAGAGCGCCGTCACTGAGGGGAATTGTGGTTTGAAATCAACGGGATCGCGCCTTGCGAGGGAGAAGGGCCGTGCCGTCATGGCTGCGCTTTTTTCCGTGCTTCTCGCGTCCTGTACATCCACCGGAACTCCCTCTGCCTCGCTTGGAATGCCCGGATACGCGGCCGACGGCGCGATTTCGGCGGATTCCCTGGCCGCCGCCACTGATTCGACCTCGTCTCCGACAGGCAGCATGCAAACGCTGATGACTGCCGAAGGCGATGCCGAACTACCCGCCGAAGTCGCTTACCTACCCTCGCCGAGCCCCGGCACGGATTTTGCGATAGCGGCACCGACCGGCGCCGAAACTATCGCCGGCAACACGCCGCAGCCCTTGCAACCGGTTGCCCAACCGGCCGCCGAACAGACCGTCGCGGAGGCCGATACCTCGGCCCCGAGACCCACAGCCAAACCACAGGAAGCCTCTACCCCGGCGATGGACAACCCCGTCTATGTGACGGCAGGCGAGATGCCGAAGCCGCAGGCCTATGCCGCGCCGAAGAAAAAGAGTTTGTTCGCCTCTCTATTCGGCTCCTCGCCGGCCGAAGCCGCTCCGGCTCCGATCGTCGAAGTCGATCAGGCACGCGAAGCGGTCAAGCCGGTGCTGACCCTGGCTTCGGCCGAGGCTGGCGAAAAGCCTCTCATCGATAAGGCGGATGAAGTGGCCCATGCCTCCGTCAACGGTGCCCTGCCCGGTGTCCGCCAGACAGCCTTGTTCGAAATCAGGCGCCGGTCAGGCGTGGACGACGAGAGCGACGTCGACCTGCACGAAGACGAAGGCGGCGGCCTCTATCAGGTAGCGTCCGCTGCCGGTCTTGCGCGGCTTGCGCCCAACGGTCTGCTGAAACAGACCGAGAGCGTCGATGTCGCCTGCCTGAAGCCGTCGCTGGTGCGCGTCCTGAAAACGATCGAAGGCCACTACGGCAAGAAGATGATCGTCACCTCCGGGTATCGCGACCAGAACCGCAACCGGCGCGCCAACGGCGCCCGTAATTCGCTGCATATGTATTGCGCGGCGGCCGATATCCAGGTTCCCGGCGTCAGCAAATGGGAATTGGCGAGCTATGTGCGCTCGATGCCCGGCCGCGGCGGCGTCGGCACCTATTGCCACACCGAATCGGTACATGTCGACGTCGGCCCGGAGCGGGACTGGAACTGGCGCTGCCGGCGCCGCAAATGATGGCTAGCCGGCATGTCCAGGCGGCCGCGCCGGGCCCGCAGACTGCCTCCGGACCCGAGTCCAGCGAGCCCGTTAATCACATGTATCGCGATATGCCGAAAAAAGTTGCCGTGAACTTGGCTGGTGGGTTGCCCGTTTGCCTTGAGCCCACTATAAGCCGCTTTCAACTGAGCGCGCCCATCGTCTAGCGGTCAGGACACCGCCCTTTCACGGCGGTAACAGGGGTTCGATTCCCCTTGGGCGTACCAGTTCTTTCTCAACAAAATCGGTGTGCCAGACGACTTGTGCGATCCGCACAGCGGCCGCCCCACATTCGCATCCCGCAAAGCGACCGGTTCCCTCGTCTTTGAACGCGGCGCGAATCTCGCTGATGAACATTGATCACGCAGGCCATGGACGGCATTCTCAGCCTGCCTAGCAAACGCCACTCGCTCGTATCCGCATCGCAGCACCAAGCCGCGATCGACCAGATAGCGTCCAAAGGTACAGATTTTCGTCTTCGCCGTTCCGGCGAACATAAACGTGATGAAACGCAAGAACCCCGTCTTGGAGTAAACTGGAGCTGGCGAGAAAATTGCTGGAGGGGACTTATCTTGCAGAACCTCGCAATAAACTCTATCAGGCGGTTTGGCACACTTTCATCGAGAGAGAATTTCCGAATGAATGACCCGGTAACTGAAAACGAAACTCGCTTAGAACTGACGGCAGATATTGTTTCAGCTTACGTATCCAACAATCCTGTCCCTGCGGCAGAGCTGGCGTCCCTTATCGCCAGTGTCAGCACTGCGATCTCGGAATTGGGGCAGCCTGTCGAAGCCGCGGCGCCAGCGTTGACGCCGGCCGTCAACCCCAAGAAGTCAGTGTTTCCGGACCACATCATATGCCTGGAGGACGGGAAGAAATACAAATCGCTGAAGCGGCACCTGATGACCCACCATGGCATGACGCCCGATGATTATCGGACCAAATGGGGGCTGCCACGCGATTACTCCATGGTGGCGCCGAACTACGCCGCCGCCCGGTCAGCCCTGGCAAAGGAAATGGGGCTCGGCCGCAAGTCCAAGATTGAAGCGCAAAACGCGGTTCCTACGAAGCGTGGCCGGAAGCCCAAAGCGGCTACCTAAAGAGGCAAAAAGCCCTCCATTTGAAAGGCGAGTGACGGGCTAGCTGCTATTCGAGGACCAGAGTCCTCGACCTCCCTGGTTGAGTAGGGGCCAGCGCGACTGACACAAACTGGAACGGATGTCGGCGGTTCCACCTAATCGCAACAAGCCCGCCCTATTTCCAGAGCGAGCTTGTTGATACGCCAGCAGCGTCTTGCGTCTATCCGCCATTGAGGGCATCACATACCGATGGCGTGCAATGATCACGAGACAGCTGCCGTCCGGTACGATGTGAGAGCCGTGGTATACTTCGTCCGCAGGTGTGGCCGTGGAGCCTGGCTAGCGTTCCTGGCACTGGCACTGCTGACCGTCTCGTTTACCGCGACAACTGCTTTGCCGCTGGACGGGAGGCCAGCGGCAACATCGAAGCTGATCAACATCCTGGCAATCCGTCAGGATGGTCCGCCCAACCAACTCCTCGATAGCCGTTTCAAGCCCGGATGGTCACGCGTCGCGGAGCGCAGTGGAGCCGCCCAATCATCAGCCGGGAACGGCATTGTCCCAACCGCGGTTCGGGTGGCTACACCGCGCCCCTACCCCAGCACCATACGCTCCGACTATGAAGCGACCGATCTAGCCCGGTTCCATCCCTTCGATGCACGGGCTCCTCCGCAGCGTCGGCAATAGCCGCAAACAGCGCTCTATCACACTCGATATCAACGGCTCAGACCGCCATTCCCTCCGGGAACGGCGCTTCTGCTGCATGGAAATCATCCGGCTTTTCGAAGCCTTCAATCCGGGATGACCAAATGAAGGACCACCACGACGAATATATCTACACACGCGACCACAGGACTCCGCAGGAAATCTGGGCGGCACGACGCGAGGCTGCATTTGGCTGGGTGGCGCTGATCACCTTTACCGCCGCCGTCTTTATCGTGGCGGACATACTGCTGGAGGGATGTGCGAGCACAGTCGCCGCTACTATTGGATGGGAATGTAAGGTAGGCCTAGGAGGCTAAGGCGCCACGACAACGAAAAGCCCGCTCCGGCAAACCGGAGCGGGCAAGTACCGCTGGCATTGGGAAGTGCATGGGTTCCTCCAAATTGATAGTTTGACGCAGCAAGTACGCGATAGCAGTCTTCCCATGTTCGGGTATTCAGGAGCTTCGCAAAATGCTCGGACTGGAGACCATTTCACCTCTTTTACGCGCCAAGAACATGGCTCGTCGAGCCATGGGGCAGACCAGCAGGCGTCGTAGCTCGCCGAAAATACTAAGCCGAGCTTGATTACTGGCGGGGAGAGCTCAACAACCTAAATCTTTGGTTCAATGAAAAATCAACGGATTGGTGGGGTATCGCCCCCCGGACGACTCCGACAAGGTAGTGCGTTCCAATCTTTGGCAGACGAATGCTGTGTTGACGATGCATAAGCTCCGCCCAACTTATTATGAGGAGTTGGGGCTCGAAGCCGATGCCTTCGAAGGCAAGCGGGTCCTTGAGGTCGGGTGCGGCCCGCTTGTGCCTATTCAACAATTCTCGGCTTGCGAGCGTCACGGTATCGATCCCTTGGCCGATCTCTATATGGCCAGCGGTTGGCCGCTATTCGATTACGACGTTCGACAAGCCTTTAATGCGACCCGACTGGAGAAGATTGCCGAACGAGGCAAGGCAGAACTCTTTGCTGGGATTGTGAACCGATTTGGCTTGACATCGGAAGGGATCAGCCGCCGGTTTGGGACGCTGACAAACACAGAGCGGTTTGCGCTTTGGCATGGGCATAAATTGCCCGATCTCAGGCCCATGTGAGGGGCGGCAGGCTCACGGCGGCGGTTGCCGGTAAAACGAAGCCTGCGAGATTGAGACCAATTCGGATTGGCGGCAGATCGAGAACCTTCGTGATCGGGATCAATCTCTTCCGATCCAGCCTAAGCGATCGAAGGCTTTGGCCAAAAACTCCGCTAGACGACGAACTGGCCGATCTTGGCGTGCAGCTTCGCGACCTCGGCCTCACGGCCAGGCTGTGCATCCTCACTAGTGTCGTCAAACGCCTTGGCCAGGTTCTCGACGGCCTGCCGTTCCCACTACCTGATCTGGTTCAGGTAAAGCTGGTGCTTCGTCGCCAGTTCCGAGATCGTCCGCTCTCCGCGGATCGTTTCAAGCGCGAGCTTGGCCTTGAACTCGGCGTTAAACCGCCTGCATGCCTTCGTGCCGGATCGTCCTTTCCAGCGGAAGATCCATCTTATGCCTCCGTTCTCACAAACCGGCACCACCTCTGGCGGATTCCTTCTTGGAACCGGCCGTAAACGTCTGCTGTACCTGTTTACCCAGCGGGACCTCCTCTAGCGTCAAGCGTTAATGAAAAGTCCCTCCACTTTTCCCAGGCAAGTCCGGACCAACATCACCCCGGATGATGGCAGGCATAAACAATCATAAATTGATATTGCCCGCCCCTCTCCTGCAATCTCGGCACACTGGCACTCTCTGAAAAGTGCTATCGAACAGGGACAACGATAGAAATGTCTATCCAGCTCACCGAGGTCAACAAGCGATACGGCTCATTCGACGCATTGAAGAATATCTCGATGCAAGTGCGTCCGGGGTCGCTGAGTTCGGTGCTGGGACCAAGCGGCTCCGGTAAGACGACGATGCTCTCGATCGTCGCGGGTATTTCACCTCCGACATCGGGAAAAATAGAAATTGCTGGTGTGGATTTGACCGACGCCCCGGCAGCCCAACGAAATGTCGGGCTGGTTTTTCAGAGTTACGCTCTATTTCCGCATCTGACGGTATTCGAGAACATCGCATTTCCTTTAAGAGTCCGTCGGCGGCCGGATGACGTAGTAAAGCGTCTCGTAGCCCAGGCCCTCGATCGTGTCCGGCTTGGCAAATTCTCACGGCGGAAACCGTCCGAGCTTTCAGGAGGACAGCAGCAACGCGTCGCCATCGCGCGTGCCATCGTTTTCCAACCCGATGTTCTACTCCTTGACGAACCGCTTGCAGCTCTCGACCGAAAGCTGCGCGAAGAGGTTCGAATTGAGTTGCGCCAGCTTCAGCGAGAGCTCGGTATTACCACGCTGCTCGTTACCCACGACCAGGATGAAGCTCTGTCGATGGCAGACGAAGTCATCATCATGTCAGAAGGGCGTATTCAGCAAGTCGACGCCCCGGAAGAAGCCTATCACAAACCCGCAAACGAATTCGTTGCCAACTTCCTGGGTATCGCGAACTTGTTCCGCGGCAAGGTGACGGAAGATTCCGCCCCGTACATCGAACTCAGCGGCGGGGACCGGATTGTCGTCGATGCAGGCTCCCTACCCTCTTCCCGAAGAGAGGTCCTTGGGATGCTACGGCCCGAGCAACTCACAATCGTCGATGCGGATTCGGCCGGAGCGCTACCCGTCAAAGTGTTCGAACGCGTCTTCCTTGGTGAGTCAACCAGGTATCTCATGAGGACGGAGCGCGGTTGCACCGTCACTGTTAACTCCGGCGTAAAGCGGAAAGTGGCGATTGGAGATCAAGTCGGCCTGACTTGGGACCCGAAGGGCGTTTGGCTGCTGCCAGCGTAAGTCGGCAGCGCACAAGCTGAGCCGGAGGGAATTCCGGCCAAGGAACAACACAACTTCAAAGGGGAAACTTATGCATAAATATCCTATTGCCGCGCTGGCCGCTGCTGTCGCTCTAGGTGCAGGGGCAGCCAATGCAGAGCCTGCAAAAATACTACGTATTCTCACCGCGGGGGGCGAATGGACCGACGCTGTTCAAAAGTGCGTCGATGGGCCGTTCACCGAGAAATACGGCATCAAGATCGAGCTCGATACCCCGGCGGGATACGCCAAGCTTGCCGGCCTCGCCCAGTCGGGTAACGTCAACGTTGCTCTGATGGATCTTGAGACCACAGAGCTCGAGCGTGCCAATGCCATGGGCCTGCTCGACCCAATCGACTGGGACGCCGTGAAGCCGTTCGAGATGTTTCCGGACGCCAAGAAGCCATATGGCTTTGCGAGCACATACTTTTCGACGATCATGGCGATGCGCCCCGACGTAAAGGAACCCAAGAACTGGCAGGAGTTCTTCGATACGCAGAACTTCCCCGGGAAGCGCGCGCTCCCTGATTACCCCGGCTATGTCCTGGCTTTCGCAGCATTGGCTGACGGAGTGGAGCCCGACAAGCTTTTCCCACTCGATCTCGATCGCGCCTTTAAGACTCTTAACCGGGTAAAGGGGGACGTTATCTGGTGGACCGCAGGCGGCCAGGCGGCGCAGCTTTTGGACGATAACGAGGCCCAATATACGATCGGCTGGTCTGGTCGCCTAGTCGGCAAGGAAACCATAAAGACCTCGTTCAACGGAGGTATGCTCGATACCTCGTGGTGGGGCGCCCCCAAGGGGGCCGATCCTGCAATGCAAGAAGCCGCATGGCTATATCTTCACGAGTATTCCGATCCTGAAAAACAAGCCTGTGTCGCTAAATACATCAGCTATACCGGCCCCAGCCCACAGCTCGATCCCATGCTCCCGCAAGACAAGCTTTCGCAATTTCCGAACTATAAGGCGAACCGTGACGTCCAGTTCGTAACCGACGGCAAGTGGTGGTACGACAACGCCGCCGAGGTTCAGAAGCGCTGGCTGGAATTCAAGCTTACCCAGTGACGCCGTGTCTTTCCCGGCCTGGCTATCTCCCTGGTCAGGCCGGAGATTATCGGAAATGATCCGGATGTCTGATTTGTCCCTTGAAACAAATTCTTCTCATTTCCTGTCGGACGCATCGAGCCGTACAAAGGTTATGCCAAGACAGGTCGCATGGGTGGTGAATTCCGGGCTCCTCTGGATACTGCCACTCCTCACGCTGATCATCGTGGTATTCAATCTCCCGTTGCTGATGACGGTAGGATGGAGCTTTCTGGAGCAGGCAACGGGTAGCCCGACGTTGTCGAACTATACCGAATTCGCAACCTCAAACACCTACATTGCCGTCATTCTGAGGACACTTCGCGTCGCGCTCTTCGTCTCATCCGCATGCGCGCTAATAGGCTATCCCCTGGCGTATTGGATGACCACACTCTCGCGGCGCGGTCAGGCTTTTGCGCTCGCTGTCATAGTGACGTCCTTCTGGGTCAGCATCCTGGTACGCACTTACGCATGGATCGTTATTCTGGGTAATGCAGGAATTGTGAACCGCACCCTGCAGGCATTGCACCTGACCGAAAAACCCATTCCCTTTCTTTACAATGAACTCGGGGTATCGATCGGTATGGTAAACGTGCTTCTGCCATTCATGCTGCTACCCTTGTACGCTGCCATGCAGCAGATTGACCCTCGGCTCAGAGCAATGGCCTATACCCTTGGCGCGTCGGGCGGGCAGTTCTTCCGTCGTGTATTTTTTCCGCTCACGCTCCCTGCACTCGCGGCAACGTTTGTGTTGGTCTTCATCCTGAGCCTCGGCTTCTACATCACGCCGGCGATCCTCGGTGGCGGCAAAGTCCCGTTGATAGCAAACATGCTCGATATCCTTATCAACCAGTTCCCACGCTGGAATTTGGCGGCCGCCATCTCTGTCGTTCTACTGATCACCACTCTCGCATTGTATGGAATCTATCAAACCCTGGGGCGCCGGACATGAGCTCGACTTCCCCGATCACCCTCAGTAAGGACGGTCGATTGGCGAGGATTACGCTCCCAACGGTCAGCTTAATGGCATTGTTCTTCCTGGCGCTGCCAATAATCATCGTTGTTCCGATGTCGTTCTCAAGCTCGGAATCCCTACGCTTCCCCCCGCCCGGATTCTCGCTCCGCTGGTACCAGTCGTTCTTCGGGGATTCTCAATGGGTTGAAGCCGGAATCAACTCCATAGTCATCGGCGTGTCGTCCTCGACGATCGCCTTGGTGCTCGGAACATTGGCCGCCTATGGCCTGGTGCGAGGCACCTTCCGGGGGCGCGGATTCCTGGAATCGAATTTCATCGCGCCGATGGTCTTGCCACCCATCATAGTGGCGGTCGCTCTGTATATCTTCTTCGCCAGGCTAGGCATTCTCGGCAACTACGTCGCGCTCATTGCGGCGCACGCCGTCCTGTCGACGCCATATGTCGTGTTACTGATGATGCTCGCAATCCGCGCATTTGACGAACGAATCGAGCAAGTAGCTCTGAGTCTCGGCGCTTCGCACCTGCAAATGCTAACGCGAGTGCTACTTCCCAACCTCGTTCCCAACGCGGCCGCGGCTTGGCTTTTTGCCTTCGTAATCAGCTTCGACGAGGTAGTTGTGACCATGTTTGTTTCGGGAACGCACATGACAATTCCGAAGCGCATGTTCAATCAACTGGTTCTCCAGATAAATCCTACCATAACCGCAATTGCGACCCTCTTGATCGGCTTCAGCATTGTCGCTGTCGCACTGGCCGCATGGATGACAAGAGGTTCGAATGGCTTGTCTGCAGCCAAAGCGCCGCAGTGAACCAATGAATAGACGAACCTGTGGTCCCTGCATCGTAGCTCACGCTTCACCGATGAGAATCGCATTCACTGAATCAATCCAAACCGACAGTTTCGATCATTAGGTGAAGCTCCAACATTGCGTATGGCGCTCAGCCAAGAGGCTCTGGAAGAAGCGGAAGAAGGTTCTGTGATTTCGAGTTCTGAAGAGTTGCGCTGTGATGTTTTGATCGTTGGCGCGGGCGGCGCAGGCTTGACCGCAGCGGTCACCGCCGCACAGGCCGGCTTGTCGGTTATCGTCGTCGAAAAATCAGAATACTTCGGTGGAAGCACCGCTCTGTCCGGCGGGTGGGTGTGGATTCCATGTAATCCTGCTGCAATCGCCGGCGGAATAGCGGACTCCCTTGCTCAAGCAGACCGTTACGTACGCCACCAAGCCGGGCGGCTTTATAATCCCGAGCGAGTACAACAATACCTACAAAACGGCCCGGAGATGATTGAATTTCTCGAGCGGAATTCATCCGTTCGTTTTGTAGCGGATTATACGTTTGCCGACTATTTCCCGGACGATCCTGGCGGATTACATGGCGGACGTTCGCTCGTTGCAGCCCCATTCAATGGCAGTCTTCTGGGAAAATATCTGCCAAACCTTCGCCCTCCGCTTGGCCAACTAACCTTTCTTGGTATGTCGATTGGATCCGGCGCTAACTTCAAGCACTTTCTTAACGCAACCCATTCCATCAAATCTGCTGCGTTCGTTGCCAAAGCTCTCGCTGTATACTTCTGTGATCTGCTTCGGTACGGACGCGGCGTCCGCTTGTATAATGGCAACGCACTGGTGGCGCGCCTCGCGAGATCGGCATTTGACAAGGGTGTAGACATTCGACTGAAAACGACAGTCATCGAATTGATCCGCAGTGACAGAGGACGCGTAACGTCCGCTAAGGTCGAAACCCCTGACGGCCAAACACAATGGGTATCTGCAAGGCAGGGAGTTATCTTGGCATCGGGTGGCTTTTCGCACGATCCCGAGAAACGATCTCAATACCTTCCGGCCGAACAGGCGGTATCGATCGCTCCCAAGGAAAGCTCTGGTGATGGAGTAAGGCTCGCGATGAGCGTGGGGGCGGCCTTTAATGACAAGGGGGTAACCCCGGCCTATAGCGCGGTATTCTCTAAGTTAAGGGGCGGTGCATCGGACGGCGCGTTATACCCTCACTTTACGGATCGGGCAAAGCCAGGAATTATCGCGATAGATTCCAACGGACGGCGCTTTTGCAACGAGAGCAACTCATATCACGACGTTGCGCAGGAGATGATCCGCCAAGGTATCGATGGCAAGACCAAACGCGCATATTTTATTGCCGATCATAGAGCGACGCGAAAATACGGGCTCGGTGCAGCGCGGCCCGCTCCCATTCCATTGGGACCGTATCTGAGGTCGCAATATATCACGAAGGCAGCCAATCTGCGTGAACTCGCGTCCAAGCTAAATCTGCCCGAACAAGTACTTGTGGAGGAGGTTATGCGCTTCAATGAAAGCGCTGCTGTTGGCACGGATCCAATATTCAAGCGCGGGGCCAGTTCGTACAATAAGTTTCAAGGTGACTATTCACATAAGCCGAACCCGTGCCTGGCGCCGATCACACAACCACCTTTCTACAGTGTCGAGGTGTTCGCCGGTGATCTCGGGACGTTTCTCGGGCTACAGGTAGGTCCAGTCGGCGAAGTGATGGACGTGTCGGGAGCACCAATTCCAGGACTCTACGCAATCGGAAACGACGCATCAAATGTCTTCTCTGGTGCATGCCTAGGCGGAGGCGTGACAATTGGCCCAGCCATGGTTTTCGGCTACATCGCGGGCAAAGCTATTGGGGATAGCTGATTGAGTTCCTGGCGCTCGGGGATACATCTGCCGAGCGCCACCGGATCATTCAGAGCGGCCCAGACGCCTGTGGCGCCTCGATACTTTGTCCCAGATTCCTGGCCACACTTCTAGTAAAATGCCTGCAATCCGGTCTGACCTCGTCCGAGGATCAGCGCATGAACGTCATGCGTGCCTTCATAAGTGTTCACCGTCTCCAGATTCTGAGCATGTCGCATGACATGATATTCTTCCTGGATGCCGTTGCCGCCGTGGATGTCACGTGCCGCTCGCGCAATCTCCAGGGCCTTTCCGCAGTTGTTGCGCTTCACAAGCGAGATCGCTTCCGGCGAGCATTTTCCCTCGTCGAGAAGACGGCCGACGCGGAGACTCGCCTGTAGGCCAAGTGTGATTTCAGTCTGCATATCAGCGAGCTTCTTTTGCACGAGCTGCGTTGCAGCGAGCGGACGGCCAAATTGCTGGCGTTCCAGAGCGTAATTGCGGGCGCGGTGCCAGCAGTCTTCAGCCGCACCCAGAGAACCCCATGAAATTCCGTATCGGGCGCGGTTGAGGCAACCGAACGGCCCCTTCAAACCCGAAACATTAGGCAGTAAAGCGCCTTCCGGAACCTCCACATCATCCAGCACGACTTCCCCGGTGATGGATGCGCGCAGAGACAGCTTGCCTCCGATCTTGGGCGCGCTGAGGCCCACCATACCCTTTTCGAGGATGAAGCCTCGTATCTGGTTGTCATGAGCGGTGGATTTTGCCCATACGACGAACACATCCGCGATCGGTGCGTTCGATATCCAGGTTTTTGCTCCCTTGAGGCGGTATCCGCCATCGATGGGTTCAGCACGCGTGATCATCGAGCCAGGATCGGATCCCGCACCGGGCTCAGTCAAACCGAAACAGCCGATCCACTCGCCAGCGGCAAGCTTCGGGAGATAGCGCCGCCGTTGCGTTTCATCGCCATAGGCATATATCGGATACATGACGAGCGACGACTGAACGCTCATCATTGAACGATAGCCGGAATCCACACGTTCAACTTCGCGGGCGACCAACCCGTACGCCACGTAGGAGGCACCTGCGCAGGTGTACTCTTCGGGAAGCGTTACCCCAAGGAGGCCCAGTTCCCCCATCTCGCGGAAGATTTCGGGCTCCGTCTTCTCACGGGCATAGGCATCGAGGACGCGTGGCAAAAGTTTGTCCTGCGCGTAAGACCGCGCCGTTTCACGAATGAGACGTTCGTCATCCGATAGCTGTGAGTTCAACAGGAGAGGATCGGTCCAGTCCAGTTTCGCCATTTCGGCCGCAGCAAGTCCCATACTTAATGCTCCCCAACCAACGTCACTTCGGCAGCCGCAGGGCCTCCGGGCCGGTCGATCTCGAAGCGAGAGGCCGAAATCCAGGCTGCATCCACACCGGCGGCATTCGACACATACCCGAGCGCGACCGGCACATTGCGTTTGCGGCACCACGCGCCAGACGTAGTCAGTCCGATCGATTTCCCATCACAAAGGATTCCCTCCTGGCCGTAGAGCGCCCCTTCGTCGTTCTTGAGAACGATCCGCACCAAAGCAGTCGTGCGTTTTCCGGCGGATGAACCAACCAGGCCGGCTTCATACGGCGTGACGGTGTCGCCAAGCTCGCTCGGCCAGGCAGGGTGTCCAGCACTGACCCGCAGCGCGTCCATTGCATAAGCGCCAGCGAGATTGACTGTGCCTGCAGCCTGAAGGGCTTCATAGGCGTGCGCTGCAAACTCTGTCGCTACGAGAACGTCCCACCCACCCGCAGCACCCAACGAAGTTCTGGCCAAAATCACCGGTGCGTAGCCAAGCTCACGATGCTGGAGTTGATCACCCGAGATCGCGGCCTCGGCACCGTTCAGGCGGGCTTCAGCCTGGGGGCCGAGCAGCAGGAAGCGCGCGTATCCTGAGGTCACGTTCTGTATGGCGCTCGCGGCGATACCTTGTCCTTCGAGCCATTGCGAATGAAGTCGTTCACTTCCGGCAGCCGAAAGCACGATCGCCTCGTCAGCGGAAAGCACCAAAATAGAGACCGCAGACCGTATGTGACCCGCATGGTTCTTCCAGACGGCGGACTTCAGGCCGGGTGTCGTGAATTTGTCGCCTGACAGGGACAGAAGCGCAGATACGGCCGCCTCTCCGCTGACGCGCAGTTTGGCGCTGGAAGACAGATCGAAAAGCGCAACGCCTTCCTCGGCGGTTTTCGCTTCCTCGGCCGCCCATTGTGTCCAGTTCTGACGCCCGTAGCTCGGCTTGAGGACAGCCTCGTCCTGCGATGGCGCGTAGACGAGAGGAACCTCCCAACCTGCGCGCGAGCCCATGATTGCGTTGGCCTGTTGGTGGACACCAAAGAGGGGGCTGCGTCGGGCCCCGCGAGCTGACTGATACTCACGGTTCGGCCAGCCAACGTCGTAGAGCACGCCAAGCGCCTCGACCGTGCGATCGCGGCGATAGGAACGTCCAGATTGGAACCCTGTCAGGCGGGCAACGTCAAACTCCGAAAACCCTTCAGGGCGGCGGCGATCGTGGATCCACTCTGCCATCATCTTTCCCATGGCGCCGCCCGACATCACACCAACTGTGTTCAGTCCGCACGCCACGAAAAGGTTCTTCAACTCCGGTGTCTCGCCCATCAGGGCATTGCCATCGGGGGTGAAGCTCTCAGGTCCGTTGAAAAAGAGCTGGATACCAGCGCTTTCGAGCAGCGGGAAGCGCTTCACAGCAGCATTCAAAATGGGCTCGAAATGGTCGAGATCTTCCGGCAAGGCGTCGAAACAGAAATCTTTCGGAATGCCATCAAGAGCCCATGGCTTGGCACGGCGCTCAAGACAGCCGAACAGCAGTTTGCCTGCATCCTCCTTGTAGTAGGTGCTCTCGTCCGGGACGCGAATGAAGGGCATAGAGCGTTGCAGCCCTTCGATATTCTCGGTTACCGCGTAGAAATGTTCTGCGGCCTGCAGCGGCAGTTGCACGCCGAAGCGTTCGCCGAACTCGCGTGCCCATATGCCGGTAGCCAGGACGACGACATCCGCTTTGACGGATCCCTCCTGCGTGTGGACACCGCGCACCTCGCCGTTCACCACCTCCAAACCCGTCACTTCAACATTCTCTCGAATTGTCGCCCCGCCCATCCGAGCGCCCTTGGCGAGCGCCTGCGTCGTGTCGATCGGATTGGTGCGCCCGTCAGTCGGAAGATAGAAGCCCGCAAGTGCGTCATCGGTAACGACCTGGGGGCAGCGATCCTTGACGTCAGCAAGGGAGATCATCTCGGCCTCCTGGCCGAACGCGCGAGCGAGCGCCGCGGAGCGTTCCATCTCCATCAAGCGCTCCTTATTTAGCGCGAGCATGATAGACCCGGTCTTTTTGTAGCCAGTGGCTTGTCCGGTTTCGGCTTCGAGGTTGCGGTATAGTTCAGCGGTATAGCGCGCCAGTTCCGTCATGCGCCGATTGCCGCGCAGTTCAGCAACACTGCCAACGGAATGCCAGGTCGTTCCACAGCACAGCTGGCGACGCTCAAGCAGCAGAACGTCCTTTATCCCGACTTTCGTCAGGTGATAGGCGATCGAACAACCGATGATGCCGCCACCGATGATGACGACATTCGCATGAGCAGGCAGTGTCATGATAGCTCCTGTGTGTGTATTGCGCGCCAGACACCTTCAGGCGTCAGGGGCATATCGATCTTGTCGTGGCCGATAGCGTCGGCGACTGCATTCATCACTGCCGCAGGCGCTCCAATGCACCCGATCTCACCAGCACCTTTCATTCCGAGAACGTTGTTGGTGGTGGGAATATCGGCGGCGTGAACGTCTAGCATCGGCAGGTCATCGGCGCGCGGGAGGCCGTAATCCATAAGGCTCCCCGAAAGCATCTGGCCGCTATCGGGGTCGTAGATGACGCGCTCATGCAAAGCTTGCCCGATACCCTGGGCGATTGCGCCGTGTATCTGACCCTCGACGATCTGGGGATTAAGTCTCCGCCCGACGTCATCCACAGCGGTGAAACGCTCGATCGTTATCGAACCTGTCTCCGGATCGATGACGACTTCGCAAACGTAAGCACCGTTTGGAATTGTCAGGATGTTCCCTGCAAGAGCCGCCTCGCCCTCGCATCCCGGTTCTCCGCGACTTTCCAGCGCCGCGCTCAACTCGAAAAGATCGACCGAGTGATTAGTACCGGATGCGTAAAAATACCCGCGCTCGTAGGTAATATCCTTCTTGTCTACACCAAGTTGCTCGGCAACGAGTTCCGCCGTCCGCTCAAGCATGGCCTCTGCGGCACGCAACATCGTCACGCCGCCAACCTGCAGGCTGGAAGAACCAGCGGTCGGGCCGCCGAATTCAGCGCCGGTCGAATCCCCCTGAACAACCTGTACTTTGTCGAGGCTCAGCCCAAGCTTCTCGGCAATCAGCTGAGCGAAGCTGGTCTCATGACCCTGCCCGGAAGACTGGGTGCCTGTTTCAACGACGACGAAACCGGAGCGATTGACCTTGACCCGGGAAATCTCTTGCGATGTCACGCCGCTTGTATGGAGGTAGAGTCCAAGCCCGATCCCCCGCCTCAAACCAAGGGCTTCACTCGCCTTTTTTCGGCTCTCGAAAGTCTTCCACTCGGCCAGTTCGACAGCTTTGTCCATCACCGAGACGAAGTCTGCGTTGTCGTACACGTATCCGTTGGCAGCGGTGTAAGGCAGCTTGTGTGGAGGGATCAGGTTGCGCCGGCGAAATTCAATCGGACCGAGGCCGGTTTCTTGCCCTGCCCGTCCGATCAACCGCTCCATAAGATGGACAGATTCCGGCTTGCCGGACCCCCGATAGGCATCAGTTGGCGCCGTGTTCGTGAAGCGCCCGCTAACCGTCAGATGCATGGCCTGAAAATCGTAAGGCCCGCAAAGTGTCGCAGCGAAACCGGCTGTAGGCGGCGATGGTCCAAGCGCCGACGCGTAAGCACCGAGGTTTGCAAACGTCTCAACGCGCAATCCGATGATCCGGTGATCCGCGTCCAACGCCATCTCGGCTTTGCTGACATGATCGCGTCCGGCAATGTCGGTTAACTGGTTCTCGGATCGGGTAGCAACCCATCGGACAGGCCGACCACATGCCTTTGCAGCGAACAGCAAGACCACCTGTTCCGGCATGCTGACCAGCTTCGCGCCGAAGCTGCCGCCGACGTCGTTGGTGATGACGCGGAGCTTGCTCGGCTCCACACCCAACGTCGGAGCAAGCATCGTTCGAACGAGATGCACCCCCTGGGTCGGTGCATAAAGCGTATATGAATTCGGATCGGAATCATGGATGGCAACGGCGCCCCGCGGCTCTATGGGGCTGATGAGAACACGATTGTTGACTGCTTCAATCCGAACTATCCGGGCCGCACGGGAGAAGGCTTCCTCGACGGCAGCGCGATCCCCTTTCTCCCAGTCGAAAGCAATCTCCTCACTGGTTCGGGCATCGACTACGACATCCAGAGAATCGAATTCAATCTCGGCGAGATCGAGAGCATCGAGTGCCTGAGCCTCGCTCTCGGCCACCACAATCGCGACCGCTTCACCCGCATGACGGACGGTATCGACAGCCATCGCAAACCGCTCTGGAGCGTAAAATGGCATTCCGTCGGCGCTATTCATTGCCCGCAGGCACGGCATCGGGCGAATGCCGGCATTTTTCATATCGAGGCCCGTAAACGCGGCGATCACGCCGTCGGCCTGTCGGACCGCATCGAGATTGATCGATGTGATGCGCGCGTGGGCGATTGGCGCGCGCAGAAACACCGCATGCGCCAGGTTCTCGAACTCAAGATCCGCTATGTATCGGCCTTGGCCGGTGATGAAGCGGTCGTCTTCCACACGATGCGGAGAACATCCGATCAGACTGGGAAGGCCTGTAGCCGTGTCCATCGATCTTCTGACTTAATGGATGAACGAGGCGCCGGTGACGTCGATCGTCGCGCCGCTGGAGTATTTCGCCCTGCCGCTGGCGCAGAACACCACCACGTTGGCGACGTCCGAAGGTTCTCCGAAATGACCTGCCGGGATTTCGGCAAGCATCTCTTCCGCTCCGTAAATTGAAAGCATGTCCTCGCCCTGCCGCGTGCCGATCACGCCGACACAGATGATGTAGGTCTGGATGTTCTCTTTTGCGTAGAACCTTGCAATGCCGCGAAGCAGTGAGTTCATTGCACCCTTGGACGCACCGTCGTGGAAGAAATCCGGCCGGTCCCCGCGTACGGCGATACGGGCAGAGATTCCGACGATCGAACCGCCGCCCTTTTCCTGAAAATGAAGAACCGCAAGCCGAGACAGATGGGCCGTTGCCATCAGATTGACTTTGAGCGCGTAGAGCCAGTGAGCATCCCAATCGGCGGAGGAAGCGGTCATAGGAATTGGCTGGCGAACCGCTGCGTTGTTGACCAGCGTGTCAACTCGGCCCTTCCAGGCGACGGCCTCTTTCCAGAGGCGCTCCAGATCTTCGACCCGGTCCATGTGCGCCTGAACGGGAAGACACCGATCGCGGCCGAACTCGTCGGCGATCGCTTCCGCGCGCTCCTTACTCGACGAATAGTTTAGGATGACGGACGCGCCCTGCTCCAGAAGCCCGCGGACGATACCTTCGCCGATGCCTCGCGACCCTCCGGTTACGAGAACGGTCCTGCCCTTCAGATCGACGAACGCGCTCATGCAACTGCCTTCTGCTTTGCACGAGCGGCGTGCCACTCGCTGGCTTCACGGGCCATGGTTTCGGTAAGGAGCTTCCCGAACTTCCGGGTAATCGGTCCCGGCTTGCCGGTGCCGATCTTGCGGCCCGCGACCTCGATCACCGGCACCGCTAGTTCGAGTGTCGAACAGATGAACACTTCATCTGCCGAGGTGAGCGCGAAGGCATCGAACAAGACTTCGTTCGCCTCGATCCCTTCGCGCGCAGCGATCTCAAGCACGACGCCGCGCGTGATACCAGGGAGGATGTCGCGGTTGAGCGGAGAGGTGATGAGCTTGCCGCTCTTTACCGCGAACACGTTGTAGGCGATGCCCTCGGTCACGAAGCCCTCACGGTCTACGGCGATGCCGATGTCCGTCTGGGCAGATGTGACCTCAATGGCACCGAGAACGCTGTTCAGGTAGTTGCAGTGCTTGGTGCCGGATGGCAGTGAGGCCGTTGGAACGCGGGGTCGAGAAAGGATTTTGGCGCGCAGGCCTGCTTCCATCTTCTCCGCGAGCAAGCCTTTGTAGTAGTCCTTGAAACCAACGATAGGAATGATCGTTACATTCGGCTCGGGCTTACGAAGCAATCGCGGCTCCCACCTTATCGAGGAAATGCCCTCGCCTCGGCTGATCTGGATGCGCAGGTAGCCGTCATCCATCTTATTTTCCGTGATCGTCCGCTCGATCAGATCGTTCCAGCCGGCGTCGTCGAATGGGTTTTCGATACGAAGATAGTCCAAGCCGTCCCGCATACGGTCGAGATGAGGCTGCAGCCGGAAAGGCGCACCGTCCCAGACAGCAACGCCTTCAAAAATGCCGTCTCCATAGAGGAAACAGCGGTCGAAAACGGACACTTTTGCATCTGCTTCCGAGACGAATTCGCCGTTCAGGAAAATGCGGGTCTGCTTTACGGACATTTCTTTCAGGCTTTCCTATCAGTGAAGGTCGATCCAGACGCCGCCATTAGCGGAGTACGTGGCAGTGGTCGAAGGGTAGAGAACGATCGTCGTTAGCGGCTGGTCGATCATCGCGGGACCCTGGATGACAGTTCCTCCGGCCAACTGCGTGCCATCGACAACGCGTATCTCGCTATTGCCGCCGAGTTCTCGCATAAAGACGGAGCGCTTCGCCTTCTCGGCCACGGTTGCCGAAGCTTCGCCTCCATGTTTCAGATCCGCAGATGGCAACTTGCCGACTGCCATCGCAGTCCATTCCGTGAATTCCACCGGGTCCGAGGAGCGAACGAAGTACAGCTTCTCGTGGAGTTGGTGGAAAGCCTCAACCAGCCGCTCCAGGTCAGCGTCGCTCTCAAATCTGCGAATGTCGAAGGGTAGAGAAATCTGCCAGACCTGGCCGCGATATCGGGCCTCCGTCGAGAACAGAATCTCGCGCGAATCGGCAGGGGCCTTCATGCGATCGAGGTAGGCTTCCGCCTCCCTGACCAACCCTGCGAGAGCATCATTCGCCTTCGCAAAATCGAAGGCGTCCGTGGACAGTGGCACACTCTTGGAAAAGGTCGACTTCATGTCGCTTACCAAGATGCCAAAAGCGCTGAGGACGCCAGCGACCGGAGGCACAAACACACGCTTCATTCCAAGCTCACGGGCGATCGGGACAGCGTGCAATCCAGCGGCGGCACCGCCTGCAACCAAGACATACTCGCGCGGATCGACACCCCGTTTGATGGTGATCTCGTCGATGGCCGCTACCATGTTCTGCTCGACCGTCAGCCCGATCAGGCTTGCAGCCTCTTCAACAGACAGATCCAGCCCCTCGGCAACGTGCTGTCCTATTGCCGCCCGGGCCTTTTCAAGATCGAGCGTCATGGTGCCGCCCGCGAAATTCCCGGCATCAAGGAAACCACGAACAAGATTCGCATCCGTCACTGTCGGACGCGTTCCGCCTCGGCCGTAGCAGGCCGGACCTGGGACCGACTTGGCACTCTCGGGACCTACGTGAATGAAACCGCCGGCATCGACACGGGCAATCGAGCCGCCACCGGCTCCAATCGTTTTTACTTCGACGGACGCGACGCCAAATACGTGGCCGTCGATAATGCCTTCACGATGCATTGGGATCTGCCAGTCGTCGATGATGCTGATATCGAAGCTGGTGCCGCCCATATCCACGACGATCGCGTTGCATGCCGACTCGTTCTCGGCCTTGATCGAAGTGCACGCAGAGACGGGAGCGGCAGAAGGTCCAGACAAGCAGAGATTGATCGGACGGGCGATAACCTCGTCGACCGCAGTCTGACCTCCCGACGAGGCCATCAAAGTGAGAACTCCTTCGAGGCCGGCATCGCGAAGACGCGCTTCAAGTTCGTTCACCGTCTTGCTGACCAGCGGCTTCAGGGAAGCGTCAATCGCGGTAGCGGACGTTCGGCGATATTCGCGAAGCGTGGGGCTGGTCTGATGGCTCAAGCTGTATGGAATGCCGGGCCAATGCATTTCGATGAGTTCGCCAATGCGGATTTCATGCGCCGGGTTCGCGATAGACCACAGAAGGCAGACCGCAACTGACTCAACGCCAAGGGCTTTGAGTTGCGAAATCGCCTCGACAACATGTTTTTCATCGAGGGGCGTTTCGACGCCACCCTCGCTGTTCATCCGCTCACGCACGCCGTGCGTCAGATGCCTCGCTATGTATGGCTCCGGATAGTCGATCGCGATCGTGTAGGTGTCAGCCTTTCCGCCTTCACGCACGGTCAGCGTATCGCGAAAGCCTTCCGTGCAGATCAGACCGGTCGTTGCGTAGGTCTTCTCCAGGATGGCATTGGTAGCTGCGGTCGTACCGCAGGCAAAGCGAGTGCAGTTGCTCAGGAGCTCACGGCGATCGAGGCCGAACTCACTGGCAATAAGTTCTACGCCATTCAGGATTCCATCGACGATCCGACCCGGCGTCGTAGGTGTCTTGTATATCCGGATCTGTCCTGAGGTCTCCTGAAGAACCAGATCTGTGAACGTCCCACCAACATCGACGGCGATTTGAACGTTCATGCCGATGCTCCCTGACGCATTCCTTCGCGGCGCTTCTTCGTGGCCGCATCATCCAGTTTCAGATGGGCGCCATCACGAACCAGCACGACGCCATAGACAGATTTTGCGCGCGCCTCGCTGACGCGCCCAGCCAACACGGAACCAAGGACTCTTGCCGGGTCACGGTCGAGCGGCTCACCAAAACCACCTCCGCCGCAGCCTTCAGAAAGGAGCTTCTCGCCGACGTTGATCACGGTATCGACGGAGATCGGCAACTCGCTGCGCCGGCCGTCCTTGTCCAGCCTCGCAATCTGCATCGGCGCTGCGTTCATGCCGCCCGCGACCCCCTTGGGCGGATTATCCCGTGATGCCGAGTTCACCATGAAGCGGACGGCTCCGGATCGTGGGCGGATGACACAGTCCGCGCCGGGAGCCCCCTCCCACTGCCCTGCCCCCGCAGAGTCGCAGCGGACTTCCAATTTCTCGATGATGATTGGCTGTTGTTGCTCGACGACCTCGACGCTCGATTGCCAAAGAATACCCTGGCTCGCTCCGCTACCGTAGGTCAGCCAGCCATCATGACCGTTCATGGCAGGGCCGCCCCAATAGCCCATAATGAGCTGATTGACGAAGGGGCGGTCGCCCCTGTGATCGTTTCCGCTGACCACCGCGCAGGACCCAGGCATACCGATGGTCCCGTACGCCGTTCCGAGATCATCTCGCAGATCAGCAAACATCGACTGGATATGCGGGATCAGGGCATGACAAAGATTTGTCGTCGCAGCCGAGGTCGCTGCCGGGAATTTCGGCTTTCCGATTGCCGCACCTTCGCGCATCAAAAGCTTCACGCGCCGGAATGAACCTGTGCATCGAGGCACATCGGCGCCAAGCACGTTCAGCACCGCAGTCATGCAAGCAGCTGTCGTCGTGCTTTCGGTCATGTTGATGCCGAGCGGGAGGTTGTCCACGTTTTCGGTCAGATCAACTGTGACAAGCTCTTCGTCGGGATCAACTTCGATCGTTGCGCGGATCGGGATGCCGTTCGGATAAAGTTCGGTCTCCGAATCGTAGAGCATTTCTTTCGAGACGCGCCCCTTCGGAAGCTCCGAGATTGCCGTACGAGCCATCCGCTCGGCGTAGTTCTGGAATTCGTCCACGAACGTCTTGACGACGTCAGCGCCGTACTTGGCACAGAGCGATTTCAGTCGGCTCTCACCGGTTCGCATCGCGGATAGGACAGCGAGATAGTCGCCGTAGAATTGATCAGGGACGCGAATATTGGCCCGGCAGATGTCTATGACCTCGGGCACGTCCTTGTACCCTTTCTGGATGCGCACGCAGGGCAGCATCAGCCCTTCTTCGTACACATCGCGGGAACGCGGTCCATATGTGGTCGGGGTGGGGAATCCCATGTCCCCGAGATGGGCTCGCGCGATCACGTAAAACGCTATCGAACCATCGACGAACACCGGCGCGCAGACCGTGAAGTCGGCGCAGTGCGTGTTGCCAAGATACCCGCTGTTGTTGACGAAGCAGTCGCCCGGATGGATGTCAGCACCAAACTTGCGGACGACAGCTCTCGGAATGAGGTCAACTGCACCGACATGCACCGGCAGCCCCTGAGCGAGGCTAATTGATTGAAAATTCGCGTCTGTCAGGCTGCAGGAGAAATCCATTGCTGTGTTCAAGACGCCCGAACGACCAGATCTGAACAACGCGTTGATCATCTCTCCGATGATCGCCTCGAAACGGCGGCGAAGGACGACCATCGTAAAAATGTCGATCCCTGCCTCGGGCGGCGAAAGCTCCTGCAACAACGTTTCTTACCCCATTTGGCGTCTTGGCGGCCTTGTTGCCGCTCATAGTCTCAATGAGAGCCGACGCTAAGCTCGAGGTCGAGTAAGTTGTTTTGATGCCCACTATCAGACGGGATTATGCGGACAAATCCATCTTCCGCAGGATCACTTGCCGGAGGACGCGGATGAACTCCTGAGCGGCCGCAGAGGACGGCTTCAGGGTCGGAAACGCCGCCACAAGCGTACGATCGATCATAGGCTTGGTCAGACGCAAACGCTTGAAGCCGGCCGCTAAATCCCCGTCTCCAATTCCGGAACTAGGCAGGATCGTGGCCCAACCAGGCTTGCGGATAATTGCGAACACCGTTGCCAACGAATCTACCTCCATCGCCGGCGCCACCTTTATGCTCTCCTTCTCAAATTCGCTGTCGACAAGGATGCGTATGAGGTTCTTGCTCGACGGCAATACGAGCTTGAGAGCAGCAGCCTGTTCGCCAGTGATCGTGTCACCCTCGTGCGGGGTCTTGTCACTCGTGAGCACAACCAGTTCATCGGTGACGATCGCCTGCGAATAGAGGCGGCGATCGTCGTCGAACTCACCCAAGATCGCAAAATTCAGGTCCCCCTGGAGCAACCAATCTACCAGGTGAGCGCTATATCCCTCGGAGATCGCCAGGTGGACATCTGGGAATTTCTCGGTGAATACCGCCAGGACTTCCGCCAGGATGCCGTGCGCGATCGAGGGCGGCACGCCGATCGAAAGAGATCCCACTATCTTTCCCGAACCGTCCCGGAGGGTACGCCGAATGACCTCGACCTTGTTCAGGACTTCCAGGCACATCGGATAGATTGCCGCCGCTGCTTCGTTGGGATGGACACCTGCCGTGGTGCGTTCAAAAAGCTGAGCACCGTACTCCACCTCGATGC
Source organism: Mesorhizobium sp. (assembly GCA_049647745.1). GTDB lineage: Bacteria > Pseudomonadota > Alphaproteobacteria > Rhizobiales > Rhizobiaceae > Mesorhizobium. Next base: position 52,838 of record JBARYG010000172.1, read on the forward strand.
GTCGTATCTGCATGGAAACGGCCGGCTGCACGACGTGAAGCCGTTTCGCAGCCTTCGTGATGCTTTTTTCGTCATATAGCGCCACGAAATACTGAATTTGACGCAGGTCCATGAGTTCCCCCCTCTCGGGGTCGTATACCGAGGCCGGCCTATGCGAACAAGGCAATTTGTCCCTTGCCGCGATCCAACGGGTTCGTGCGCCTCGCGTGAAATTTCGCGTGATAAGCGGCATAAAAAGACTTTATTGGCATTGAGCGTAATCGCCTACCAAACTTGTCGAGTAATATTCTCGAAGTCGTGGGCATGGCGCAAAAGATCAGATTCCTCATGGCCAAAGTGGGCCTTGACGGTCACGACGTAGGAGCGCGCGTTATTGCGCGCGGCCTGCTCGAAGCCGGAATGGAGGTCATCTACACCGGTATCCGCCGCACTCCGGAGCAAATCGTCCGCGTAGCGGTCGACGAGGACGTCGATGTCGTGGGAATTAGCATCCTTTCGGGTGCCCATATGGCTCTCATCCCAAGGGTGAAAGAGCTCCTGAACGAAGCCGGCGCCCAAGACATCATTCTCGTATGCGGCGGCGTTATACCCCAGGAACACATTTCAGAACTGCACGCCGCGGGCGTATCTCGGGTCTTTCTTTCAGGAACAACGGTCGCCGACATCGCAAAATACATCCAATCGGCCGTCGATAGCAGAAATCAGAATTCGGATATTTTGCAGTGACAGTTTATGCCCAGTTTCGGAATGCTTTTTCGGCCTTCCGTGATCGTGTCGCGCTCATCGAAGACAGCAGGGAGTGGACATTTGGCGAGCTCGAAGCGCTCGTTGAAAGAATAGCCGGAGGGCTCGCTGCGGCGATGCCATCGGGCTCCCGTGTCGGTCTCTATATGCAGAACCGCGCCGAGTATCTGATCCTGCAGGTGGCCATCGAGCGCGCGGGCCTGGTTCGTGTACCCCTGAACGTCAGATACACAGCGTTCGAAGTAGAGCGTGTGGTCAGCGACTGCGAACCCAAGGCAATTTTCTACGACGACCAGACTTCCGATCGCCTTGCCGGACTCCGTGATAGGGGCCTGTGGCTAAGCTCTGTCGCAAAGGACGAGTCCGAGGGCGGATTGAAATGGAGCGCCTTGGCCGCCTACGAAGGAGCGCCCGCTCCAGAACCGGGTGATTTCGACGCCCTGTGCTCTATCAATTATACTTCCGGATCATCCGGAATCCCGAAGGGTGTGATTCTCTCCCACCGCAACTGGCAGAGCGTCAGCAAAAATATGCTGATGGATCGCGACATTCGCGGTGACGATCGATTGGCCCATATCGGTCCTCTGACGCATGCCAGCGGCGCCTATTTCACACCGTTCCTGCTGCGTGGCGCTACCAATGTTCTCGTGCCCGGCGGCGCTCTTGAACAGCTGCTGCCGACTATCGAGAAGCACCGCGTCACCGCATTTTCATGCGTTCCTACGGTTTTGACCCGCATCCTGAATGCGCCCGACATCGACAATTACGATCTGTCGTCTATTCGCTGGATCGGTTACGGCGCCGAGGCGATCCAGAGGAACACCCTCGACAAGGCCCTGAAGCGCTGGGGCTCCGTCCTTACGCACAACTATGGCCTGACGGAAGCGATGATGACCTGCACGTTCCTGCATGCAGACGATCATCTGACGCATTCGGGTGAAAACAAGGGTGCGGTTCGATTTGGCTGTGTCGGCCGGCCATATAGCTTCGTGGACATCGTTCTGCGGGATCCTGAAGGCAATCCGGTCGCAACCAACGAGATCGGGGAGATAACGATTCAGGCCGAACACCTGATGCAAGGCTATTGGGGCCGACCCGAAGAGACAAAGAAAGTGCTTCGAGACGGTTGGCTCTGGTCCGGCGACCTTGCCCGCAAGGATGAGGACGGTTTCATTTACATCGTGGGGCGCTCGAAGGAGATGCTGATCTCTGGCGGCTTCAACATCTATCCGGCTGAGGTCGAGGCATGTTTGTCTAGCTGCCCCGGCGTGCAAGAGGCGGCCGTCATCGGAATACCCGACGAAAACCTTGGCGAGATCGCCGTTGCCTTCGTCGCTGCGGAGCCCGGCAAGACGCTCAGCAAGGAACACTGTGAAGCACACTGCAAGCCGCTGATAGGAATCCGGACGCCGAAGCGCTGGCATTTCATCGACAGGCTTCCGCGCACCGGTAACGCTAAGGTGGATAAAGGCGAACTGAGGGCAAGCCTGTCGCGTAAATTGGGAACTGCGGCATGAGTTCCGATCGCGACGTTATGATGCTCTCCATGGCCCGGACGCCCTTCGGGCGGTTCGGCGGCGCTCTGAAATCTCTCAGCGCGATACAACTCGGCGCTCTGGCAATGGCCGAGGCCAGTCGTCGAAGCAATATCGCGAGCAGCGACATCCAATTCGTGTGTGCCGGCATTGGTATGATCGGCGCCAACGTTCTGACGGCGACACGCCAGGCCTTGCTTCTCGGTTCCGGCCTGTTGGAAACGGTGCCATCGATGGGCGTCGACCGCGCCTGCTGCTCAGGTATGACTGCCATCGGCATGGGGATGCGCGAACTGCAATCCGGAGAAGCAGACGTCGTCCTTTGCGGTGGCTTCGAGAGTCTCAGCAACACGCCCTTCCTCTGGCCCCGGCAGCGAGGAATACGTCCAGGCAGCGTGGAGGTATCCGACCCACTGCTGCTCCGCGCCGATTTCCTCGATACGGCGATTGCTCGCTACACCGGCGAGGAAGCTGTGCGCGTAGGGATCGACCGGACCGAGCAGGACGAGTGGGCCTTAAGGAGCCACGACCGTTACTTTGCAGCCGAACGCGAAGGATATTTCGAGACAGAGCGGTTTGCGGTGTCAGTCGATGAGAACAGCGTCACCACCGACGAGTCCCCTCGCCCAGATATCCAGATGGAAAAGCTGGCAAAACTGAAAACCGTCTACTCAAGCCCGACCGTTACTCCTGGCAACGCGCCTGGATTGAATGATGGAGCGGCCTTCTGCGTTCTTGCAACTCGGCGATACGTCGAAAGCAGCGGCCTGAAGCCGATTGCGACCTTGCGGGGCTATGTTCAGGTCGCCGGCTCAGCGACCAGTGGATCCTACACACCTGCGGTAGGCATCAAGAAGGTTCTCGGGAAAGCGGACACGTCGCTCGAGACGATCGATCGCATCGAGATCAACGAAGCCTTCGCCGCGACCCCTTTGGTCAGTACGCTCCTGCTTGCTGACCAGGATGTGACCAAGGCCCGCGCTCTGCGCGAAAAAACCAATATGGCCGGCGGTGCTGTTGCGATCGGCCATCCTCTCGGAGCCAGCGGTGCCCGCCTGATCATGACGCTGGTAAATGGATTGACACGTCGCGGCGGGGGCAAAGGTGTCGCTGCAATCTGTGGAGGCTACGGACAGGGGGACGCCGTCCTCCTCGAAGTTGCGTGACGTGATGGACTCAGCCTGGCGCCGCCCGTTAGCCAAATCCCTGAGCACGATAGAAAATCGTCTCGCCGGTTGGCGCCAGCTTTTGTCCGAGAGCTATGCTGGCGCGAGCAAAGCACTAACTATCGGCATCACCGGACCGCCAGGGGCTGGGAAATCGAGCCTGATAGACCTGATAGCATCTCTGTGGTCGGCCCAGGGACATCGTGTCGGCATCATTGCGATCGACCCCGCCAGCCCGTTCTCTGGCGGTGCGGTTCTAGGTGACCGTGTTCGAATGCGTCGTGCCGAAGACGACGAGCGGATCTTCATTCGATCCATGTCAGCGCGCGGCCATTCCGGCGGGCTGAATGCAGCTGCCATCGACTTGTGCACGATCCTGAAGAGCCACGGCATTACCCGAATTCTGCTGGAGACGGTGGGAGTCGGCCAGAATGAAGTGGAGGTCGCGTTCATCGCCGATTGCACATTGGTGGTTTCGGTGCCGGGTCTCGGCGACTCTGTCCAAGCCGCGAAAGCCGGGCTGCTCGAGGTCGGCGACATCTACGTGGTGAACAAGTCCGATCTTCCAGGCGCGAGCGGTGTCGCCAAAGACCTTCAGGTCATGCTCGCCATGGTTTTTCCTGGATCGCCTGGCATAAACGTCGGCAAAGTGGATGCCTCAATGATCGCGGGTGTCGCGAGCCCGGTCCGGGATATGCTCGCAAGACGCTTTGGAAATTGGGCGACGACCGGCAGCGCATGGCATCCACAGGTTATGAGCGTCTCCGCTGCAGTGAACGAGGGCATCCCGGCGCTCTGCGATCGTGTTGATGCTTTCGAAAAATGGCTGGACGACAGCGGCGTCGGAGTAAAGCGACGTGAAGCGCGTCACGAACAGCAGCTTCGCGGTCTCTTGATAGACAGATTTCTGGAGACGCTGCTTCTTCAAGGCGGCCAGTTATCGGGAGATGGGCTGGCTCGCTGGGCCACACAGGTCGCAATCGGGGCAGTGGATCCCCATTCCGCCGTCGATAAAATCCTAAGCGAGGGAGAGGCGTCATGAGCCGTGAGAGCCCGCCGGTGACGCCTGCGCAAGTCAACGACGTTGAAGCCGATCACACACGCTGGACCGAGCAAGTCTATGGCCCGGCCATTGAGAAGACACCCGAACGGCGCGCATTCGAGGTGGATATCGGAGAGCTTGTCGAGCCTCTCTACACCCCGGCCACCTTGGAGAGAGCCGGCTTCGACTTCGCAAAGGATGTCGGCTTTCCGGGCGAGTATCCCTTCACGCGCGGCGATTCCCCCACAATGTTCAGGACGGAGCCCTTCGTCATATCCGCCTACTCCGGCTATGGCGAAGCCACAGACTGCAACAAACGCTTCAAGAAGCTGATCGAGCTTGGTGCCGAACAGATCCTCGTCGCCTTGGATCTCCCCACCCAGTGCGGCTACGACTCCGACGATCTCATGTCGACGGGAGAAGTCGGCAAGGTCGGTGTCTCGATCGACACATTGGCAGACATGGAACTGCTGTTCGATGGAATTCCATTCAACTCGGTCAAGCGTGTCGGCACGCTAGGCAACTCAATCGGCCCGATCGTTTTGGCGATGTACGCGATCGTGGGCGAAAAACAGGGTTTGGCTCCCGCGGACTATGTCGTCAATCTCCAGAACGATCCACTCAAGGAATATCTTGCGCGCGGGACGCAAATCATTCCTGCCGCGCCTGCGGCCAAGATCGCCGTCGATCCGGTGGAATGGTGTGCAACGCACGCTCCGAACTGGTCGCCGATCACGGTTTGCTACAACCACCTGAACGCTGGTGGCGCCGGCTCTACCTGGGGTGCCGCCTTGGCCCTTGGAAATGCGGTCCACTATCTGGACCTCCTTGTGGCGCGTGGTCTCCCCATCGACAGCGTAGCACCCCTCTTCCACATGTTCCCGGACGAGCGCCACGACTTCTTCGTCTCGGTCGCCAATCTCCGGGCGCTTCGGAAAGTGTGGGCGCGGTTGCTGAGCGAACGTTATGGCGCCAGGGATGTCCGGTCTCTGGCCTTGAAGACGACCGTTTATGGTCATGGTCAGGAAACGCTGCAGGAACCGCTCAACAACATCGTCCGCATCGGCTTCGGCACCCTCGCCTATGTGCTCGGAGGTGCCAGCTACGTCTATATCGCTTCCCACGATGAAGCCGTCGGAACGCCCACGGAAGAAACGGTGAAGGTCGCCACGCGCACACAACAGATCATTGCACATGAGCATGGTTTCACTGACACGATCGACCCTCTCGGAGGCTCTTACTTCGTCGAAGCTCTCACGAAGAAGACGGCGGACGATATGTGGCAGCATTTATGTCGGATCGACGAGATTGGCGGTGCGCTGCGTGTGATCGACAGCGGGTTCGGCCGCGAGGTTATGAACCGAGGGGCCCAGAGGCGCCAACAACGGCTCGATCGCGGTGAAAGGCCCTGGGTCACCGTCAACAAGTTCCCGCAGGTTCCGAACGTCCCGAATACAGCATTCCGACTGGATCCGACGACCACCGAACGCCAATGCAATCGCACCGCGAAGGTAAGAAGTGAGCGGGACAATGCCCGTGTTGACCGCGCTTTGGAGGCGATTGACCACGCATGCGCTTCTGGCGAGAACATGATGGGACCCGTCATGGAAGCGGTACGTGCATATGCTACTGTCGGTGAGATCTCGGAGCGGTGGCGGCGGCACTTTGGGTCATTTGAGCCCGCAACCAGTTTCTAACAAGGCATATTAAAGGCGTGCGGGGAATGTATTTTATGATCGGCGCCGTCCCTGGCGACGGCGCGATAGCGCACTTACCTGCAGTCAGCGTCGCGGCTCAATGCACTATTCAAACTCGCGATATTTCGCCCTGGATCAGTGAGACTTCGACCAGATAATGCCCTCGTTCGGTGGTGCGGGACGGGTACAAATCTGCCATGGCCGCGTCATGCGGAATAAGGATACGACGGATATCCGGCCCGTGTGCTGCAGCTCCCACGAGACGCGATCACACCCCGAGACGGGCTTTAGAACGCCGACGCAACCGCATCCCGGATCACGCATTTCTTCTGGCAGCCATTTTTCGCCCTCACAGGTTTCGCAGGATCGAGGCCTTTAAGAAATAAGGTGGCTACCTCCGTGGTTTAACCCACGTTCCTCAACTTGCCTTCCATAAGGTCGAGCACGGCACGGCCTGCTTCGAGCACGTTGGTTCCGGGGCCGAACACGGCGGCAACGCCCTGGTCGAACAGGAAGGCATAGTCCTGGCGCGGCACGACGCCGCCGCACACGACAATGACCTCGTGCCCTCCGCGCGCCTTCAGTTCTCCGATCAGTTGCGGCAGCAGCGTTTTGTGACCGGCGGCCAGCGAAGAAACGCCAAGGACGCGAACCTTTGCCTCCATCGCCATATCAGCCGCTTCCGCCGGCGTCTGGAACAGCGGTCCGGCCAGCACATCGAAGCCGATGTCGCCGAAGGCCGAGGCAATCATCTTGGCGCCGCGATCATGGCCATCCTGACCGAGCTTGGCCACCATGATCCTTGGCTTGTGCCCAAGCGACGCGGTGAAGGCATCGAGCCGTGCCGCAAGCGTCTGGAATTCCGGCTCGCCCTCATAGGCCTTGCCATAGATCCGGCCGACGACCTCGGGTTTTGCCGTATGGTCGCCAAAGGCGTGGCGCATGGCATCGGAAATCTCGCCAACCGTAGCGCGGGCGCGCGCCGCCTCGACGGCAGCTTCGAGAATGTTGCCCGGACCGCCCGCGGCGACGGCCTCCAGCGCGGCCAAAGTGGCAGCGACACGCGCATTGTCGCGCGAGCGCCTGATCTGCTCCAGCCGGCGGACCTGCGCCAACCGCACTGCCTTGTTGTCGATGTCGAGAATGTCGAGCTTGTCTTCGCTTTCCAACCTGTAGCGATTGACGCCGACGATAACCTCCTCGCCCATGTCGACGGCAGCCTGACGGCGGGTCGCCGCTTCCTCGATCCTGCGCTTGGGCAGGCCGGAGGCGACGGCCCTGGTCATGCCGCCCATGGCCTCGACCTCCTCGATCAGCGCCCATGCCTTTTCGGCAAGTTCGTTGGTGAGGCTTTCGACATAATAGGAGCCGGCCAGCGGGTCGACGACGTTGGTCACGCCGGTCTCGTGCTGGAGGATCAGTTGCGTGTTGCGGGCGATGCGCGCCGAAAACTCCGTCGGCAGCGCAATCGCCTCGTCGAAGGAATTGGTGTGCAGCGACTGCGTACCGCCAAGGGCGGCCGCCAGCGCCTCATAGGCGGTGCGCACGACGTTGTTGTAGGGGTCCTGTTCCTGCAGCGAAACGCCCGATGTCTGGCAATGGGTTCGCAGCATCAGCGAGGACGGCTTCTTCGGCTCGAACTCAGCCATGATGCGCGACCACAGAAGCCGCGCCGCCCTCAGCTTGGCGGCTTCCATGAAGAAATTCATGCCGATGGCGAAGAAGAAGGAAAGCCGCCCGGCGAAGGCGTCAACATCGAGCCCCTTGGCGAGAGCGGCGCGCACATATTCGCGCCCGTCGGCCAGCGTGAAGGCCAGTTCCTGCACCAGCGTCGCGCCCGCTTCCTGCATGTGGTAGCCGGAAATCGAGATCGAATTGAATTTCGGCATCTCGCGCGCCGTATAGTCGATGATATCGGCCACGATCCGCATCGATGGTTCGGGCGGGTAGATATAAGTGTTGCGAACCATGAACTCTTTGAGAATGTCGTTCTGGATGGTCCCGGAAAGTTTTGCGCGCGCAACGCCCTGCTCTTCGCCGGCAACGATGAAATTGGCAAGGATAGGGATCACCGCGCCATTCATCGTCATGGAGACGGACATTTCCTCCAGCGGAATGCCGTCGAACAGAATCTTCATGTCCTCCACCGAATCGATGGCGACACCCGCCTTGCCGACATCGCCTTCAACGCGCGGATGGTCAGAATCATAGCCGCGATGGGTGGCGAGGTCGAAAGCCACCGACAGGCCCTTCTGGCCGGCCGCCAGCGCCTTGCGGTAGAAGAGGTTGCTTTCCTTCGCCGTCGAGAAACCCGCATATTGCCGGATCGTCCACGGCCTGCCGGCATACATGGTGGCGCGCGGCCCGCGCAGGAACGGCTCGATCCCCGGCAGCGTTCCGAGATGGTCGATGCCTTCCAGATCGGCCTCGGTGTAAAGCGGCTTGACGTCTATTCCTTCCGGCGTATGCCAGACGAGATCGTCCGGGGAGGCCTTCAGTTCCCGTTCCGCAAGCTTGTGCCACGCCTCAAGGCTTATGCGCTCAGCCATCGTTTCGCCCCTACTCGAATTCCATGATGAGTTCATCGACGGCAAGGCTGGCGCCGGCTTGCGCCGCGATGCGCGTCACCGTCGCACGGCGCTCGGCCCGCAACAGGTTTTCCATCTTCATCGCCTCCACCGTGGCCAGCGCCTGCCCGGCCTCGACCTGATCGCCTACATTGACGGCAATGCTGGTGACGACGCCCGGCATCGGGCACAGAAGCATCTTCGAGGTGTCCGGCGGCAATTTCACCGGCATCAGCAAGGCAAGCTCGGCAACGCGCGGACTGCGCACATGCGCCACCACATCCATGCCACGCCAGCGCAGGCGCATGCCGGTGCCGGTCGCCTCCGTCTTGACGCCCGCCGGCTCGCCGTCGATGACGAAGTGGGCATGGACGCGACCCGGCATCCAGTCGCTGACGACGGCGACACTTGCACCATCGTCGAAAGCGACGGTCACTCCTTCGGCCAGCTCTTCGACGGTAAGCCTGAAGCGGAAATCGCCCAGCGCTATAACCCAATCCGCTCCTACCTTGCGCGGATGATTGGCCAGCACGCCGGAAATAAGCACCGCTCGCTGCTCGCAGCGCAGCTTCACCAAGGCGGCGATGGCCGCCAGCTTCCGCGCATCGGTCTCGTCCGGCGCGACACCGGCAAAACCGTCCGGAAACTCTTCGGCAATGAACGCGGTGGTTAGCCGCCCTTCGCGAAAACGCGGATGATCCATCACCGCCGACAGGAAGGGCAGATTGTGGCCGATGCCCTCAACCTCGAAGTCGTCAAGCGCCTGCGCCATGGCATCTATGGCGGCCAGCCGGTCCGGTGCCCAGGTGCACAGCTTGGCGACCATCGGATCGTAGTACATCGAGATTTCGCCGCCTTCGAAGACGCCGGTGTCGTTGCGCACGACCGTGCCGTCGCCGCGCCTGCCTTCGACCGGAGGCCGGTAGCGCGACAGGCGCCCGATGGAAGGCAGGAAGCTGCGGCACGGATCTTCCGCATAGAGCCGGCTTTCGATAGCCCAGCCGTTCAGCTTCACGTCGGCCTGCGCGATCCTCAGCTTCTCGCCGGCGGCGACGCGAATCATCTCTTCAACGAGGTCCAGCCCGGTGATCAGTTCGGTCACCGGATGCTCGACCTGAAGCCTCGTGTTCATTTCGAGGAAGTAGAAATTCTTGTCCTGGTCGACGATGAACTCGACCGTGCCGGCCGAAAAATAGCCGACCGCCTTGCAAAGAGCGACGGCCTGCTCGCCCATCGCCTTGCGCGTCGCGACATCGAGGAACGGAGACGGAGCCTCCTCGATGACCTTCTGGTTGCGCCGCTGGATCGAGCATTCGCGCTCGCCCAGATAGACGAGGTTACCGTACTGGTCGCCCAGCACCTGAATTTCGATATGGCGGGGCTGGGTGACGAATTTTTCGATGAAGATGCGGTCGTCACCGAAGGAAGCCTTTGCCTCGTTCCTGGACGACTGGAACCCCTCGCGCGCCTCTGAATCGGTCCAGGCGATACGCATGCCCTTGCCGCCACCGCCGGCCGAGGCCTTGATCATCACCGGATAGCCGATAGAGCGAGCGATGCGGATGGCTTCATCGGCATCAGCAATAAGCCCCATGTGACCGGGCACCGTCGAAACGCCGGCGTCCGCGGCGATCCTTTTCGAGGTGATCTTGTCGCCCATGGCCTCGATGGCGACCGGCGGCGGGCCTATGAAGGCGACCCCTTCCGCCTTGAGCGCCTCGGCGAAATTGGCGTTTTCCGACAGGAATCCGTAGCCCGGGTGCACCGCATCCGCGCCGGCGGCGCGCACTGCGTCCAGAATTTTTGCAATGACGATATAGGACTGGCTCGATGGAGCCGGCCCGATATGCACCGCCTCGTCGGCCATCTTCACGTGCAGCGCATCGCGGTCGGCATCCGAATAGACGGCGACCGTGACTATACCGAGTTTCTTCGCCGTCTTGATAACCCGGCAGGCGATTTCGCCGCGATTGGCGACAAGGATTTTCTTGAACACCATTTGCCTAGCGCTCAACCACAAATGTCTGGGGGTTCGAGCCCTGCTTCCACCTGAGTCTGGCGCGATCCAGCGTCCTGGGAAGATCGATCACGCAAAGGCACCAGTCCATTTCGCCCTTGTGGTCATTCCAGATCAGACCATCGGCACCACCGACAAGAACCGCGACTTGCCTCGGCGTGGTGCAAAGCGCTCCATCGTGGAGAAGTTGATTGCACATGTTTCCCCCTCAAAGCGGCATCGTGTCGTGCTTCTTCCATCGCGGCTCGACGCTCTTGCCGCGCAGGGCCGCGAAGGCGCGCGCGATGCGCTTGCGCGACGAGTGCGGCATGATCACCTCGTCGATGAAGCCACGCTCGGCCGCCACGAATGGATTGGCGAAGCGCTCCTCGTATTCGCCGGTACGGGCCGCGATCTTTTCGGGATCGCGAAGTTCCGAACGGTAGAGAATTTCGGTCGCGCTCTTGGCCCCCATCACCGCGATCTCGGCGGTCGGCCAGGCATAGTTGACGTCGGCGCCGATATGCTTGGAGGCCATGACGTCATAGGCGCCGCCATAGGCTTTGCGGGTAATCAGCGTCACCATCGGTACCGTCGCCTGGGAATAGGCGAACAGCAGCTTGGCCCCATGCTTGATAACGCCGCCATACTCCTGGGCGGTGCCGGGCAGGAAGCCCGGAACGTCTACCAGCGTCAGGATCGGAACCGAAAAGGCGTCGCAGAAGCGCACGAAGCGCGCCGCCTTGCGTGAAGAATCGATGTCGAGGCACCCCGCCAGCACCATCGGCTGGTTGGCGACGACGCCGACCGTCTGGCCTTCGATGCGCATGAAACCGGTGATGATGTTTCGCGCAAAGGCTTCCTGTATCTCGAAGAAATCACCCTCGTCGGCGATCGCCAGGATCAGCTCGCGCATGTCGTAGGGCTTTGCGGCGCTGTCGGGCACCAGCGTGTCGAGCCGCATTTCCAGCCGTGACGGATCGTCGTAGGACGGCCGCACCGGGGGCTTTTCCCGGTTGTTGAGCGGCAGGAAATCGAACAGGGCACGCACCTGCTCCAGCGTCTCGATGTCGTTTTCATAAGCGCCATCGGCGACAGAGGATTTTTGCGTGTGCGTGTGTGCGCCGCCCAGTTCCTCGGCGGTGACGACCTCGTTGGTGACGGTCTTCACCACATCCGGCCCGGTGACGAACATGTAGGAGGTGTCGCGCACCATGAAGATGAAGTCGGTCATGGCCGGCGAATAGACGGCGCCCCCGGCACAAGGCCCCATGATCACCGAAATCTGCGGAATGACGCCTGAGGCATCGGCGTTGCGCTTGAACACCTCGGCATAGCCGGCAAGCGAGGCGACGCCTTCCTGGATGCGCGCGCCGCCCGAGTCGTTGAGGCCGATGACCGGCGCGCCGTTGCGCACCGCCATGTCCATGATCTTGCATATCTTCTGCGCATGCGTTTCCGACAGCGAGCCGCCGAGCACGGTGAAGTCCTGCGAGAACACATAGACCAACCGGCCGTTGACCGTGCCCCAACCGGTGACGACACCGTCGCCCGCCACCTTCTGGCCCGCCATGCCGAAATCGGTGGCGCGGTGGGTCACATACATGTCGTATTCCTCGAACGAACCTTCGTCGAGGAGCACATCGAGCCGTTCGCGCGCCGTCAGCTTGCCCTTGGCGTGCTGGGCATCGATGCGTTTTTGTCCACCGCCGAGACGCGCTTCAGCGCGGCGGGCTTCAAGCTGGTCGAGCACGGGACGCATCAGCCCAGGCCCCTTGCCGACAGCCACTTCCAGGCCGCCGGAAAGGCAATTGCCGCGAGCATGGCCTTGGCGATGTCGCCGGGGATGAAGGGATAGAGGCCGAGGGCCAGAACGGGCTTGTCCCAGCCGATCACGGCGCCCAGCCACAAAAGGCCCGGCACATAGATCATCGCGCTCGCAAGAAGCGCCGCCGCCATCGCCGTTGTCGGATTGCGGTCGAAGCCGCGCCCGGCCAGCCAACCCGCCGCCAGTGCAGCCAATACGAAGCCGATCAGGAAGCCGCCCGTCGGCCCCATCATATAGGCAAGCCCGAGGCCCCTCTCCGGCGTGCCGGCAAAAACGGGAAAGCCAGCCGCGCCCTGCGCCAGATAAAGCGCGACGGCGAGTGCACCGCGAACCGGCCCAGCGCCAGGCCGAGGCCAATGGCGACGAATGTCTGCATGGACATCGGCACCGGGAAGAAAGGCACCTGAAATTTCGCCGAAAGAACCAAAAGCAGCGATCCCGCCAGCACGACGGGAACGTCAGTCGCGACGCCACGCCGGCTGCTTCGCAGGGCAAAGGTATCGTAGAGTGTCATTGGCAGGCACCCGCAAACAGAATGACAAGGGCAGGCAATCGTGACTGCCCCGAAGCCATTAGAGTTCCGCTTGCGGTCGGGAAACGATTGAAGGGTGCGGTTGTATAATGTAGTACCTTGCCAAGTGTGAATTGCGAATTTGCGAAATGTCAGCCAGAAAGCTCTACATCGGCCGCAAAATCCGGGAAATCCGTGACTCCCACAAGGCGACCCAAGTCGCCTTTGCCGAGCGCATCGGCATCTCCACCAGCTATCTCAATCAGATAGAGAACAACCAACGCCCGGTTTCGGCTTCGGTCCTGCTGGCCCTTGCGGAAAACTTCCAGATCGACATCGGCGCCATGGCGCTTGGCGACGACGACCGGCTGCTTTCGGCGATGGCGGAAACGCTGGCTGACCCGGTCTTCGACAACTACAAGCCCAATTTGCAGGAACTGAAGCTCGTTACCCAGAATGCGCCGGGCCTCGCCCATGCCCTGATCGCGTGCCATCAGGCGTATCGAAGAAACAGCGAGCAACTTGCCAGTTTCGATGATGCGCTGGGCAGGAGTTCCTCGCTCACCGAGCCCTCTTCCTATGAGGAGGTGCGAGACTTCTTCCACTTCGTCGACAATTATGTCCATGAACTGGACCTCGCCGCGGAGAAACTCGCCGGCAAACTCGGCATCTCGGAACGCGACACAAGCGCGATCCTGCCGGCTTATATCGAGCAGACCCACAAGATCCGGATCGTTCGAGCGGAGCCCGGCGACGACATCATCCGGCGATTCGATCCGGCGGCGCGAGTATTGTACTTCAGTCCCTATTCCCCGCTTCCAACCCGAAATTTCCAGATCGCCTTCCAGATCGCCGAACTCGAGATGGAAGAAGAAGTGTCGGCGATCGCCCAACGCGCCCGGTTTCGTACCGCCGAAGCGTCGGAAATCTGCAAGATCGGCCTGCGCAACTATTTCGCCGGCGCATTGACCCTGCCCTATCAGGCGTTCCTGGCGGCGGCGAAGGAGTTGCGCCACGATCTCGAACTGCTTGCCGCCCGCTTCGACGCCAGCATCGAGCAGGTGGCGCATCGGCTGAGCACCTTGCAGCGACCCGGCCTCAAGGGCGTGCCGATCTTCTTCGCCCGTATCGATCGCGCCGGCAACATCACCAAGCGCCACAGCGCCGCCAAGCTGCAGTTCGCACGCTTCGGCGCGGCCTGCCCCTTATGGAACGTACATCAGGCGTTCGAGCAGCCTGGCCGCATCATTCGCCAGCTCGCCGAGACGCCGGACGGCGCGCGCTATCTGTGCGTGGCTACCGAGCTTACCAAGGGGGGCGGCGGTTTCAACGCGCCGCAGCGCCGTTATGCCATCGCGCTCGGCTGCGAAGTCGCCTATGCTGGCGACTTCGTCTATGCCGACAAGCTGGACCATGGCAACCGCGCCGCCTTCGATCCGATCGGCATCTCCTGCCGCATCTGCGAACGCACCAGTTGCCATCAGCGGGCGGTCCCTCCGCTAAACCGAAAATTGGTCGTTGACCACAATCGCCGCGGCGCAGTGCCCTACGAAATCGCATAATCGGAACACGACCTCGGTGAGATATAAGTTCATGCATTCATCGCCAGCGGCATACCGGTCTCTTTCCCGTATTTAGCCGCCCCATCCTTATTCGCTTGGCCTTTATGAGATGCGGGCAGGCAGAAACCACCGACAAACCTCTTACCCGCAAACCAGCGGCGGGTCGGAAGCTTACCGGCCATTTACGACCATCGGCTATGAACGCCCTTGCAGCCAGGACAGAGCAAGGGACGTGTCATGAGCAGAACCTTCACTTCATTCGCGCTGGTGACGGTGCTGGCGGGTTTGCTGACGGCCCTGTGCCTGGCCGTGGCCAACCATGGCTATCCGGCCGGATCGATGGGGGCGAAGCGGCTGGACGGTATTGCCGATGCGGCCACGTTCCTTCCCCTCGCCTCCGTCTATTTCTTCAGCGCGATGCTCATGATGGTGCTGCCGATCCGGGCTGCCGGGTTCGTCCTGACGAACGCCGCCGATACCCTGTTCTGGGCGACGGTCGTGTTGTTCGCGACAATTGTCGGAAATCTGATCGCGCGGCGGGCGTTCGGTCAAAACGATGCGTTGTGGCTGCTTTGGAACTGGCGGTTCCTGTTTGTCGCGGCCATCGTGGCATGCCATCTCGGCATAAACGATCTGCGCCGCAACGTCCTGCTGCGCAGCCTGTTCCTGGTCGTCTTTGCGGCCGCCACACTCGCCTGCCTGTTCTGGACCTTCAGGGCCTGAGCGCCGGGATTTCACCCGCGCTGCGCGTCAGAGGGGCAGTCCCCTGCCCTTCGCCTCGGCCTCGTTCGGCGCCATCATGTCCCTCGCCATGATCTTGCTTACCCGGCAGAAAGCCGCGAAGGCACGGCAGGCCTCTTCCGTCGACACCACATCGACACTGGCGCCGAAACAGGCATCGAACGCGGCCTGATAGAGCGGACCCTGTCGGCCGACCGGCCATTCCTGAAGAAAGTCCAGCGCCTGGTCGACGCTGTAGATTTCCTCGATCGTATTCCCGAAGGAGCCGGTTACGCGAACCGGAACAGCGAAATGCAGTTTGTGCATGACTAAAATCAAACGGTCGCCGTTGGAGCAACGCCGTTCGTCCTTATTGGTTATCTGGCCATGAAGATGCCGCGCGATTGTGTCGTCAGTGCGGTTGTGCACCCGCCTTTGCGGTACAAAACGGCGTCTGCGCCACTTCGCCCTTGAACCGCAGGCCCGCTAGTGCCAAATCAGCGGTTGATTTCCGCAGTCGCCCGGCTCAACCAGCAAGACGAACATGATTACCTATCTCGACGCCGCCACCGCTCCGCTCCGCAATACCGGCCAGATCCGTCTCTACGACGAGGAAGGGTTCGAAGGTATGCGCAAGGCCTGCAATCTGACCGCGCGCTGTCTTGACGAACTGGTGACCATGGTGAAACCCGGCGTCACGACCAACGCCATCAATCGCTTCGTCTTCGAGTTCGGCATGAATCACGACGCCCTGCCGGCGACACTCAATTACCGAGGCTATACCAAATCCACATGCACGTCGGTCAACCATGTCGTCTGCCACGGCATCCCCGACGACAAGCCGCTTCGCGACGGCGACATCGTCAACATCGACGTCACCTACATCCTCGACGGTTGGCACGGCGATTCCTCGCGCATGTATCCGGTCGGCACCGTCAAGCGCGCCGCCGAACGCCTGATGGAAGTAACGCATGAATGTCTGATGCGCGGTATTGCCGCGATAAAGCCCGGCGCCCGCACAGGCGCCATCGGGGCTGCCATCCAGACCTACGCCGAAGGCGAACGCTGCTCGGTAGTGCGCGATTTCTGCGGCCACGGCGTCGGCCTGCTCTTCCATGACGCGCCCAACATCCTGCATTACGGCACGCCGGGCGAAGGCATCGAGATGCGGCCGGGCATGATTTTTACCGTCGAGCCGATGATCAACCTTGGCCGCCCGCACGTGAAGGTGCTGTCGGACGGGTGGACGGCGGTGACGCGGGACCGTTCGCTTTCGGCCCAGTACGAGCACACGATCGGGGTGACGGATACCGGCTGCGAGATCTTCATGCTGTCGCCGAAAGGCCTCGACCGGCCCGGCCTGCCGGCCTAATGTCCCTGCCGGGGAAACATTGACCCGACAGGGCATATCCGGGCAGCAAATGGGCAATGACGACAATGACGAGCGCGGTTTTTTCGGCGAGCAGTTGCTGCCGCCGCCGCTTGCAAAGTCCGGGCATGGGGAAGCCAAGCCGCATTATCTCGGCCATCGCGACCGCCTGCGCGATCGTTTTTCCACCTCCGGACACCTTGCCCTTGCCGACTACGAACTTCTGGAACTTCTGCTTTTCCGCCTGATCCCGAGAGCGGACACCAAGCCGGTGGCAAAGGCGCTGCTGGCGCGCTTCGGGTCGCTGGCCGAAGTTCTGGGCGCGCCTGAAAGCCTGCTGCAGGAGGTGAAGGGCATCGGCCCGGCCGTGGCGCTTGACCTGAAGATCGTCGCCGCTGCCGCCCAGCGCATGGTGCGCAGCGACCTGCAGGGGCGCGAGACCCTGTCGTCATGGACACAGGTGCTCGATTACTGCCGCGCCGCCATGGCCTTCGAGGAACGCGAACAGTTCCGCATTCTGTTCCTGGACAAGAAGAACGCGCTGATCGCCGACGAAGTGCAGCAAACCGGCACCGTCGACCACACGCCGGTTTATCCACGCGAGGTGATTAAACGCGCCCTGGAACTGTCGGCCACCGCGATCATTCTGGTCCACAACCATCCGTCAGGTGATCCGACGCCGTCGCGCGCCGACATCGACATGACCAGGGAAATCGTCGAAACCGGCAAACGTCTCGGTATCGCCGTCCACGACCACATCATAATAGGCAAGAAGGGCCACGCCTCGATGAAGGGGCTGCTGCTGATTTAGGGCTGTCGTCATAGGCACGGTGTTGCGCACCCGTCTCTTGAACCGCCGCCCGGGCCGTTCACCAAACGCCGAAATCGACCTTTCCCCGGATTGCCTTTTCTCTCGATTTTTGACCATTGTGCCCCCCAACGCCTTCTTCAAGTCGAGTTTGTGCAAGACAGGGGGCAAGACGAAAACAAGCATGACAATCTCAGGACCCCTTGGGAGAACGCGATGACGATCCACCGCTCTACCTTTTGTAAACTTGCCTTTTCGACCTTTCTTTTCACGCTTCCGCTGAATTCGGCGTTCGCCCAGGATACCGCCGCCGTCGCCGATAGGCTCAAGGCCTCGCTCGCCAACCAGAGCATCGACATCAGCTGGACCGGCATCACCGGCGATGCCTCAAGCATGGTGCTGGAAGGGGTCACGGTAAAGCCGGTGGCCGAAAAAGACGGGCTCCCCATCGGCAATATAACGCTGGAGGGTGTGGCAGAGGAAAACGGTGGCTACACCGTCCAGACCCTGTCGACCGAAGCGTTTTCCCGCACGGAAGACAAAGCCGAGATCAACGTCAGCCCCATCGTCATCCACGACCTGACGATCCCCGCGGAAGGCGCTACCGGCCCGCTGGGCTCGTTCATGCTCTACAAGTCCGCCGACCTTGCCAACGTTACGGTGAAGGTCGCGGGCAAGACGGCATTCTCGCTGGATGGCTTTGCCGTCAACATCACCCCGCCGGCCGACGGCAACGCGATGGAATTTTCAGGAGGCAGCCAGAAGTTCGCCGCCGACCTGACGCTGGTCGACGATCCGAAGTCCAAGCAGGTGATCGACGCGCTGGGCTACCAGAACATCACCGGCAGTTTCCAGATGGCCGGCTCATGGCAACCTTCGGACGGCAAGATGACGCTGTCGAAATACGACATAACCGTCGACAACGCCGGCACGTTGGGCATGACCTTCGACTTCGGCGGCTACACGATGGATTTCATCAAATCGCTGAAGGAAATGCAGGAGAAGATCGCCGCACAGCCGGAAGGCGCCGACAATTCGGCGCAGGGGATGGCGATTCTTGGCCTGATGCAGCAACTGAGCTTCAACAGCGCCAGCATTCGCTTCGACGACGATTCGCTGACCAATAAGGTGCTCGACTATGTCGGCAAGCAGCAGGGCATGTCGGGCAAGGACATCGCCAACCAGGCCAAGGCCATCGTGCCCTTCGGCATGGCGCAGCTCAACAACCCCGAACTGACGGCGCAGGTTTCGGCGGCGGTCGGAAAATTCCTGGACAATCCCAAGAGCCTGGAAATTTCGGCCGCCCCGCCGGCATCGGTGCCGTTCGCGCTGATCATGGCGGGCGCCATGGCCAATCCGCTCGACCTGCCAAAGACGCTCGGCGTCTCGGTCAAGGCAAACGAGGACTGACCTGGCCCTTCTGCCGCGACGGGGCATTTCGATGAGAACACAAAAATGGCCGCGTCGATGACGCGGCCATTTTTCCAGCGCACCCCGGATCGCGCAAAGATGATAAGAAAAATCACCTATTTACGATGCTTGTCTGGAATTGTTCCAAGGTATGAGCCATATTGGCCTTAGCCAGTATATCGCCGAGGAATGAAATGCGCCTTACCCGCCAGACCAACTACGCCATCCGGATTCTGATGTACTGCACGGCCAATGACGGCCGGCTGAGCCGCATCCCCGAAATCGCGGCCGCCTATTCGGTATCCGAGCTTTTCCTGTTCAAGATTCTGCAGCCGCTGGTGGAAAACGGTTTGGTTACGACGGTGCGTGGCCGCAATGGCGGCGTCAAGCTGGGTCGCGCCGCCGACACGATTACGCTTTTCGACGTGGTGCGGGTGACGGAAGAAAGCTTCGCCATGGCCGAGTGCTTCGAAAACGATTCCAGCGATTGCCCGCTGATCGACCATTGCTCACTCAATGCCGCGTTGCGCGAGGCGCTCAACGCCTTCTTCGCCGTGCTGGAACGCCACACGATCGCCGATCTGGTTGCGGCACGCACCAATATGCGTGATCTTTTGGGGATCAGTTTTCCCGAACTCCACGCGCCGGCGGCGTAATCTGGCTACAACGCCACTGCCTGCGGCAGGACAAACGGCACGTTTCTGGCCGGCAGCGCACCGACAGTCAGCCGGCAATCGAATACCTTCTCAAGAACCTCGTCGCGCAGCACTTCCTGCGGCGTCCCGGCTGCGGCCAGCCGGCCGCGATGCATGACGAAGATGCAGTCGGAAACCATCGCCGTCAGGTTGAGGTCGTGGAGGATAGCGACCACGCCCCCGCCCCCCTTGGCGAAGTCACGCGCGATTCCCATGATGATGAGTTGGTGCCTGATGTCGAGGCTGGACACCGGCTCGTCCAGGAAAAGGTAGCGCGGCTCGCCCTCAAGCGTCGGCGTCCACACCTGGCACAGCACCCGCGCCAGTTGAACGCGCTGCTGTTCGCCGCCGGACAGTTCCTGATAGAAGCGGCCTGCAAACCCGGCCAGATCGACTCGCGCCAGTGCACGTTCCGGCAGGCGTTCGACCTCGCCCGCAAGCACGCCGGAGCGGCCGCCGACAAGGCCGAGCCTGACGATCTCGCGAACGGTGAAGGGAAACGCCAGGCTGGTCGCCTGCGGCAGCACCGCGCGAATCGCGGCCACCTCGACAGGCTTCATCGCGCTGGCGTCTCGGGCATTGATCGTTACCCGACCGGAATGTGCAAGCTCGCCTGACAACGCCTTGAGGAAGGTCGTCTTGCCCGATCCGTTCGGCCCGACAATGGTAGCGATCTCGCCCGGCCGCGCCTGAAAATCGATATCGGAAACGATAGGCTTGTCTCCGATAGCCACCGACACGCCTTTTGCCTCGATCATCGCGCCCTCACAGGTCGAGCAGGCCGCGCTTGCGCAGCAATATCCACAGGAAGAACGGTGCGCCGGCAAGCGCCGTAACGATGCCGATCGGCAATTCGGCCGGGGAAACGATGGTGCGGGCAACGGCATCGGCGATCAGCAGCAGCGACCCGCCCAGCAAGGCCGAGGCCGGCAGCAGGTAGCGGTTGTCCGGGCCGATAAAAAGCCTGAGCAGGTGCGGCACGACGATGCCGACGAAGCCGATGCCGCCGCTGACGGCGACCGAAGCACCGACAGCCGCCGCCACACCGACGATGGCTGTATATTTCAGGCGTTGTACCGGGATACCGAGATGACCGGCGGTCGCCTCGCCCAGTGCCAGCGCGTTGAGACCGCGCGCCAGGAACGGCATGGAGGCGAGCGCCAGCACGATCACCGGCCCGACCGCGCCGATCTTCTGCCATGTCGCGCCGGCGAGCGAACCGAGCCCCCAGAAGGTGAGGTCGCGCAATTGCCGGTCGTCGGCAAGGAAGATGAGAACGCCGGTAACCGCCATGGCAAGAGCTGCCAGCGCGATGCCGGCAAGCAGCATGGTGGCGACCGACGTCTGGCCCCGCCTCGTCGCCACCTGATAGAGCACCAGTGTCGTCGCCAAGCCGCCGCAGAATGCGGCCAGCGGCAGCGAGAGCACGCCGAGCAAGGCCGTGAGCGGTGCAAGCACGCTGGCGCCGAGAACAATCACCGCCACGGCGCCCAAACTTGCGCCGGCGGAAACGCCAATCAAGCCGGGATCGGCGAGCGGATTACGAAACAGCCCCTGCATGACGGCGCCGGAAACGGCAAGTGCCGCCCCGACCAGCGCACCCATGACCACGCGCGGCAACCGAATATCGTAGACGATCAGGCGGTCGCGGGCGCTGAGAGCGGCGTCGCCAGGCAACGCCCCGAACAACCAGTCGCGAACGACACCGACGGCCGAAGCGTCGGATGCACCCGAAGTCAGGCTGAACAGCATGGTGGCGACCAGTAGGGCACCGAGCGCCACGATGACCGCACGTGCGCGCGACGAGCGGTCCCCGTCGACCGCAGCCTTTTTTATCATGCCAGTTCGCCCGGCAATCGTCTGATCCGCCATATAAGCTGCCTGCTCAATCGGTGACTTACTGGCCGTAGATCGATACGGCGAGATCGTGGATGGCCTCGGCCGTGCGCGGCCCAAAGCCGAGCAGATAGCCGCCGTCCATGCGGATCAGGGCGCGTTTTATGCCCGCCGGCGTCGCCGCAATCGCCGGATTGGCCAGCGGATCGTCGCTGCTGCCGGGCGCATCGCCACGATCCATCATCAAGACGACATCGGGATTGGCGGTAAGCACGGCCTCGTCGGAAAGCTGCTTGTAGCCCGAAAAACCTTCCACCGCATTGACCGCGCCGGCCAGCCGGATGATGCCGTCGGCGGCGGTATGGCTGCCCGCCGCCAGAATCTTGCCACCCTGCATCGACAGCACGAAAAGCACCCGCTTGCGGTGCTCGATCGACGCGGTCCGCCTTTCTGCCGCTTTCAGCCTGGCATCGACCCTACCCGCCAGCGCGTTTGCCTTGTCCTCCACGCCGAGCGCCTTGCCGACGACGTTTATCTTTTCGAGGATGCCGTGATGATCGAAGCTTTCTGGGACCTCGATATAGGGAATGCCGGCCTTCTTCAGCACATCGACCGCTTCCTTCGGGCCGCTGCCCTGCAAGGCGAGGATTCCGGCCGGATTGACGGAAAGCACGCCTTCCGGCGAAAGCTGGCGCATATAGCCGACGTCGGGCAGCTTCAAAGCATCTGCAGGATAGAGGCTGGTCGAATCGCGGGCGACCAGCCTGCCCTGCTCGCCAAGCGCGAAAACGATTTCGGTGAGGGAGCCGCCGATGGCGGCAACTTTCGCATCTTTCGGGAAGGCGCCCGCCGCCTCTGCCGCGCCGGCGCATGACGGCGCAGCGAGCACGAACGAAAAGCCGATCGCGGCGGCGCACGCCAATCTGGAAAAAACCGCCATTCTCACTTCCCTCAGACTACGGCCAGACCCGGGATTCGCGGAAGGTTCTCGGCCAGGAAGCGCCAGTCTTCGCGTTCGCGCTCTCCTTCATGGCGTTGGCCGAAGAACTGAATGATCATCTCACCGTCAGCGCCGTAGGCTTCGATGGACGTGACATGGCCGTCCTTGGTCGGCTTGCGCACCGCCCACGTCTCCTCGATATGGTCGAGCCGCAGATGCAGATGGAACGTCTCGTCGAGCACGTTGATCCACGGCCCCATCGGCTTGATGTTGGCAATCGGCCCGGAATGGATCTGGATGCAGCCCCGGTTGCCGACGAAGCACATGATCGGCAGCGCATCGGCCGCCGCAAGATGCAGCATGGAGCCTACCGCGCCGTTGTCGAGTTTCCATGCATAATCCGGCCCGACAAGACGCACCGCCTGCCGGCGGTCGAGCTTCAGCGTGCGCAGCATGCCGAAGAACTGATGGATATCGGTCAATTTGCTCCAGCGTTCGCGCAACTCGGCGACGTCGACCGGACCATCCGCAATCTCGGCAACGCCGCCTGCTGAACGGGGCGAGACGTCCAGCGCCGCATCCTGGTTCGCCGATTCAAGCTGGCTTATCAGCTTCTGGTAGGCATAAAGGTTCGGCGCGGGCCGCAAATGCACCTTGTGCACCGCCTCACCCGCGGCATCGAAGAATTGCAGGCTGCGGCGGATAGTGTCGCCGTCGCGCTTTTCGACGGCAAAGCCATAGGCCCAGGCCTTGGGGAAGATACGCAGGTCGATATCCTTGCCCAGCGCCATCGCGTTGTGGGTGCCGGTCACTACCTTATCATAGACGCCAATCTTCTCGTGGACGGCGCTTTCATTGCGGGTCAGCGCCATCACCTCGCCCACGGCTTCGAGGCCGGCAAGCAGGTCGTTGGCGCGCGGTTCAAGGCGCAGCACGCCGTCGCCGCAGTAGGCGGCGACCAGTTCGGCCTCTGAAATCCCCAGTTGCGCGGCAAGGTCACGCTCGCGCATCTTGGGGTTGCCCGACCGCGCCGCGCGGATTTCATGCGGAGCGGGTTTCACACGCTGATCCATGGTCACCAACCTACTTGTTGAGAATAAGCTTGCCCTGACGGGTGATCTTCAACCGGTAGAGCGCGCCGTGGTGCTCGATGCCGATTTCATGCTCGCCCGCGAAGAGCGCGTTGCTGGTCAGCGTCCTGACCGCCAGCCGGCCGGTGTCGGGCTGGCGCGACGCTTCGGTATCCGAGCGGCGGTAGCGATAGCGGAAGGCGTCGGGATCATGCGTATTCATCGGTACGGCTCCTTTCTCGCAACGGGCTGTCATGCCGCCCGCGCTCTCCAAAATCATTCTTGACTCGAATAATCATGTTTACTAGTCAGTGCAATACCGGACTAAATGAGTCAACATTTAAGATGCCGGCAACGTGAAAAATGCCAGCAAGCTTCGGACCGGTGCCAAGCCAGCCAGCATGAACCTGGTTTGGAGTCGGGACATGGGGTTGAATTGGGCACAGGCGGGGTCGGCGAATGGCGCTGGACCTGTATTGCTATCAAGGGCGGCTAGCCGATCGGCGGCCATTGGAATAACGGCACTTCTTGCCGGAGCGGCAGCGATTGCCCTGCTGACAACGTCGGCTGTGGCCCAGGAAGCCGCACAGCCGACAGCGCAGCAGAACACGGCAAAAAAGCCCGAGGATGCCAAACCGGCAACGGGCACCACGCTCCTCGACAAGATATTGCTTTTGAGCCGAACAGGCGAAACCGCCATCGAAAGCCTTTCCTCCTCGAGCCACGTCGATCAGGAGCAGCTTGAGCGCCGGATGGCGACATCCGTGAATGACGTGTTTTTCGGCGTGCCGGGCATCACCATGCAGTCCGACGCGCGGCGCACTGCTTCCAGCATCAACATCCGTGGCCTACAGGATTTTGGCCGTGTGCAGGTGATCGTAGACGGCGCGCGCCAGGATTTCAGCCGGTCCGGCCACGGCACCGGCTCGACCTTCTGGATCGATCCCGACCTTATCCAGTCCGCCGACGTGATCCGTGGCCCGGTTGCCAACACTTACGGTTCGGGCGCAATCGGCGGCGTCGTCTTCTTCGACACCAAGGATGCAACCGACTTCCTCAAGCCCAATGAGACCTGGGCCGGTTCGGTGACGGGCCGCTATGAAACCAACGGCAAGGGCTGGACCACCAGCGCCACCGGTGCCTACCGCTTCAACGAAAACGCCGACGTGCTCGGCAACATCGTCTACCGCGACTACGACGAGTATAAGGACGGCGGCGGCAATACGGTTGCCGGCAGCGGCTTCGACGTGCTCAGCGGCATGCTGAAGTCGACCATCCGCCCCAGCGAAAACAGCGAATTGAAGCTTGGCTGGGTCGGCGCCAACGATGGCTGGAACGAGGTGAGCGGCGGCGTGCCAGTTTCCGATCTGGATTTGCGGCAGAACACCTTCACCGCACGCTACAACATAACCGACGAAGACAAGAGCTGGCTCGATTTCCACATCAACGCCTCCTACAACAAGACCAGGCTGGACAGGACCTATCTCACCACGTTGGGCGTTGGGCAGTTCGACCCGCAGACCGGATTGCCGACAACGATCCCTGCGGGATCACAGACCAAATACGACCTCGGCACTTTCAGTCTCGACCTGTGGAATACATCGCGCTTCGAAACCGGCGCGCTGAGCCACGAACTGACCTATGGCGGAGACGTGGTGAGCGACGACATGGTGACGTTGGACCCCGGCGGCAGCATGGACACCTACACACCATCGGGCAAACGCCGGGTCAGCGGCGGCTATATCCAGGACAAGATCACCTGGGACTGGCTCGAAGTGATCGCCGGGCTGCGTTACGACAGCTACAAGCTCGACAGCGCGACATCCGACAATTCGGGCGACCGTCTTTCGCCACGTATAACCGTCGGCGTCTCGCCGTTCGAGACGGCGGCACTCGCAGGCCTCCAGTTCTACGGCACCTATGCCGAAGGCTACCGTTCTCCTTCCATCACCGAAACGCTGATGAACGGCATGCACCCGACGGGGGCGACTTTCCCCTTCCTGCCCAACCCGAACCTGAGACCGGAGACCGGCAAGACCTGGGAATTCGGCGCAAACTACAAGGCTAACGATGTGATCGAGGCCGGCGATGCGCTTCGCCTGAAGGCGGCCTACTTCAACAACGATGTCGACGACTATATCGGCAGCACGACGATTTCGGCCTTTACCGATACAACCGGCCTGTGCCCGGTACGTTGGGATCTGCTGATGAATCCCGATGTGTCGTATGCGCCGATCTGCTCCCAGTACCAGAACTTTGCCAACGCCAAGATCCGGGGCTTCGAGTTCGAAGGCGTATACGACGCGGCTTGGGGATTCGCCGGCCTTTCCGCCTCGATCATCAACGGCCATACGATGGACTACGACGGCGTGCGAGCGGACCTGACGACCGTCCCCTCCTCGCAGGTCACCGCCCAGCTTGGCTTCCGTTTCCTCGAGGACCGGTTGACGGTCGGCGGCGAGGTGCAGCACAATGGCAAGCCGAAAGGCAACGCGGCCGCGAAGGACTATACGCTGGTCAATGCCTTTGCCAGCTACAAGGCCACCGACAACTTCAAGTTCGATTTCCGCGTCGACAACATCTTCGATGTCAAATATGCCAATCCGCTCAATGCCACGACCACGAGCACGATCTATGAGCCGGGCGTGTCATTCAAGCTTGCGGCGACCATGCGCTTCGGCGGCTAGGAGACAATCATGAAAGCGGCAACCTTCGTTCTTTCGGCAGCCGTAGCAACGACCCTCGCATGGGGCGCGGTCGCGCAGGAGACGAAAACGCCTCCCGTGCTGACCCTCGAACTGAACGGCGCGCAGCCCTCTGACAAGGGCTGTCGCCTCACCTTCGTGGTGACCAACGACCTTGGCGCCGGTCTTTCGAAGGCGGCTTTCGAGATCGCGCTTTTCAACGACGCCGGCGTGGTCGACCGGCTGACCGTGCTGGACTTCAAGGATCTGCCGGCCGGCAAGACCAAGGTCACGCGCTTCGATATTGCCGGAGCCGACTGCACTAAGATCAGCCGTGTGCTGGTCAACAGCGCCACCGAGTGCGCCGGCTCAGGCATCGAACCTGCCGCCTGTCTGGCTCACTTGAAGACGCAGACCAAGACAGCCATTTCCTTCGGGCAGTGATCGGAAAAAGAGCAACGCCTTGGGACTGGAGCCCTCATTCTCGCGCAATACACGAGCCTGGCCGCTTGCCGGGGCCGGCGCGATGCCGCTTGAGCCGAGCGACCCGGTGCTTGCCATTCCACGCGGAGCGCTCCAGCTTTGCCTGCGCGATATGCTCGAGCAAGGCTCGATCGTCGGGGCCGACCCCAAACTCGCGCCTCCGCAGAATGAAGAGCGAGCCTCGGCTCCCTCGCGGCCAACGATCGAAGCGAGAAAATGGCCGGTAGCGGTCGTCGCCTCCTGTATTCTGCACGCGGCGGTGGCGGTGGTTCTGCTCAGTGCCCCGCTGGTATGGCGCACCCCCGAAGACCCGACACAGGTCGAGGGCGCCGACCAGGCAGGCATGATGCTGGCCGGCAATGCCAACGAAGACCAGGCGATGGCAGGAGAGGTGACCAAGGTTACGCTCGTTCCCATGGTCGAACCCAAGCCGATCGAGACAATAGAGGCCCAGCCCGTTACAGCCGAGGAAAGCATCCAGCCTGTCGAGCAGGCGGCGACTGAGGCTCCCGTTGCTGAAACGTTGGAACCGGTAACGGAAGCCGCTCCGCCGCCGGTCACCGCTGAGCAGCTACAGCCTGAGAAACCCGATACGGTAGCTCCGGCAAACCCCGAGCCTGAAATTCTCGCAGTCGCTCCCCAACAACCGGACCCTTCTGAAAATACCGTCCAGCAAGCCGTTAAGGCAGAACCGGCCGAACCCGTCGAGGAGACGAAAGCGGTAGCGCCGCAAGTCACCGAAGCCGTTACGGATGAAACCGTAGAGACACCGAAAGTCGTCGAGGTCGTCCCGGCGCCCAGGCCTGCCGAACAAGAAAACGCACCGGTGAAGTCAAAACCCGTCCGGCAGGCCAGGGAAGAAGCCAAGGAAACACCGGCAAAGCCTGTGCGCAAAAAAGCCAGCTCCGGCTCCGGTGGCGCCAGTCAAGCCGATGCCAAACGCGGCGTAGCCGACGGAAAAACGAACGGCGACACGGCGATCGCCAGCAAGGGTGGCGCCAAATCCTCTGCCGGCAACGCTGCCGTCTCCAATTATCCGGGTAAGGTGGCGGCAAGACTAAGGCGCGTCGCCCGCACCCTCTCGCGCGCGGCGCAAGCCAGTGCGCACAACAATGCCCAGGTGTCCTTTGTGGTCGGGGCCGGCGGCGATGTCCGCTCTATCCGGCTGGTCAAAAGCTCCGGCTCTCCAGGATTGGACGAAGCCGCCTTGTCGATCATCAAGCGCGCGGCCCCCTTCCCGCCGATCCCTCCGCA
The DNA here is from genome assembly GCA_049647745.1 of Mesorhizobium sp. GTDB lineage: Bacteria > Pseudomonadota > Alphaproteobacteria > Rhizobiales > Rhizobiaceae > Mesorhizobium. The sequence goes on from JBARYG010000172.1 coordinate 80,755, forward strand.
AGCGGAGCGCGCAAGCTGGGCCTTCACCCTGCCGATCGGGCCCTTCTGATCGATCCAATCCACAGGCAACTAGAAAGGAATGCCATGTACATCGCGATGAACCGTTTTCAGGTAAAGCCGGGTCAGGAGGAGACTTTCGAGAACGTGTGGAAAAACCGCAAATCGACGCTTTCGGAAATGAAGGGTTTCCGGCAATTCCACCTGCTGCGCAGCGCTTTCGACGAAGAAAAAGGCTATACGCTGTTTGCCTCGCATACCGTGTGGGAAAGCCAGGATGATTTCGTCGCCTGGACGAAATCCGAGAATTTCCGCGCCTCCCACAAGAACGCCGGCACCAGCAAGCTGACGATGTTCGGCCATCCGCAATTCGAAGGATTCGCAGCCGTCGAAGGCGCGTAAGAAACAAAAAAGGCCCGCCGCGTCACGCGGCGGGCCTTCTTGTATCGGTGAAGGATCAGCCGGCCACTTCGTGGTTCGCCATGCGCTCCAGCGCCCGCACCAGCGCGGAGTGATCCTCCTTCGCACCGTCATTGGCCGCACAGGAGTTGAACAATTGTTGCGTGGTCGAGGTGTTCGGCAGCGACACGCCCAGCGACCTTGCCCCCTCCAGCGCCAGATTGAGATCTTTCTGGTGCAGTTCGATGCGGAAACCCGGCGCGAAGGTGCGCTTGATCATTCGCTCGCCATGTACCTCAAGAATACGCGAAGAGGCGAGCCCGCCCATCAGCGCCTGCCTAACTTTCGCCGGATCGGCACCCGCTTTCGAGGCAAAGACCAGCGCTTCAGCCACCGCCTCGATGGTTAGCGCCACGACGATCTGGTTTGCCACCTTGGTGGTCTGGCCAACGCTGTTGCCACCGACCAGCGTGACGTTCTTGCCCATCTTGTCGAAAATCGGCCTCGCCCGAGCGAACGCCCTTTCCTCGCCACCAACCATGATCGTCAACGAGGCAGCCTTGGCGCCCACCTCGCCGCCGGAGACCGGCGCATCGAGATAGTCGCAGCCGAGTTCGTTGATCTTCCTGGCGAATTCCTTCGTCGCGATCGGCGAAATCGACGACATGTCGATGACGAGCTTGCCCTTCGACAACCCCGAGGCCACGCCGTTGTCGCCAAACAGTACTTCGGCCACCTGCGGCGTATCCGGCACCATCGTGATGACGATATCGGCAGCCTGGGCTACGGCCGCGTGGCCCGAAACGGTCTTCAGGCCTTTGGCTACCAGTTCGGCCGGTGGCTTGCTGCGATGGTCGCTGCTGACGACACTATACCCGGCATCCAGTAAGTGCCCCGCCATCGGCGCGCCCATGATGCCAAGCCCGATGAAGCCAATGGTTTCCATTTTTCGTCCTTCCAAACGATTGCACGCCGCCGCTCAAGCCGCGACGCTTCCCTTCCCGGCAAATTCCCTGAACCAGCCCAGCCCGGCCTCGGTGCCGGCTTTCGGCTTGTATTCGGCACCGACCCAGCCTGCGTAGCCGATGCGGTCGATCAATTCGTAAAGGAAGGGATAGCTGATCTCGCCCGTACCCGGCTCGTGACGGCCAGGATTGTCTGCCAATTGCAGGTGCGCGATGCGCGGCAGATTCGCCTCTATGGTACGGGCGAGATCCCCCTCCATGATCTGCATGTGATAGATGTCGTACTGGAAATAGAGATTGCTCGAGCCGACACGGTCGATGATCGCGAGCGCCTGCTTCGTGTTATTGAGGAAAAAGCCCGGAATATCGCGTGTGTTGATCGCCTCGATCAAAAGCTTTACCCCGGCCTTTTCCAGTTTGTCGGCGGCGAATTTCAAATTCTCGACGAATACGGCCTCGACCTTGCCAGACTCAACGCCCGTCGGCGCGATGCCGGCCAGGCAGTTCACCTGGCCGCACCCCAATGCCTTGGCGTAGGTGATGGCGGTATCCACGCTCGCGCGAAACTCTTCGACCCGGTCCGGAAGCACGGCAATGCCACGCTCGCCGCCGGCCCAATTGCCCGACGGCAGGTTGAACAGCACCTGGCTAAGGCCGTTCTTACGCAACCACGCCGCTACCGCATCCGGTGCGTGATCGTAGGGGCCAAGATATTCAACCCCTTTGAAGCCGGCCGCCGCCGCCGCGTCGAAGCGGTCGAGGAAATCGTGCTCGGTAAACAACATGGACAGGTTGGCAGAAAAACGCGGCATTTTCTTTGTCTCCTTCAGTCAAGCATGACGATGGCGGTCGGTGCGTCCTCGTTCTTTTCGGCAAGGTCCTCGAATTCGGTGATGTTGTCGATCTCGGTGCCCATGGAAATATTGGTGACGCGCTCAAGGATGAATTCGAGCACCACCGGAACGGAGAACTCCCGCATCAGCCGCTCGGCCTCGCGGAACGCGCCGGCAAACTCCTCCGGCTTGCGCACCCGCACCGCCTTGCAGCCCATCGCCTCGGCAACTGCGACATGATCGACGCCGTAGCCTGCCTCTGAACCTTCCTCGCGGTTCTGGTTCTCAAACCCGAGAGAAACCTCGTAATCCATTGAAAAACCGCGCTGAGACTGTCGGATCAGGCCAAGATAAGCGTTGTTCACGACAACATGGATGTAGGGCAGCTTGTGCTGCGCGCCCGCGGCCAGTTCCTCGATCAGGAACTGGAAATCATAGTCGCCGGAAAGGGCCACGATGGTGGCATCCGGGCGGGCGGCGCGCACTCCAAGGGCTGCCGGCAGCGTCCAGCCGAGCGGCCCCGCCTGCCCGCAATTGATCCAGTTGCGCGGCTTGTAGACATGCAGGAACTGCGCGCCGGCTATTTGGCTTAGGCCGATGGTCGACACATAGGTCGTATCGCGCGGGAACGCTTTGTTCATCTCCTCATAGACACGCTGCGGTTTCAGCGGCACCTGATCGAAATGCGTCTTGCGCTTCATGGTCTTCTTGCGCGCCTGGCATTCCTTCGCCCAGCCCGACCAGTCGCGCAGTCTGCCCGCCGTCTTCCATTCGGTGGCGACGTCGAGCAGCATTTTCAGCGCCGCGCCCGCATCGGAAACGATGCCGAGGTCCGGCGCGAAAACCCGGCCGATCTGCGTCGGCTCGATATCCACATGAACGAACTTCTTCCCCCTCGTATAGACATTGATCGAACCCGTATGGCGGTTGGCCCAGCGGTTGCCTATGCCGAAGACGAAATCAGCCTCCAGCATGGTGGCGTTGCCGTAACGGTGCGCCGTCTGCAATCCGCACATGCCGGCCATCAGGCGATGGTCGTCCGGGATCGTTCCCCACCCCATCAGAGTCGGGATGACCGGCACGCCGGTGATTTCGGCAAACTCGATCAGCAGATCGGAGGCATCGGCATTGATGATACCGCCGCCGGCGACGATCAGCGGCTTTTCCGACGCATTGAGCATCGCCAGCGCCTTCTCGGCCTGGGCATGCGTCATCGCCGGCTTGAAGGCGGGCAGCGGCTCGTAAGCATCGATGTCGAAATCGATTTCGGCAAGCTGCACATCCACCGGCAGATCGACCAGCACCGGACCCGGCCGCGAGGAACGCATCAGGTGAAACGCCTTTTGCAGCACCATCGGAACCAGATAAGGCTCCATGACCGTGACCGCCCATTTGGCGACCGGCGAAGCGATCGCGGCAATATCGACGGCCTGAAAGTCTTCCTTGGTAAGCCGCGCACGCGGCGCCTGCCCGGTGATGCACAGGATCGGAATGGAATCCGCCGAAGCGGAATAAAGGCCGGTGATCATGTCGGTGCCAGCCGGCCCCGAGGTGCCGACGCAAAGGCCGATATTGCCGGCCCTGGCCCGCGTGTAGCCCTCCGCCATGTGCGAGGCAGCCTCGACATGGCGCGCCAGTATATGGCGGATCGAGCCCCGCGCCTTCAACGCCGAGTAAAGCGGGTTGATCGCGGCACCGGGCACCCCGAACGCAGTCGAAATGCCTTCCTTTTCGAGAACAAGAACCGCAGCGTCGACAGCACGCATCCTGGCCATTTTCGAACCCTCCATCGGGAATTGTCATTTGATGGAGCGATCCTGCCAGCGGCTCAGCCATTTTTCAATTTTTTCAGAATATTTTTTCATTATAATAAGAATCATGCAAAGACCTGTTTTAGCTCCCGAATCCGTTTTTCAGGAAAGTGGATTTCGCAGCTTATGAAAAACTTTTTTATTGCATCGACAGGTAAACCGGGGACAATCCGGACATGGAACCAATCGAAAAGCGGCAGCGCGGCCGCCCTCGCGCCTTCAACGGCCCGGCCGAGGCCGGCACCGTCCAGTCGCTGGACCGGGGTTTGCGCATTCTGGCCATCGTCGCCGAGGGTTCGGGCCTGTCGCTCAGCGAAGTCGCCGAAGCATCCGGTCTCCCCGCCTCCACCGCCTATCGCATGCTGACCACACTGGAAAACCACGGCATGGTCGAATTCGACAAGACCGACCAGCTCTGGTCGATCGGCGTCGAAACCTACCGCATGGGTTCCGCGTTCCTGCGCCGCCGCAAGCTTGTCGACCGCGCCCGCACCGTCATGCAGGAATTGATGGAAGTGACCGGCGAGACGGCCAATCTCGGCGTCGCCGAAGACGATTGCGTGGTCTTCGTCAGCCAGGTCGAGACGCATCAGGCGATCCGCGCCTTCTTCCGCCCCGGCACGCGCACGGCTTTCCACGCCTCCGGCATCGGCAAGGCGATCCTCGCCCACCTCGACAGCGAACGTGTCGACGCGATCATCCGCCGGGCGGGGCTGGAAGCGTTCACGGAAAAGACGCTCTCTACCCTGCCCATACTGCGTAACGACCTCGCCGCCATCAAGGCGCGCGGCTGGTCGGTCGACGACGAGGAACGCAATCTCGGTATGCGCTGCGTGGCCGCCGCCATCTTCAACGAATTCGGCGAGCCGATCGGCGGCGTCTCGGTGTCGGGCCCGACCGTCAGGGTGACGCCGGAGCGCGTCGCCCGCATAGGCCCGATGGTGCGCGACGCGGCAGCGCAGGTGACGGTCATGATCGGCGGCATGGAAACGCCATGACCGGCAACCGCGAAAGGAGTTTGGACTTTACTGGCGCGGCAATTATGCTAACGGGAGCGCCGTGCCCTTGTAGCTCAGCTGGTAGAGCAGCGGTTTTGTAAACCGAAGGTCGGCGGTTCGATCCCGTCCGGGGGCACCATTTTTTCTCCCACACGCCGGTTTTCTTCACTTGCGGCTCCGACGTGCAGCCGGACCGGCCAACGGAGCCTGAGGCGCCCCTGTTTCTGCGAGCAGATGCGCATCGAAAGGCCACCGCGCATCGTGCTTTGGTGGAATGCCAGCCGCCAAATTGTGCAGTGGCGCCAATCCGCGCCTATGTCATTCTCCCGACGCGGCGAACCGCAAGGAACACCGCCTGGCCGGCGCGAACCCCAAGCCCCCCGCCCTAGCGCCGGCCAGTCGTGATCGACGCCTGCCGGGCGACCGCTCTATTGGAAGGATCGGCTGGAACGCGAATTTGCCCGCTACGGGCAGTTCCCGTTTGCGCAAATAGCGAAAGCAGGTCTGCCCTGCGGATCAATCCGCTCTCAGCCGGTAGCCGACGCCCGTCTCGGTGATGATGTGCCGTGGACGCTCGGGATCTGCCTCGATCTTCTGCCGAAGCTGGCGGACGTAGATTCGCAGATATTGGATATCCGTCTCGCCGCCCCAGACTTCGCTCATCAGCATGCGGTGGGTAAGGACTTTTCCGGCATGCGCCACAAGCATGCGCAGTATGTCGTATTCCTTCGGCGACAGTTTCACCTCGGCGTCGCGCACGCGCACGATGCGCCGCACGAGATCGACCGACAGGTCGCCACTAGAAAACACCGGACGCTCGCCCTGCTGCTGCAGACGATGCCGCAAGGCGGCGCGGATGCGGGCCAGCAATTCGTCGGTCCCGAACGGCTTGGTAACGTAATCGTCGGCGCCGAGATCGAGCGCCTCGACTTTGCCGGTCTCGTCCGTCCGGCTCGACAGCACCACGATCGGCACCGCCGAACCCTGCTCGCGAAGCAGCCGGATCACCTCCTGGCCCTGCATGTCCGGCAAGCCAAGGTCGAGGACGATCAGGTCCGGCGGAGCCTGTTCAACTTCGTCCAGCGCCTCGCGGCCCGTCGCCGCCTCGACAATCTGGAAGCCCTGCGATGCGAGGCTCGTGCGTAACAGCCTCCGGATCGGCGGCTCATCGTCAACGACCAAGATTCTTGTCATGCTCGCGCTCATCGCCCCGTTTCTGTTTCCTTGCTTTCTGATTCCGGGACCGGAAACGAGATGGCGAAGACAGCACCTGGCCGATCAGGGCGATTGCCGGCCTCTATCGTGCCGCCCATGGCTTCGACGAATCCGCGGCATATGGCAAGCCCGAGCCCGGTGCCGGCGCGCTGGCGATCGACCTTCCTGACGCGGTAGAACTTGTCGAAGATGCGGTCCAGTTCCTCGGCCGGAATGCCGTCGCCCTCGTCGACAATACGAACCCGGACCTTGTCGCCGTCAACCCAGCTTTGAAGACGGACGGTGGTGGACGAAGGGGAATATTTGGCCGCGTTGTCGAGGAGGTTGAACAGGACCTGCTCAAACAGAACCGGATCGAGGCGCAGCATGGGAAGGTTGCCGGCAATCTCGGTCTCGATCTTGTGGCCGGAGAGGATTTTCTCGGCGCGCCGCAACACGCTTCCCACCACCTCACCGACGTCGAGGAGTTCCATGTTCGGCTGGATGGCACCCGACTCCAGCCGCGTCATGTCGAGCAGGTTGGCAATGAACCGGTTGAGCCGTTCCGCCTCCTCCTGGATCGTCGCCAGAAGTTCCTCGCGGTCGGCCGCGTCGAAGCCCTTCAAGGTCTGAAGGCTGCTGGCCGCCCCAAGGATCGAGGCCAGTGGCGTGCGTAGATCGTGCGAGATCGAGGTCAGCAGCGCCGAGCGCAGTTGATCGCGCTCGGCGGCGCGTTTGGCGACATCGACGTCTTCCGCGAGATTTATCCGCTCGATGGCAAGGGCGGCCTGATCGGCGAGCGCGTCGAGCAGCCGGCGCTGGTCGGGAGTCAGGATAGGCCCCGCCTTGTCGGTGTCGATTCCGATGACGGCGACCGGGCCGCGTCCCGTCCGCATCGGCAGGAACAACCGTTGCGCACCGGGCAGCGTATCCGAACCGCGTCCCGCCGGCCGGTTGTTCTCCCACGACCATTTGGCGGCCGCAAGATCGGCCTCTTCGGCCACGTCTTCCGGTGGCCATGCCGCCTTCAGGACGATCGACCCGTCTTCGGGGAGGAAAAGGACCACCCGAACCCTGAGCATCGAGGCCACCTGCGAGGCGGTCGCCCACAGCAGGTCGTCCAGCGAGGCGATGCTGCCAAGCTTGCGGCTGAACAGATAGAGATCCTCGGTGGTCTTGGCGCGGCGGCGCGCCACCAGCGCCTGACTGCGGACACTGGCGGTAAGATTGCTGGCGATCAGCGCCACCACGAGAAAGAAAAACAGCGCGACGACGTTTTCAGGGTTGCTGATCGTCAGCGTGTAGTAAGGCGGCAGGAGGAAATAGTTGAAGGCAAGAACGCTGAGCGCGCTGGCGAGCAGAGCGGGCCACAGGCCATAGGCGACGGCGCTGACCAGCACCGCCGTCAGGAACACCAGGGCGACGTTCTGCACGTCGAGAAACCGCGCCAGGAAAATGCCGAAGCCGAGCGCAACGGCCACAAAGGCAGCACTGGCCAGATAGGGTATGGGCTCGATGCCTGCCGACACGCTACGCGTAGCGATGGCTTTTGGCGAGCTTTCGCGTTCGTCGCCCGAAATCACATGCACCGCGACATTGCCGGCGCGCCGGACGATCTCGGACGTGATCGATCCGAACAGCATTTCATGCAGACGGGAACGCTGGCTCTTGCCGATCACCACATGGCTGAAATTGTTGGTCCCGGCATAATTCATGATTTCCTTCGCCAGTTCGCTGCCGGGAATGGTGGCGGCCTGACCACCGAGCTTTTCAGTCAGCCGCAACGCATCGGCGATGCGGTCGCGCTCGACCTCGGTCAGGCGAAGCGCACGGGGCGTTTCGACATAGAGCGCCGTCCATGGAGCCCGCAGCCGCTCCGCCATGCGCCGCGCATAGCGAACCAGCGAGAGCGCCTTGGGATGCTCGTTGACGACGACCAGCAACCGGTCACCCGCCGTCCACGGCCCTGAAATCGCATGCGCCTGCATGTGAGTCAGAAGCTGCTGATCGACCCGCTGGGCGGTGCGCCGCAGCGCCAGTTCCCGCAAGGCCGTCAGGTTACCCGGCGAAAAATAGTGCGTCAGAGCCCGCTCGGCCGTGTTTGGAACGTAAACCTTGCCTTCCTTCAGCCGCTGGATGAGGTCGCCGGGGGTAAGGTCGATGACCTCGATTTCATCCGCACGGTCGATGAAGGCGTCTGGCACCGTCTCGCGTACGCGGATATGGGTGATCTGCGCCACCACGTCGTTGAGGCTTTCCAGGTGCTGGATATTGACGGTGGTATAGACGTCGATGCCCGCAGCCAGCAGGTCCTCGACATCCATATAGCGCTTGGGGTGGCGGCTTCCCGGCTCGTTGCTGTGCGCCAGCTCGTCCACCAGCACCAGTTGCGGCGCGCGCTCGAGGATCGCGTCGAGGTCCATTTCGTCGTGCGCGCGCGCCTTGTAGTCCAAGCGCTTGCGCGGGACGATCTCGAAGCCCTTGACCAGCGCTTCGGTCTCCCGGCGCCCATGCGTTTCGACAAGGCCGATGACCACGTCGGTGCCGGCACGCCGCAGCGCGGCGGCGCTGAGCAGCATTTCGTAGGTCTTGCCGACGCCGGGGGCGGCGCCCAGGAAAACCTTGAGATGACCGCGCGTTTCCAACGACGCCTGCTCAAGAAGCGCTTCAGGGGAAGGACGCTTGTCCTTGGTGATCTGTTCGGCCATCGGTGACGTCAGTCTATCCCGAGGAATGTGGCGGTAACAGTGCCTCCCGCCGTACCCGGCAGCTTACTGGGATGCCCGAATTGCGTGCATTACTGCGGCTTTTCGGCATCAAGCGCGAGGTTCAGCAGCAGCACGTTGACGTGCTGCTCGCCAAACAGCCCCATGGCGCGATCTTCCGTGTGAGCCGAGACGATTTCTTGTACCCGCTCCTGCGTAAGCCCGCGCGCCCTGGCGACGCGCGGCACCTGAAACAGCGCGGCTGCCGGCGAAATGTCCGGGTCGAGCCCGCTTGCCGATGTCGTTACAAGGTCAATCGGCACAGCGGCATCCGGGTTCTGGCTTTTCAGTACCGTTGCCTCGGTCTTCACCCGCTCGATCAGCTTGGCGCTGGTCGGGCCGAGATTGGAGCCGCCGGAGGCAGTCGCATCATAGCCGTTGCCGGCTGCCGAGGGGCGCGGATGGAAGTAGCGATCACCGGTGAAGGACTGACCGATAAGCTCCGAACCGATCACGTGACCGTCCCGCTCGATCAGGCTGCCATTGGCCTGCGCGGGAAACACCGCCTGGGCAATACCGGTGACCGCGAAGGGATAGGCAATGCCGGTGATGAGCGCGAGGGCGACGATCATGAACAGGGCAGGACGAAGCTGTGCGAGCATCTCATTTCACTCCTATGCAAGGCCGAGCGCCGTGATGACAAAGTCGATCGCCTTGATGCCGACGAACGGCACGATGAGGCCGCCAAGGCCGTAGACGAGCAGGTTGCGCCGCAGCAGCGCGCCGGCCCCGATGGCCCGGTATCTGACGCCTTTCAGCGCCAGCGGGATCAGCGCTACGATGACCAGCGCATTGAAGACGATGGCCGACAGGATAGCGCTTTCCGGCGTTTTCAACCCCATCAGGTTGAGAGCCTGAAGCTGCGGATAGAAGGCAACGAACATGGCTGGGATGATCGCGAAATACTTGGCGACGTCGTTGGCGATGGAAAAGGTGGTAAGCGAGCCGCGCGTCATCAGAAGCTGCTTGCCGATCTCGACAACTTCGATGAGCTTCGTCGGATCGCTGTCGAGGTCGACCATATTGCCGGCCTCGCGCGCGGCCATCGTGCCGGTATTCATGGCAACGCCGACATCGGCTTGCGCCAGCGCCGGCGCATCGTTGGTGCCATCGCCGCACATGGCGACAAGCTTGCCCTTGGCCTGCTCGTCGCGGATGAGTTGCAACTTTGCCTCCGGCGTGGCCTGGGCAAGAAAATCGTCGACACCGGCTTCGGCCGCAATCGCAGCCGCCGTCATCGGATTGTCGCCCGTGATCATGACGGTGCGGATGCCCATGCGTCGAAGCTCGGCAAAACGCTCGCGGATGCCGCCCTTGACCACGTCTTTCAGATGTACGACGCCAAGCAGGCGACCGTCGCGGGTCACGGCGAGCGGCGTACCGCCGGTCTTGGCAATGCGCTCGGCGATCGCCTGCAACTCCCTCGCGCTCTCCGCATTCACCCCCGGACGCAAGGCCCCGATGGCGCCGACATGGGCAAGAACGGCGTCGATCGCGCCCTTGCGGATAGCGCTGCCATCCATGTCTACGCCGCTCATGCGCGTCTGCGCGGTAAACGGCACGAAATGCGCATGCAACTGACCCACGTCGCGCCCGCGAATGCCGTATTTCTCCTTGGCCAGCACCACGATGGAACGGCCCTCGGGCGTTTCGTCGGCCAGCGAGGCAAGTTGCGCCGCGTCCGCAAGCTCGCGCTCGTCGACGCCGTGCACGGCCAAGAATTCGGTTGCCTGCCGGTTGCCGAGCGTGATCGTACCGGTCTTGTCGAGCAGCAGCGTATCTACGTCGCCCGCCGCCTCCACCGCCCGGCCGGACATGGCCAGCACGTTGAAGCGCACCAGCCGGTCCATGCCGGCGATGCCGATGGCCGACAAAAGCGCGCCGATCGTGGTCGGAATGAGCGTGACGAACAGCGCGACCAACACGATGATCGGAATTTTCCCGCCCGCATAGGAAGCGAAGCTCGGAATGGTAGCAACGGCCAGCACGAAGGTCAGCGTCATGCCGGCAAGCAGGATGTTGAGCGCGATCTCGTTCGGTGTCTTCTGCCGCTGCGCTCCCTCGACCAGCCCGATCATGCGATCGAGGAAGGTCGAGCCAGCCGCTGCCGTGATACGCACCTTGATCTGGTCGGACAGCACCTGCGTGCCGCCGGTGACGGCGGAACGGTCGCCGCCCGATTCGCGGATGACTGGTGCGGATTCGCCCGTGATCGCGGCTTCGTTTACGGAAGCGACCCCCTCGATCACTTCGCCGTCGGAGGGGATGATCTCACCAGCCTCCACCACCACGACATCCCCGACCTTGAGGCTGGTCGCCGGCACCAATTTATAAGTCTCGCGACCGTCAGGCGACAAAAGTTTAGCATCGGTTTCGGTGCGTGTCCTGCGCAGCGCGTCGGCCTGCGCCTTGCCACGCCCTTCAGCGACCGCCTCGGCAAAATTGGCGAACAGCAGCGTGAACCACAGCCATAGAATGATCTGGAACGAAAAGCCCAGACCATCGCGCCCCATCGCCAGGTCGCGCGCAAAAAGCACGGTGGTCAAGATGGCCACCGCCTCGACCACAAACATGACCGGGTTGCGGAACTGGACGCGCGGGTCGAGCTTGGCAAAGGCCGAGCCCATTGCCGGCCACAGGATATTGCCGGAGAAAAGATCGATCTGGGCAGTGCGTGCCATGATATTTCTTCCTGAAGAAATGCCGGGATTTCAGAACGATTGCCCGCCGAGCATCGCCAGATGCTCGGCGATGGGGCCAAGCGCGAGCGCAGGCAGGAAGGTAAGGCCGCCGACAATGAGCACGACGCCGACCAATAGCCCGATGAACAGGCCACCATGGGTCGGCAGCGTGCCGACGGACGCCGGCACCGTCTTCTTGGCAGCGAGCGAGCCGGCAATCGCCAGTACCGGTATGATGATGAGGAACCTACCCATCAGCATAGCGAGGCCGGTCGTCACGTTGTACCAAAGCGTGTTGGCCGAAAGCCCGGCAAACGCACTGCCGTTGTTGGCGGCGCTCGACGTATAGGCGTAGAGGATTTCCGAGAAGCCGTGCGGCCCGGTATTGGCCAGCGAGGCGAGGCCTACCGGCAGCACGGCAGTCATGGCGGTAAAGCCGAGCATCGCCAGCGGCAGCGACAGAATGGCCAGCATGGTCATCTTGACCTCTTTCGCCTCGATCTTCTTGCCCAGATATTCAGGGGTACGGCCAACCATCAGGCCAGCGATGAAGATCGCCTGGATGACGAAAAGCAGGATGCCGTAGAGGCCCGCGCCGACGCCGCCGATGATGACCTCGCCGAGCTGCATGTTGATCAGCGGGACCATGCCGCCCAGCGGCATGAAGCTGTCGTGCATGGCGTTGACCGCGCCGCAGGAGGCAGCGGTGGTGACGACCGCGAACAGTGCCGAAAGCGCTGCGCCGAAACGCACCTCCTTGCCTTCCATGTTGCCGCCGTCAATGCCAAGCGCATGGATGAGCGGATTGCCAGCAGCTTCGGCCCAATAGGTGATCACCACGCCGGCGATGAACAGGATGCCCATGGCCGAGAAGATGGCCCAGCCCTGCCGCTGGTCGCCGACCATGCGACCGAAGACATTGGTGAGCGCAGCCCCGATGGCGAAGATCGACACCATCTGCACGAGATTGGTGATCGCGTTCGGGTTTTCGAACGGATGCGCGGAGTTGGCGTTGAAAAAGCCGCCGCCATTGGTGCCAAGCATTTTGATCGCAAGCTGCGAGGCAACGGGGCCGACCGCGATGGTTTGCTTGCCGCCTTCCAGCGTCGTCGCGTCGACATAAGCGGCCAGTGTCTGCGGCACGCCTTCGAACACGTAGAACAATGCGCAAATCAGAGAGAGCGGCAACAGGACGTAAAGCGTCGCGCGCACAAGATCGACCCAGAAATTGCCGACCGTCTTGACGGAGGCGCGCGAAAAGCCTCGGATCAGCGCCATGGCAATGGCAATGCCGGTGGCTGCCGATACGAAATTCTGCACCGTCAGGCCGGCCATCTGCACCAGATAGGCCATGGTGCTTTCGCCGGCATAACCCTGCCAGTTGGTATTGGTGACAAAGCTGACGGCGGTATTGAAAGCCGAATCCGGCGTCACGTCGCCGAGCGCCATCGGGTTGAGCGGCAGCGCGCCCTGCAGGCGCTGGAGCAGGAACAGGAGGGCGAAGCCGGCGGCGTTGAAGAACAGCATCGCCACCGCATAGGTGAACCAGCCCTGCTCCTGCCGTTCGTCGAGGCCGCCGCCCGCATAGAGCAGTCGCTCCACCGGGCGCAGCATCGGCGAAAGCAATGTGCGCTCGCCTTCGAACACCCGCGTCATGTACCAGCCGAGCGGCTTCACCAGCGCCACCACGATGACGCAGAAGATTGCGATCTGTATCCATCCATTGAGGGTCATCGAAAAATCCTCAGAACCGCTCGGGGCGGATAAGCGCATAGATCAGGTAGACGAGGATAAGCGCGGTGGTCAGGCCGCCCAGCGCGTAATCGAAAAGCATCGCAACCCCCTTCAAAGCCAGTCGCAGGCCAGCCCGTAGCCGACCAGAAGCGCGAAGAAACCGAAACCGATCGCCAGCATGATCACGTCGAGCATTGCCACCTCCGATAAGGCTCGACACGCCGCCCGGACGGGACAGGCGTACCGAAATTGCTCATTGAGGGTTGGAAAATGGCCAAGGCCGCATATGTTTTCGAGCGTGCCCACGGCCGCCCGATATAGTATTTTCATATATGGCGGGTTGCCGGCTGGTACGACATGGCATGCCGGCAACACCGTGCCGTGACCATGCAAAGCGCGCCACGAAAGCTCGATCGGATGTGTGCGGATTTTTAAATCAGCAGGGGCAAAAGATTCGCTCCCGCAACCGTGGCGGCTTTAGTCGGGCAGCCAAACCAGCCCAGCCTCCCCGTCCCCATCATGGCGATGGCTGTCGGTAGTTTTATTGACAAACCGGCCCGGCGCAACGGCGCCAGGCCGGTTGAAAAAATCAATAATTGCCGTTGTAGTAGCGATCGTCGCACGGCGCGGTGAAGATACGACCGTCATTCGCCCGGTACCGGCACATCTGCTCGCCTCGCGGTTGCTGCGGCGTCGTGGCCGAGCCTACAACAGCGCCCAGCAGCGCGCCGCTGGCCGCCCCGATGACGGTGCTTTTCGTATTGCCGCCAATCGCCTGTCCGACAAGCGCGCCACCCGCGCCGCCGATCAGCGCGCCCGTTCCGGCGCGTTGCTGTCCTTCTGTCTGGGCGCAGCCAGCCAGTGCGATAGTCAGGAGTGCGGCGACAACGCCTATGGTTTTGTGCAGTTTCATTGTGGAAGTCCTCTCCTTGCAAGCCCCGTCAATTCACTGGCCAGCCAATACGGCGGAACAGGGGCGGACAACGATATGTCCTTCCCTTCGGCACTACAGCATACGCTGCGTCGGACATGGCGAGCCGACGCTATCGCCGCAGCGCGAGGCGGTGGGCATCGGCCTGATACTCATTTCGTCCGACCGGCGTACCAGTTCAGCAAAAACAAGCGCAAAACTTCCCAGGATCAAGAAAACAATCAGCATACGGAACACAGGCAAGAGACGGTCTCGATTGGCCAGCCCCACGCCACCCGTTGCACGATACCATAAGGACCACCGATTTACGAGAAATTAAGCCGTTTCTTAACAATCACGTTAGACACCCGCGCGACATGGAATACGAATGCACGACCTTCCCTTTGCAGAAACCCTGCCCCATGCTACGCCGACCAACAGCGTTGCCTATCCTCGCAAACCGGAAGCTATGAGCAATAAAAGCGCCAGCCGTTTCGCCTTCATCTCCTCCGACACCCCTGACGCCAGGACCGCGCTCGAAAGCCTGTCGAAACGATACGGGCAAACGCCCATGGGGGAAGCAGATATCGTCGTGGCCCTGGGCGGCGACGGCTTCTTGTTGCAGACCCTGCGCGACACAATGGGCACCGGCAAGAAGGTCTACGGCATGAACCGTGGCACCATCGGCTTCCTGATGAACGAATATCGGGCCGGTGGCCTGCCCGAGCGCATTGCCGCGGCCCTGCCGGAAACCATTCGTCCGCTGGAAATGCACGCGGTGACGGCCGAGGGGACCACCGTTTCGGCGCTAGCCATCAACGAGGTCGCATTGTGGCGACAGTCGTACCAGACCGCGAAGATCCGCATCACGGTGGACGACCAGGTCAGGCTGGAGGAGTTGAGCTGCGACGGCGTCATGATAGCGACGCCGCCCGGTTCGACCGCCTATAATCTTTCTGCCCACGGCCCTATCCTGCCGCTGGACGCCCCGCTGCTGGCACTGACGCCGGTCAGCCCCTTTCGCCCGCGCAACTGGCGCGGCGCGCTTTTGTCGGACAAGGCGGTGGTACGTTTCGACATATTGGAGGCAGAAAAACGCCCGGTGAACGCTGCCGCCGACCATACCGAGGTGAAGGGCGTGACGACGGTGACCGTGCGTGAATCGACTACCGTCACCGCCACGCTACTGTTCGACCCCAGCCATTCCTGGAACGAACGCATCCTGTCCGAACAATTCCGCTATTGAAGATTGCGGCATCGCATTAAGCATCGCGATTAAGGTTACACTGTCACAATCGGCTGATCGCGGCCCGTTTGTGTTGACAAATCGCGGGCTTGCGCCTATCGCGAAACATAGTACCGCAGGCGCGAGGCGCTTGCCGCGGCAGAAGCTTCCGCGCTCCCCGAACCAGCCAAAGACAGCCACCATTGTCCTCAGACAGCCAAACCGCTCAAGAAGCGTTGAGTTTTGCAGACCTAGGCCTTTCGCCGAAGGTCCTTTCCGCAGTCACCGATGCCGGCTACACCAAGCCGACGCCGATCCAGGCAGGCGCTATTCCACATGCGCTGCTCGGCAAGGACGTGCTGGGTATCGCCCAGACCGGCACCGGCAAGACGGCAGCGTTCGTGCTGCCGATGATCACACGCCTCGAAAAGGGTCGCGCGCGGGCACGCATGCCGCGCACGCTCATCCTTGAGCCGACCCGCGAACTGGCCGCTCAGGTGGAAGAAAACTTCATCCGCTACGGCAAGAACCACAAGCTCAACATCGCTCTGCTGATCGGCGGCGTATCGTTCGACGAGCAGGAAAAGAAGCTCGAGCGCGGCGCCGATGTGCTGATCGCGACGCCCGGCCGCATGCTGGACCATTTCGAGCGCGGCAAGCTTTTGTTGACCGGAGTGGAAATTCTCGTCATCGACGAGGCTGATCGTATGCTCGACATGGGTTTCATTCCCGATATCGAGCGTATCTGCAAACTGATTCCCTTTACCCGCCAGACGCTGTTCTTCTCGGCTACCATGCCGCCGGAAATTACGAAGCTCACAGAGCAGTTCCTGCAAGCGCCGGTGCGGGTCGAAGTTTCGAAAGCCGCCAGCACGGCCACCAACATCACCCAGCGGCTGGTGAAGTCGGCTCCCAAGCCATGGGACAAGCGCGAAGTGCTGCGAAATCTCATCAAGGCCGAGGCCGACGACCTGAAGAACGCGATCATCTTCTGCAACCGCAAGGTCGAGGTAGCCGAACTGTTCCGTTCGCTGACCAAGTATGAGTTCGATGCCGGTGCGCTGCATGGCGACATGGACCAGCGAGCGCGCATGCAGATGCTCGCCAGTTTCCGCGACGGCAAGCTGAAACTGCTAGTCGCTTCCGACGTCGCGGCGCGCGGTCTCGACATCCCCGACGTCAGCCACGTCTTCAATTACGATGTGCCGATCCATGCCGAAGACTACGTTCACCGCATCGGCCGTACCGGCCGCGCCGGCCGTTCCGGCAAGTCCTTCACCATCGCCACCAGATCCGACACCAAATATATCGACGCGATCGAAAAGCTGATTGGCCAGAAGATCGAATGGCACGATGGCGATCTGTCGACGGTCGTGGTGGACGAAGCGGAGCAAGACGCCCCCCGCCGTGGCCGCGGAGCGCCGCAC
>JBARYG010000173.1:0-16874 GCA_049647745.1 Mesorhizobium sp.
CACACAAGCTTTCGGCCCGATTGCCGAAAAGTGTAGCGGACCGGGCGGAAACAGAAACGCCGGCGGGGCGCGGAAGTCGCGCCACGTATTTTACTTTAGGAAGGCTCGGCCTCGCGCCCCGCTTCCCGACTTCTTCCTCCGTGGCAGGAAGCTTTTTGACAACAGCCAGACTGCGTGGCAGGGCGTGGCGACGGGAAATTGCGCGCGAAACGGGAGGATGCATATGGGCAAGGGACGGGTCGAGGCGTTTACCGATGGCGTCGTCGCCATCATCATCACCATCATGGTGCTGGAACTGAAGGTTCCGCATGGCGAAACGTTTTCCGCCCTGCTGCCGATGTGGCCGGCTTTCTTCAGCTACATCCTGTCCTTCGTCTATGTCGGCATCTACTGGAACAACCTGCACAATATGTTCCACACGGTGGAGAGGGTCGACGGCCCCGTACTCTGGGCCAACCTGCACTTGCTGTTCTGGTTGTCGCTGATGCCCATCTCGACGGCTTTCATGGGCGAAAATCATTTCGCGCCCGCACCCGTCGCCGTTTACGGCTTCATCCTGCTTCTATGCGCCATCGCTTATCTGATCCTCGTGATCCAGTTGCGCCGGCTGCATGGTTCCCACGCCACCTTTTCCCGAGCGATAGGCAAGGACATCAAAGGGAAGATCTCGATCGTCTTCTATATCGCCGGGATCTCGCTTTCCTTTGTGAACCAGTGGCTTGGGGCCGCTTTCTACGTGCTGGTGGCAGCCATCTGGTTCATTCCCGACACGCGGTTCGAACGCCAGGTCAGACAATAGCAAGGCAGCCCCACGTGCCGGGAAGTCACGTTCCGGCCGATGCCCGCAGCGCCTTCAGCTTTTCGGCGACGCCGGCGGCAAGGTCGCCATAGCGCTCCTCCAGCCTTTCGGCTGCCTGGATGACGGGAAAGTCGTGGTCGAATTTTTCCAGCGCCATGCGCAGCTTCTCAACAAAGTCGGCCTGCTGCTCAAGCGCCGCAAACAGCGTCTTTACCTGCTCTTCGGTGATGGCGGGGTCGGCCAGCATGGCCGCCACCGTGTCGCTCATCTGGTCGCCGGCCGCGGTTTGCTGTTTCAATATGTCCAGCCAGTCAGTCAATCGCAAATCTCCATGGTTCGGCACCATGCGCGAGGCGGGCGGGCAGGGTCAACCCGCGCGGCGAGGACGAGAGCCCCGGCCCGTCAGGCCGCGTGCTTTTTCGACGTGCGTTTTTGCGAGACAGCCTTCCGGGCAGCCATCTCGGCGATGTCCTCGTCATGCCGCTTCGCCGCCTGCTCGCATTTGATGCGAATTTCCTCGACCTCGCTCTCGGTCAGGTGCTCGATGCCGATGAAATGGTTATGCCCCGTGCTGACCCGGATCAATTCGTCGAGCTTGGCCTGGATCGCCGCACCGTCACGGTTCTGCGTGTTCTGGATCAGGAACACCATCAGGAAGGTGATGATCGTCGTGCCGGTGTTGATGATCAACTGCCAGGTGTCCGAAAAGTGGAAAATCGGCCCGCTAACCGCCCAGATCACGACCACGGCCACGCAAATGGCAAAGGTCGGCGGCAGACCCGCGACGTGGGCGACCCTGTTGGCGATCTCGGTGAACTTCCGTTCGAGCATGACGCAAACCCTCTTGGCGAAGAACAACAGCCGCCGAACGGTTGGGTTCCCTCGCCCCGCCGGGAATCGTCCGACGCGCGTCCATACCCGTGCAACTAAATACAACCAAGAATTGTATATAAATAAAACAGCACTTTATGCGATTGGTGCGAAAGTGGTCATGCAGGCGAGAGCCTGTTCCTTCCGCTTCACGGCGGTGTACCCCGGCCCCTTCCGTCTCGCCACCCCCGCAGGCGGAAGGGGCTTGAACCGCGCAGGCAAGCCATCATGCCGTCACGGCCGCGATACCGGAAATGACCCGCAAGCCGACCGCCCGCCAGGCCGCAGCGGCCGGGCTTTTCTTCCTGTGCGGCCTCGCCTCGCCCTTCGCCCATGCGCAGGACGGCCCGCATGCGGCTGCAAGCATCGAGCGGCACTGGACCAGCAACGCGCTGGACAGCGACAACGCCATTCCGGACTGGTACACGCTGCTGCGTGGCTCGCTCGAACAGACGTTCGGCGACGAGGATGCCAACGCAAGGTTCGGCGCGGAATTCCAGGCTACCCGCCACGACACGGTGACGATTGAGGACGACCGTGCGCTGGCGCTGTCTGCGCAAGCCTTCCGCCGCCTGCCTTCCGGCCTGGAACTGCGCGGAACGCTCACTTACCGCGCATCCAGCGAGGGCGACGACCTGCCCATCGGCCCGTTCACGCTCGGCATGCGGACGCTGAAACAGGTTGTCGGCGCCGCCGGCCAGGTCGGCATCGATCTCGGCAACGCCACCTCGCTCATCATCGATGTCGCCGACAGTTTCGAAAAGGTCGGCGCCACCCGTTTCGAGCACGGCCTGCTCTCGCCGGCACAGTTGGACCCCGACCTCAACCGCGCTCAACTGGGGGCACGGCTCACGCGAACCGTCGGTCCGTTCGCCATCGGCGCATCGGGTTCCGCGCTTTTGGTTTCCGTCGAAGAACTGGGGTCCCCGCCGGTGGCGCTGTCGCTGGCGCAATACACGCTGCGCGGCGAATTCGCCTATACCGGCACGGATGGCTCGACGCTGGGGCTGGCGCTGGGCGGCGAGTTCCTGCGTGGGGCGGACGGCATCTACCGTCGCCTGCGCCCGGCCTGGCAGGTAAGTTTCGCGAAGAAACTGCCACGCGGGCTGGAATTGCGCGGCACCTATTTCGGCCGCTTCGAGACCATCGACAGCGACGATCCGCTCGCTTCGTGGCTCGAGCGCGCGGAACTGGAAATGAGTGCTGCGCTACGCGAAAACCTGATCGTTTCATCCGGCGTCTTCGCGGAGGCCAAGGAAAACCTGCTGTTCGAAAACGTCGAGCGCAAGCGCGGTCTTTATGCCGAACTGGCCTGCAACGCGACGCCTTCCACGGCCATCGTGCTCAGGGTCGATTTTTCAAAAACGTTCAAGACCGTGATCGACGAACGCCAGAGCACCGTCGATGCCTTCATAGGCCTGCGCGCAAAAATATAGGCAGGAGGGCGCTGCCCCCCTGCCCTTTGGCGCGAACGATCAACCGTTCGCATGCGCTTTGCTCAGCGGTGGTGCCGGCTGTTCAGCCTGTAGCTGGTGTTGTTGCCGATCAGGTTGCCGCCGATGCCGGAAAGACCGATCCCGCTGAGGATGCCGTTCCCGGTCTTGTTGCCGTTCAGGATTCCCGAGACGACATTGCCGCTCAGGATGCCGTTGCCGCTGAGGATATTGTTCAGCGCGGTAACATTGCCAAGACCGATCGACGGCGAAACGTTGATCAATCCGCTGGAAACACCGCTGTTTCCGCCGATGATCTTGGTCTTTCCGCCGAAACCACCGGCTTCAGCCCCGACAGTGTAGAAAGAAACAGCTGCGACAGCGAGTACGAATGCGAACTTATTCATGACTTCTCTCCTATGTTGCTGACAGTGTTTCCTTCAACTTCCTTTGATGTACCTCCACGATCATTAGCGCACTTCAAGAAAAAGAATGCAACTTCGGATTGGCGTATTCCATCAATACAACCCGTTTTCCAATTTTTAACGATAATATTTAGCGTTAAGGGGAATGGTTACCCGGCAAGCCTGTTTTGCCAGCCAGCTAGGTCAGGCAACATATTCCCAACGGTCGAGGAAAGCCTCGATCGACAGCGCCTGCATATCGGGAATGGCTTTCGCCAGTTTCTCCGGAGCCCAGTCCCACCATGCCAGCGCTTCGATCCGTGCGGCTATCGCCTCGGGAAAACGACGGCGCAACGGCTCTGCCGGTACGCCCGCGACAATCGAATAGGAGGGCACGTCCCGCGTCACCACGGCGTTGGCGCCGACGATGGCGCCGTTGCCGATGGAAACCCCTGGCATCACCACCGCACCATGGCCGATCCACACATCGTGGCCGATGACGACGCGCTTGCCCTGCCGGCGCTCGCGAAAGGCCGCATCGACACCCAGAAAGCGAAAATATTCGTTGGGCCGGTAGCTCACCTTGTGCGTGGTCAGCCTCTCCATCGGATGCTCAAGCGCGTTGATACGGCTGTTGGCGGCAATGGAGCAGAATTTTCCGACGGTGGTGTAGATCGCCTCGGCGTGCCGCTCGAAATAGGAAAAATCGCCGACGCTTACCTCGCGCAGGACGACGCGCTCACCAACCGAGACATAACGCCCGAGCCGGCAACCCTTCAGTTCCGCCGTCGGGTGCGCGCGTGGTTCGGAATCCTTGGCAAGGAGATGTTCGGGCCGGTCCATGCAAGCCGATTTACGGTGTCGCGAGGGCCGCCGCAAGCCGGCGCTATTTCGGCTTGCCCTTGCTCCATGTCACGTTCTGGCCATAGAGCGGCACGGTAGTCAGCGACATCTTGGCCGATCCGTTCTGCACCTGGCGCGAATGCGACAGGTAGATCAGCGTATCGTTCGCCTTGTCGTAGATGCGGTTCACCACCTGCTTCTTCCAGATCAGGCTGATGCCCTGCTTGAACACCTCCTCGCCCTTCTCGCCCAGGTCGATGTCGCCGATGGTGATCGGCCCGGTCTGCCGGCAGGAGATGGAGGAGTCGGATGGGTCCTCGAACCAGTTGCCCTTGTGCAGCCGGTCAATGATGCCGCGGTCGAAATAGGAGACATGGCAGGTCACGCCCTCGACCTTCGGGTCCTTGATCGCATCGACGATGATGTCGTTGCCAAGCCAGTCGACACCGACCTTGCCGACCTCCTCGGCCATCGCGGCCCCTGCCGCAGAAAGCATTGCGGCCGCAACGAGACTGCCGATCCATTTCTTCCCGACCGATTTCAGCAAGGACGCCTCCAGATCACAAATTCGTCAGCATCAGGTGGGAAAGGCCGACCCGCATTGCAAGCGGCCGCCTTACGCATTACGGCCCGGTGGCGGCCATGGTTGCGGCCCCTCTTGCGGCATTGCGGCGCTTTGCCCGGCCTGCCGCCAGGCGCTATGGTCGGGCTTGCCGGGCCGGCAAGGGCGGGCTCGAAAAGACGGAAAATGTTCTGATGATGCGCTCGATCCTGGTCGGCATTCTGGTCCTGATGATAGCCGGCATAGGCTGGCTCTCTTTCGATTGGTATCGCGGCCACTATGGCGGCGAGCCTTACGGTGCGGCCTTCACCCTGACCGACCAGAAAGGCGAACCCATCACCGAAGCGGCATTCCGCGGCCACCCGAGCGTCGTCTTCTTCGGCTTCACCCATTGCCCGGAAGTATGCCCGACCACGCTGTTCGAACTGGCCGGCTGGCTGAAGACGCTGGGCGACGACGGCAAGAGCCTGCACGCCTACTTCGTCTCGATCGACCCGGAGCGCGATACGCCGCAGGTCATGAATACCTATATTTCCAACTTCTCCGACCGCATCGTGGGCATCTCCGGCGATCCCGAGAAAGTCTACGCCATGGCCAAATCGTTTGGGATCTTCTGGAAGAAAGTGCCAACAAGCGACGGCGATTATACGATGGACCATACGGCGTCGGTACTGTTGCTGAACGCCAGGGGTGACTTTGCCGGCACCATCGCCTATGGCGAGGACCCGAAAAACGCCATCGCCAAGCTGAAGCGGCTTGCGGAAGGCTAGAGCGGTTCTGGTTTTGCGGTATCGGCAAAACCGCTCTAGCCATTTATTTTAGCCGCATTTCCGGACGCAAAACCGTTTCACACTTTTGCTGGAAATGCTCTAACGAAAGCGCCACCCGTCATGACGCAGACCAGGCTTTACTTTACCGCAGGCAAGGCCGAGGCGGAGCGCGCCTATGCCGCTCTCGAACCGGCTTTCGAGGATGACGGCCTGCCGCTGGCAATCATGGAAATCGACGAGGACCGCGACATCCACGAAGTGTCGATTTATGCCGATGGCGAAGACGCCGATGCCGTAGAAGCCCGCATGAAGGCCCTTCTCGCCGGCCTTTCGCTGGTAAAACCAGTCCTGCGCGAAACGCTGCCCGATATCGACTGGGTGACGCGCTCGCTGGAAGGCCTGAAGCCGGTGCGTGCTGGCCGCTTTTTCGTCCACGGCGCCCACGACCGCGACCAGCGGCGGCAGGACGACATCGCCATCGAGATCGAGGCGGGCCTCGCCTTCGGCACCGGCCACCACGGCACCACCGCCGGATGCCTCGAAATGCTGGAGCGCGTGGTCGGGCAGGAACATCCCAAAAACGCACTCGACCTCGGCACCGGCAGTGCCGTTCTGGCGATCGCACTTGCCAAACTCGCGCATATTCCGGTGCTGGCGACCGATATCGATCCGGTGGCGGTCGAGGTTGCGGCTGCGAACACCAACCTCAACGATACTTCCGGATTCGTGGAAACAGTGACGGCGTCCGGTTTCGATCATCCCGTCTTCGCCAAACGCGGGCCGTTCGACCTGATCGTCGCCAATATTCTGGCTGGCCCACTTATCGAGCTTGCGCCCGAAATGATCCGGCAGATGAATCCGGGCGGATCGCTGGTCCTGTCGGGTATCCTCGACCGGCAGGAAGAGGCCGTTGTTACAGCCTATGTGGCGGCAGGATTCCACCATATCCGCACCACGCATCTCGAAGGGTGGGTGACGATCCACCTGAAACGGTAACAGTTGCCCTGACGCCGCCGATTGTCAGCAGCGGGGCGGGCGGCTAGTTTCGCGCCGGACAAATTCGGCAAAGGCATCTCCCCATGTTCCAGACATTCGATTCCGCCGGCGATCCTTCCGTCGGCAAGCCGCGCGTGGCAAAGCTGCGCGAATGGCTGGCGGCAAACGGGCTGGACGGCTTCATCGTGCCGCGCGCCGACGAGCATCAGGGCGAATATGTGCCTGCCCGCGCCGCAAGACTGAAATGGCTGACCGGTTTTTCCGGTTCGGCCGGTGCCGCCATCGTGCTCAAGGACCGTGCTCTTGTCTTCGTCGATGGCCGCTACACGCTGCAGGTGCGCAACGAAGTCGATCTCTCCGTCTTTGCCATCGAGAGCCTCGTCGACAACCCGCCTGCATCATGGATCAAAGACAATGTCGGCAAGGGCGCGCGGCTGGGTTTCGATCCGTGGCTGCATACGCTGGGCGAAGCCAAGGCGCTGAAAGCGTCCGCCGAGAAGGCCGGCGCGACGCTGGTCGCCCTCGACAAAAACCCCGTCGACGCCATCTGGGACGACCAGCCTGCCGCGCCGCTGGAGCCGGTCGAAATCCACCCCATCGCTTTCGCCGGCGAACTGGCCAGGGACAAGCTGGCGCGGCTTTCGGCCGGCATCGAAAAGGACGGCGCCACCCACGCGGTGCTGACGGACCCCTCCTCGATCGCCTGGGCCTTCAACATTCGCGGCCACGACGTGCCGCATACGCCGCTGGCACTTGGTTTCGCCGTGCTTGCCGCCGACGGCAATCACAAGCTGTTCATGGACGGCAGAAAACTCTCGCGCACCGTTGCCGCTTATCTGACGCAGCTTGCCGAACTCCACGCACCCGGCGAGTTCGAGGCGGCGATTGCCTGCCTTGCAAAAAGCGGTGCGAAAATCGCGCTCGATCCGGTTCTCGCCGCCGAAAAACTGAAAATGCTGGTGGAGGAAAACGGCGGCACGGTCGTTGCCGCCGCCGACCCGGCACGCATCCCCCGCGCCACCAAGAATCAGGCCGAGATCGCGGGTTCCCGCGCGGCGCATCGCCGCGACGGCGCGGCCGTGGCAAAGCTGCTGTGCTGGCTGGAGCGGGAAAAGCCCGGCTCGGTCGATGAAATCGCCGTGGTGACGAAGCTGGAGGAGTGCCGTCGTATCACCGGCGAGGAAACGCAGATGCCGCTGCGCGACGTGTCCTTCGACACGATTTCAGGCGCGGGCCCGAACGGCGCCGTCATCCACTACCGCGTCTCGCGCGCCACCACCCGCACGCTCGGCGACGGTGAATTGTTTCTGCTCGATTCCGGCGCGCAATATCAGGACGGCACCACCGACATCACCCGCACCGTGCCCGTCGGACGGCCGACCGAGGAGATGCGCGAGCGCTTCACGCTGGTACTGAAGGGCATGATCGGCATTTCGATGCTGCGCTTTCCCGCCGGCACGCGCGGCTCGGAAATCGACGCGGTGGCGCGCATGGCGCTGTGGAAACACGGTTGCGACTTCGCCCACGGCACCGGCCACGGCGTCGGCTCCTACCTTGCCGTGCATGAAGGGCCGCAGCGCATCGCCCGCACCGGCGCGGAAAAGCTGCTCGAAGGCATGATCCTTTCCAACGAGCCCGGCTATTACAAGGAAGGCGCCTACGGCATCCGCATCGAGAACCTTCTTCTGGTCACCCCGGCGGAACAGGTCGCGGGCGGCGACATCGCCATGCACGATTTCGAGACGCTGACGCTGGCGCCCATCGACAAGCGGCTGATCCGTCCAGACCTTTTGACTGCCGAGGAACGGCAATGGCTGGACGCCTACCATGCCCGCGTGTTGGCCGAGATCGGCCCGATGCTGGATGGCGAGACCCTGGCCTGGCTGGAAAAGGCCTGCGCGCCCTTGCTGTAGGGAACGGGCCGCCTCGCGCGTCTCAGCTCACGAACTGCCGGCAAAGGATAAGCACGGCGGCGCCTGCCAAAAACATAGTCATCAGGCCGCCGCGCAGCGAGGCGAGCGCCGTCACGATCAACGCCGCCCATTCGGCGGGCCCGGCCGTCAGCACCGCAGGCGCCACCAGCGTCGTCAGCACAGCCGCCGGCACGGCGTTCAGGCCGGCTTCGACGCGTGGGTGGATCCGCTCGAAACGCGACATCACCAGATGCCCGCCGATACGGGTGAAATAGGTCGCGACCGCCGCGGTGAGGATTATCCAGAATGTCGTGCTCATACCTCGTGCTCCATCTGTGGCTCGACGCCGCTATGGCGCGGCGGCAGGATGACCGCCAGAAGCACGCCGGCCAGCGCGCCGATGGTGACGTGCCAGGGCGAGCCGACCGTCTTGTAGGCCAGGATGGAAGCCGCCGCGCTGACGGCCACGATAGGCAGCCACAGCGGCCGCTTGCGAAAGCCCATGACCAGTCCGAGGAAATAGATCGGCAGCAGGAAATCGATGCCGAGCGCGCTGGTATCGGGAATGAGCTTGCCGAGCAGCGCGCCGATAACGGTCTCGATCACCCAGAACACATAGACCGGCAGGCCAAGGCCCAGATACCAGATGAAGCCGACGCGTTCGCCGGCTTCGGCCTTGGCCTCGGCTATGGCGAATTGCGGATCGGTCAGGATGAAATAGCCCAGAGCCTGCTGAACGAGCGGCCAGTGCGCGATGCGCCGGCCGATGCCTGCCGAATAAAGCACGTGTCGAAAATTCACGGCGAAGATCGAAAGCACTATCAGCCACGGCGCGACATGGTGCCCGAACAGTTCGATGCCGACCATTTGGCTGGCGCCGCCGAACACGGCGGCGCTCATCAGGAACGCCTCGAACACCGAAAAGCCGTTGTCGATGGCAAGCGCGCCGAACAGCATGGCAAACGGCCCGGACGCGACGACGACCGGCAGGCTGAGCCGCACGCCCTGCCAGAATTCGCTCGCCGCCGAGCCTTCCGAAACCGCTTCCACTGCCATGCCCAACTCCTTCGGGAGCGCGGTATGTAGAACCGACCGACCGCCATGTCACACGAATTCGATTGAGCCCAGTGATCAGTGGAAGTGATCGGTGGAAGCGATCGGCCCGCCCCGTGGACAGGCCGGCGCGTTCAGGATCCTGCCTTCAGGCCGCTTTCGACGCCCCTGCCCCAGTCGAGCAGCGGCCGGGCGCGCTGCATGAAATCGACCAGTTCATCGACCAGCGCGGCATCATGGATAGAAGCCGGGTCGATCGGATGGCGAACGACGAAATGCCGGTTGCGGATCGCGGCTGCAAGATCGGCATCCTGCACCTGCTCGAAGCCGCGCGGCATGCGCTTCATCGCGCCTTCCGATCCCAGTTCGAGGCCGCCTCGCTTCAATGCCGCGACCATGCGGCGAAACTCGGCCGGTCGGTTCGCGATGGCCTGCCGCATGGCCAGCATCAGCGCCGTTTCAGGCTGCCACCAGGCGACGGCGGCAAAGCAGCGCTCCAGTCCGATATGCACGAAGAACACGCCCTGCTCCATCTTGGTGCCGTCGGGCGAGAGGATTGCCGACAGATGCCGGTTGTAGGGCCGCTTGTCCTTGGAGAAGCGCACGTCGCGGTTGATGCGAAACAGCGATTTCTTGCGGTCGCCTTTCAGGCCAAGGCCGGTCGCAGAAAACCGCTCGGTAAGCGTTTCGACCAGGTCACCCAACGGCTCGCGCAGGTCGCACTCGAACAAATCCTTGTTTTCAAGGAACCATTCGCGGCTCTGATGAAAGTCGAGCGCCTTCAGGAAGGGAATGGCCTTTTGGCCAAAACCCTGAAACGCGACCATCGTCAGCCGCCCTTGCCGATGCGGGAAAGCCACGCGTCCTCGTCGATCACCTCGATACCGAGTTCGCTAGCAAGCTTGAGCTTGGAGCCGGCCCCCGGCCCGGCGACCACCAGATCGGTCTTGGCAGAGACGGACCCCGCCACCTTGGCGCCGAGGCGCTCGGCCATCGCCTTGGCTTCCGAACGCGTCATCTTTTCCAGCGAGCCCGTGAACACCACGGTCTTGCCCGCCACCTCGCTTGCGGCTGAAACGGTGACGACGTAGGGTTTCGGCCGCACCTGCTGCAGCAACGCATCGAGCACAGCGTCGTTGCGCTCATTACCGAAGAAGTCGCGCAGCGCTCCGATAACCGTATCGCCGATGCCGTTGATGGACGGGAAAACCGTGTGCGGATCGGCCGCCGCCGCCGTCTCCTTGCCGACCCGGATCCATTCCTCGACCGTCGAGAAGGTCCGCGCCAGCATCGCCGCCGTCGTCTCGCCGATGTGGCGGATGCCGAGCGCGAAGATGAAGCGGTCGAGTTCCGGCTCGCGGCGCGCATCGATGGCCGCAAACAGCTTGTCGAGCCCCTCGAAATTGCGCTGATCGACACTGCGCGCATTCTTGCGCTCCTTGCCCGACGCCGCCTCACGCAACCTTGCCTGCTCTTCCCGCCGCTCTGCCAACGCTTGCTGCGCCTCTCCACGGCGATCTTTCAGGGTAAATATGTCGGCGGCGGTCTTGAGCAGGCCGGCATTGAAGAACAGGTCGATGTTTTCCGCTCCAAGCCCCTCGATATCCATGGCGCCGCGCGACACGAAATGGCGCAGCCCTTCGACCGCCTGAGCCGCGCAGATCAACTCGCCGGTGCAGCGCCGGCGGGAATCCTCCTTGCCGGTCTTTTCGTTGATCTCGCGCGTCGCCGGCGAGCCGCATACCGGACAGGTATGGCGCATTCGATACGGCTCGGCGTCCGCTGGCCGCTTGTCGATCAGGACATCGACAATCTGCGGAATGACGTCACCGGCGCGCTGGATGACAACCGTATCGCCGATACGGATATCCTTGCCGCCACGGATGGGCAGGCCATTGGAATCAATGCCGGCGATATAATCCTCATTGTGCAGCGTGACGTTTTCGACCGTAACGCCGCCCACCGTCACCGGATCGAGCCGCGCGACGGGAGCAAGCGTGCCGGTGCGGCCGACCTGAATGTCGATTTCCCTCAGCGTGGTCGTCGCCCGTTCGGCCGGAAATTTGTGGGCGATCGCCCAGCGTGGCTCACCAGTGACGAAGCCCCAGCGGCGCTGCAGTTCGAGTTGGTCGACCTTGTAGACGACACCGTCTATGTCGTAGCCAAGCGACGAGCGCTTCTCTTCGATAAGACGGTATTGCGCGATCAGGTCCTCGACCGACCGCGCCCGTACCATCAGCGGATTGACCTTGAACCCCCACTCCGCGAACTTCTGCACCGCCTCGTACTGGGTGGAAGCGAACTCGTCGGACGTGTCGCCCCAGGCATAGGCGAAGAATTTGAGGTTGCGGCTGGCGGTGACGGACGGATCCTTCTGGCGCAGCGAACCGGCGGCCGTATTGCGCGGATTGACGTAGTCCTGGCCGCCGACTGCCGCTGAGCGCTCTTTCAGCGCCTCGAACTCCGCATAGGTCATATAGACCTCGCCGCGGATCTCGACAGTCGCCGGCCACCCCGTGCCCTTCAGATGATGAGGAATATCGGCAATCGTCCTCAGATTGGCGGTTATGTCCTCGCCAACGGTGCCGTCGCCGCGCGTCGCGCCCTGCACGAACACGCCATTTTCGTAGCGCAGCGACGCCGACAGCCCGTCTATCTTCGGCTCCGCCGTAAAGGCGATATCGAAATCCTTGTCGCGTTCGAAAAAACGCCGGGCACGTTCGAGGAAGTCGATGACGTCCTGATCGGCATAGGCTTTGGCGAGGCTGAGCATCGGCACCGCATGGCGCACCTTGGCAAAGCCTTCGGCCGGCGGCGCACCGACCTTTTGCGATGGCGAATCCTCGCGCACCAGAGCCGGAAACCGAGCCTCGATGGCATCGTTACGCCGCCGCAGCGCGTCGTATTCGGCATCCGAAATCGTCGGTGCGTCCTCGGCATGGTAGCGCAGGTCGTGCCCGGCTATTTCCATGGCAAGGCGCTCAAGTTCGGCCGCCGCCTCGATTTCGCTCAGGCTGTCGACGGGTTGTTCAGGCATGGCTTCGATCCGCAATTTCGGGCGTGACAATAAATCAGATTCGGAAAGAAACGAGGGTACTCATATAAATATCGTAGAAGAACAGCAGGATGCTGCCATCTCCTGAATCAATTCGTTACCTCCGGCCCAGCGGCTGTCAGAGGCAACGTCGCTCAGGAGGCGGTGGCGCTGTTCTCCCGCAATAGTCGTTCGGCAGCGGCGCGCGCTTCGACGGTGATGGTGGCCCCCGCCAGCATCCGCGCAATCTCCTCCTGCCGCGCCGTCATGTCCATCTCGGCAATGCCGGTCGCGACCTTGTCGGCACCGCCGGTCTTCGAAATGAGGAAGTGGGTGGCCGCCCGCGCCGCCACCTGCGGCGCATGCGTTACCGAGAGCACCTGCACACGCCGGGAAAGCCGCGCCAGCCGCTGGCCGATGGCGTCGGCCACCGCCCCGCCAACGCCGGTATCGATTTCGTCGAACACCAGGGTCGGCGCCGAGCCGCGATCGGCAAGCGCCACCTTGAGCGCCAGAAGGAAACGGGAAAGCTCGCCGCCCGATGCGACCTTCATCATCGGGCCGGCACGCGTGCCGGGATTGGTTCGCACCCTGAACTCGACGGTATCGATGCCTTCTTGCAGACGGCTGTCGGCTTCGCTGGTCATGCCAACGATAAATTCCGCCCGCTCCAGTTTCAGCGCCGGCAGTTCGGCCATCACCGCCTTGGTCAGCCCGACGGAAGCCGCATGGCGAAGTGCGGAAAGCTGCGCGGCGGAAGCGTCGTAGGCATCGCGTGCCGTGGACGCCTGTTTTTCCAGTTCGTGCAATCGCTCCTCGCCAGCATCGAGGTCGGCAAGATCGGCCGACATCGTGTCCCGCAACTGTGCCAGGTCGTCGACCGCGACCGCGTATTTGCGCGAGGCGGCGCGTAGCGAAAACAGCCGCTCCTCGGCCTTTTCCAGCCGCTGCGGATCGTATTCGGCTGCGCGTAGCGCCACTTCCACCCCCGATTGAGCGGCATCCAGCGACAGCATAGCCTCGTCCAGCGACTTGACCACTTCGTCCAGCAGACCCGGTGCATCCGTCACCTTGCGCTGCAGGCGTCGAAGCAGGCTCGCCAGTTGCGGCAGGGGCGAGGCAGGCCCGGAAAGCACGTCCTGCGCATCCTGGATTTCGGAGGCGATCTTTTCGGCCCGCATCATCGACGCGCGCAATTCCGCCAGGTCGGTTTCCTCGCCCGGTTGCGGGTCGAGCTTCACCAGTTCGGCGACCGAAGCCCGCAGATAGTCGGCCTCGCGGGCGGCAGCCTCGACCTTGGCGCGGTGGCGTGAAAACTCCTGTTCGGTCGCGCGCCACAATCGCCAGGCTTCCGCCGTCGAGCGGGCCGCGCCGACGTGGCCGCCGAAAGCGTCGAGCAGGTCGCGGTGCGCCCCCGGATCGACCAGCGCGCGCTCGTCGTGCTGGCCATGGATTTCCACCAGCGCATGGCCGATATCGCGCATCAGCGTGACGCTGGCCGGCTGGTCGTTGACGAAAACGCGGGTCCGCCCGTCCGCCGTCTGCAAGCGACGAAGGATGATGTCGCCGTCATCCTCGATGGCGTTGTCGGCAAGCAGCGCCCGCGCCGGATGGTTACGCGGCACGTCGAACACGGCCGTCACCTGCCCCTGCGCGGCCCCGTGGCGCACCAGCGAAGCATCGCCGCGCGCGCCCAGCGCCAGCGACAACGCGTCGAGAAGGATGGATTTACCGGCACCCGTTTCGCCGGTCAGAACGGAAAGGCCGGACGAAAAATCGATGTCCAGCCTTTCGATCAGGACGATATCGCGGATCGACAGCCTGGCAAGCATCAGCCGTCAGGCGCCGGTGATCAGTTTCCCGGCCTTGGAAATCCACGAGCCGGCATTTTCGCGTGGCGCAAGCCCGCCGCTCTGCAGCAGCTTGTAGGAATCCTTGTACCACGGGCTGTCGGGATAGTTGTGACCGAGCACGGCAGCCGCCGTCTGCGCTTCATCGGTCAGGCCCATCGCGTAATAGGCCTCGGTCAGGCGCGACAACGCTTCCTCGACATGGCGCGTATTGGAGTAGTTCTCCACCACGGTGCGGAATCGCTTGATCGCCGCTATATATTCGCGGCGTTCGAGATAGTAGCGGCCGATCTGCATTTCCTTGCCGGCCAGCTGGTCGTTGGCGAAGCGAATCTTGGTCTTGGCATCCTCGACATATTCCGAATCGGGCCAGCGCGTGACCAGATCCTGCATGACCTGGAGGGTCTGGCGGGCTTCCTTCTGGTCTTGGGTAACGTCCTTGATCTGCCGGTAGTAGCTGAGGCCGATGATATACTGCGCGTAGGCCGCATCCTGGGTGGACGGATAAAGCGTCAGGTAGCGCTTGGCCGAGGCGATGGCATCTTCATAATTGCCTTGCCGGTAATTGGCGAAGGCACCCATCACCATCGATTTGCGGGCGAATTCGGAATAGGGATGCTGCTTGTCGACGGCCTCGAATTTCTTGCTGGCTTCTGACAAGCGGCCGGCATTCATGTTGGCCAGCGCCTGATTGTAGAGCACGTCGGCGGGCTCGGTCTGGTCGACATAGGTCGACAGGTCGATATCCTTTTCGGACGACATGCAAGCCGACAGCAGAAGCGGTGCGGCGGTTACCGAAAGAGCCAGAAAAACTGACCTTGCCGACGCTTTCGATCGACCAGTTCGTTGAAAAAACATGATCCGGTTTTGCCCTTTCGGCGCCATTTCTTTCGTCGGCACGCAGCCATAGCCCATAACCGCCTCGCGCGGCAACGCTATCGGGCGGCAATCGCACATTTTTGTGACGGGTCGGCAAAACGGCACCCATGCCATGATTTCAGCCGCCAGTGGTGCATTGCTGCAACAATAGGTCGAACCGACAGAATGGACCTTCCTTCAGGAAACTCAGGAACGGTGGAAGGACCTGCGAATGCTGCAACGTCAGGCAGGGTTCAAACCACCCAGGGCGCGTAGACAGGTGTGCTGACGGCGCTCATCTCGATGGTGCTGCCACGGTCGCGGCGCGTCGTCTCGACGATCTCGAAGGCCGACCGATCCGAAAGCAGGCGGCGCAGGGCGGCCGCGTTCAGCCGATGACCGCCGCGATAGGAGCGGAAGCAGCCGATGAAGCGAGCGCCAGCCAGCGCCAGGTCGCCCATCGCATCCAGCGTCTTGTGGCGCGCGAACTCATTGGGATAGCGCAGGCCACCCATGTTGATCACACGGTTGTCGTGTCCGATCACCAGTGAATTTTCAAGCGACGAGCCGAGTGCATAGCCAGCCGCCCACAACCGCTCCACGTCCTTCATGAAGCCGAAGGTGCGCGAACGGGCGATGTCGCGGCGGAACACTTCCGCGCTCATGTCGGAAGAAAACGACTGGCGTCCGATTGCCGGGCTTTCGAAGTCGATCTCCACCTCGAATCGCGTGCCCGCATAGGGACGGAACTCGGCCCAGGATGCGCCGTTTTCGATCCGCACCGTCTTCAGAACGCGGATATAGCGACGCTTAACCGACAGGATATCCAGACCCGCCCGGTCGAAGGCCTCGACGAACATTTCGGCGCTGCCGTCGAGGATCGGCACTTCGCTGCCGTCGATCTCAACGATGAGATTGTCGATCCCGAGGCCGAACAGGCTGGCCATCAGGTGCTCGACCGTCGCGATGTGCTGACCGGCCGGATCGCCGAGCATGGTGCAAAGATCGGTGGCGCCGACTTCCGATACCAGGGCGTGCAATTCCCGCACCGATCCGTTTGCGTCCGGCACATGGAAAACGATGCCGGTATCGGCATCGGCAGGCAGGAAATGGGCGCTGACTTCCTTGCCGCTATGAACACCGATCCCTGTCAGCGTCACGGGCGATTTCAGTGTCGTCTGATGGTCGTGCAAAATGAACCCCATATGCCCTGGACTGCCGTCGTCCGCCTTGTCGGTCCCACCGTCACGGCTCTTGTTCTTCGGCAGTCGAGTCCTTTTTCCCCGCCAGACTCGCCAACCTTTACTTCAGGCAGCGAAGATAATGACGGGGCAAAGAGTCTCCAAATCACGGTTTCTTTCCCGATGTAACGACAAATCAGAACCGCCCGTCTTCATAACAGGTTGTTTTATATCGAGTTTAACGGTTAACGGGCAAGCGGTTTCCCGCTTGCCCGTTAAGGATGGTTACAGCCTGTTAACAGATTAGT
>JBARYG010000174.1:0-13207 GCA_049647745.1 Mesorhizobium sp.
CGAAAACACATAGATCAATCCCTAGGGAAACATTCGAGAGAGAGTAGCAATGGGTTCGTTTTCGATTTGGCACTGGATGATCGTGCTCGTGATCGTCCTGCTTGTGTTCGGCCGGGGCAAGATTCCGGAATTGATGGGCGACATGGCGAAGGGCATCAAGAGCTTCAAGAAGGGCATGGCCGACGACGACGTGGTCGACGACAAGCGCACTGTGGAGCATCGCACCGACGAGACCGTCGGGGCCGCCAAGGAAAAGGCCGGCAAGAGCTGAGCCCTTTCGGCGGCGGTTCCTGATTGCACGTCGGATTGAATAGCCATGTTTGAAGTCGGCTGGACCGAGATGCTGGTGATCGCGATCGTCATGATCGTGGTCGTTGGGCCTAAGGATTTACCCAATATGCTGCGCACCTTCGGGCGCACGGTAGCGAAGTTGCGCGCCATGGCCGGCGATTTCCAGAAGCAGTTCAACGAGGCGCTGAAGGAAGCCGAGCTCGACGACGTCAAGAAATCGGTGGACGCGCTGCGCGGGCTCAACCCCGCCTCGGAAATCCGCAAGCAGCTCAATCCGTTCGAGCAGGCGGCCGCCGACGTGCGTTCCGGCATCGACAACGTGATGAAGCCGAAGCCTGCGCCCGATCCGTCGGCACCGGCCTCGGCCGAAGCGACGCCGGCCGAGCCGCTGAAGAACGGCGCCACCGAAATGCCTGCCGCCATGGAAACGCCCGTGGCCGCCGAAGCCGCCAAGGCCGCCGCCCCGGTGAAGGCCACGACGGCGAAAAAGGCAGCGAAGCCCGCAGCGGAAAAAGCCACTCCTGCAAAGGCCGCGCCGGCCAAGGCTGCACCAGCCAAAGCTGCGCCGGCCAAAGCCGTGTCGGCAAGGCCGGCAGCCGCGAAGCCGGCCTCGGCCAAGGCCGCTCCGGTAAAGGTATCGGCGAAGGCAGCCGCAAAACCGGTCCCGGCACCGACAAAAAAGCCGGCGACGGCTAAGAAAAAGACGGCAGGAACCGCCAAGTGAGCGTCGACGAACAGGACGAAATCGAAAAGTCTTCCGCTCCGCTCATGGAGCATCTCATCGAATTGCGCCGCCGGCTGATCTGGTCGATCGGCGGGTTCTTCATTGCCTTCCTCGTCTGCTTCTTCTTCGCCAAGAGGCTGTTCAACCTGCTGGTCATCCCGTTCAAATGGGCGACCGGATGGGCGGGTCTCGATCCTCACAAGGTCGAGCTGATCTACACCGCGCCGCAGGAGTTCTTTTTCACGCAGATCAAGCTCGCCGCTTTCGGCGGCATGGTCATCGCCTTTCCGCTGATCGCCACGCAGATCTACAAATTCATCGCACCCGGCCTCTACAAGAACGAACGCAACGCCTTCCTGCCGTTCCTGATCGCCTCGCCGATCCTGTTCCTGATGGGCGCCTCGCTGGTCTATTTCTTCTTCACGCCGATGGTGATGTGGTTTTTCCTCGCCATGCAGCAGGCCGGCACCGACGATCAGGTGCAGATTTCGTTGTTGCCGAAGGTGTCGGAATATCTCAGCCTCATCATGACGCTGATCTTCTCGTTCGGCCTGGTGTTCCAGTTGCCGGTGGTGACCAGCCTGATGACGCGCGTCGGCATGCTGTCGTCGCAGGCGCTTGCCGAAAAGCGCAAATGGGCGATCGTCATCGCCTTCGTCGTCGCCGCCGTTTTGACGCCGCCCGACCCGATGAGCCAGATCGGCCTCGCGCTGCCCACCATCATTCTCTACGAAGTGTCCATCTGGACCGCGCGGATGATCGAACGCACCCGCGAAAAGGAACGCCTGGCCAAGGAAGCCAAGGAAGCGGCGGAAGAAGCCGCCGAAAAAGCGGCCGCGGCTGAAAAGAGCACGGAAACGCCGTCCGCGTAGGTTTTCATCCCCGCACTGCGGCTAGGGGTGACCTCCCCATTTCGTCATCCCGGCTCTCAGCCTTATATCCTTCGGCCGCTCGACAGCACCGGGACGACGGCTGAAAAACCGCCGCTGGGTGTGGAATGGAAAAAAATCTATTCACACCCTTTCGGCCTCGCCGATAATCGCCGGCAGTTCCTTCCATGGGAACACCGGTCATGACGGTGATTGCGTGGGAAGGAACCGGTGCCTCCGGCGGCAGGGAAACGTGCCTGTCGCCCGGGGAGGTTCCGTCCAGAGGGTCCCCCGCGGGTACTATGGCCCGTGCGTGCTGGAGCGAGCACACAAGCTTTCGGCCCGATTGCCGGAAAGTGTAGCGGACCGGGCGGAAACGAAAACCGCCGGCGGGGCGCGGAAGTCGCGCCACGTATTTTACTTTAGGAAGGCTCGGCCTCGCGCCCCGCTTCCCATCTGCCTGAAAGGCAGCGTTCTTTGAAATGGCCAGGCGGCGAAAGCCGGGCGTGGCGGGGCGAAGCCGTGTCCGGCTCTTGCATCGGTGGGCGATGCGGTTTACGCCCTTTGCGCCCACGAAGGACGGTTTGAAAATGCTCGATATCAAATGGATTCGCGACAACCCGAAGGCCCTTGTCGAAGCGCTTCAAAAACGCTCGTGGTCGGCCAGCGAGGCGCAATCCACTGTCGATGGCCTCATTGCCAGTGACGAGGCGCGGCGCGCGCACCTGACCGAGCTTCAGGCCAAGCAGGAGCGCCGCAACGCCGCCTCCAAGGAGATCGGCAACGCCATGCGCAACGGCGACGCCGCGCTTGCTGAAAAGCTGAAAAGCGAGGTCGGCGAGATCAAGGAATTCATCCAGAACGGCGAGGCGCGCGAGCGCGAACTCGACAAGGCGCTGAACGACGCGCTGGCGGTGTTGCCCAACGTGCCGTTAGCCGACGTGCCGCTCGGTAAGGACGAGCACGACAATGTCGAGCGCAAGGACCACCGCTTCGGCGACGACCTCATCGCCAAGCGCCAGCCGCGCATGGGCAACAAGCCCAAGGAACACTTCGAGATCGGCGAAGCGCTCGGCATGATGGATTTCGAGCGCGCCGCAAGGCTGTCCGGCGCGCGCTTCACCGTGCTGAGGGGCCAGCTTGCGCGGCTCGAACGCGCCATCGGCCAGTTCATGCTCGACCTGCACACGACAGAGCACGGCTATACGGAAATGCAGGTGCCGTTGCTGGTGCGCGACGAGGCGCTTTTCGGCACAGGGCAATTGCCGAAATTCGAAGAGGATCTTTTCTTCGCGGCCCATGGCGACGGCAGGCTGGGCCTCATCCCCACCGCCGAAGTGCCGCTGACCAACATGGTGCGCGAGGAAATCACCGCGCATGAAAAACTGCCGCTGCGCATGACGGCGCTGACGCCGTGCTTCCGCTCGGAAGCGGGCTCGGCGGGCCGCGACACGCGCGGCATGCTGCGCCAGCACCAGTTCTACAAGGTCGAACTGGTGTCGATCACCGATGCGGAAAGTTCGGTTGCCGAGCATGAGCGGATGACCGAATGCGCCGAGGCGGTGCTGAAGAAACTGGAACTGCCGTTCCGCACCATGACGCTGTGCAC
Source organism: Mesorhizobium sp. (assembly GCA_049647745.1). Lineage (GTDB taxonomy): Bacteria > Pseudomonadota > Alphaproteobacteria > Rhizobiales > Rhizobiaceae > Mesorhizobium. The sequence goes on from JBARYG010000174.1 coordinate 3,494, forward strand.
GGGCGACATGGGCTTTGGCGCGCAAAAGACCTACGACATCGAGGTGTGGCTGCCCGGCCAGAACGCCTACCGCGAAATTTCGTCCTGCTCGGTCTGCGGCGATTTCCAGGCGCGCCGCATGGACGCCCGCTACAAGGTGAAGGACGAGAAGGCCACCCGCTACGTCCATACGCTGAACGGTTCCGGCACCGCCGTCGGCCGCGCACTGATCGCGGTCATGGAAAATTACCAGAACGAGGACGGCAGCGTAACCATTCCTGAAGCGCTTAAGCCTTACATGGGCGGCATCGAGAGGATTTCGGCGAACTGATGCGCATTCTCCTGACCAATGACGACGGCATTCACGCCGAGGGCCTCGCCGTTCTCGAACGCATAGCGCGCACGCTGTCGGACGATGTCTGGGTGGTGGCGCCCGAAACTGACCAGTCCGGCTACGCCCATTCGCTGTCGATTTCGGAGCCGCTCAGGCTGCGCCGGATCGGCGAGAAGCGTTTCGCCGTGCGCGGCACGCCCACCGATTGCGTCATTATGGGCGTCAAGAAGGTGCTGCCCGGCCCGCCGGACCTGATCCTGTCCGGCGTCAATTCCGGCGCCAACGTCGCCGACGACGTCACCTATTCGGGCACGGTGGCTGGCGCCATGGAAGGCGCGCTGCTCGGCATCCGCTCGATCGCGCTCAGCCAGGCATACAGCTATGTCGGCGAGGACCGGGTCGTGCCCTATGACACCGCCGAGACGCTGGCGCCGGCGCTTTTGAAGAAGCTGGTCGCCATGCCGTTGCCGGGCGGCGTGCTGCTCAACGTCAATTTTCCGAATTGCTCGGTTGAAGAGGTGGCCGGCACCGTCGTCGCCACCCAGGGCAAGCTGGTTCATTCGCTTTGGGTCGACGAGCGGCGCGACGGGCGCGGGCTGCCCTATTACTGGCTTTGCTTCGGGCGCGATGCGGTCGAGGCGAGGGCGGGAACCGACATGCATGCCATGAACAACCGGCTGGTCGCGGTGACGCCGCTGCATCTCGACCTGACGGCGCACGAGGTTCGCGACCAGTTGACCAAGGCGCTTTCATGATCGGGGCTCGCGCATGACTTTGGCCGGCGACGAACGCGAAGGGTTCGCGGCTTTCCTTTTGCGGCTGCGCGGCAAGGGCATGGTGCCCAAGGCGTTGGTCGCCGCCTTCGAGGCGACCCCGCGCGCCGGCTTCATTTCCGGCCATTTCAATTCCCTCGCGTGGACCGACCGGACGCTGCCGATCGAATGCGGCGAGGCCATCGAAGGTGCGGATTTGCAGGCCGCCGTCATTGCGGCGCTCGCCATCGAGCCGGGCAACCGCGTGCTCGAGATCGGCACCGGCTCCGGCTATACGGCGGCGGTGATGGCGCGGCTGGCTGGCCGGGTCGTCACCATCGACCGCTACAAGACGCTTGTCGATCAGGCGAAGCAGCGTTTCGAGGCGCTCGGCATCGCCAATGCCGTCGCGCGCCAGACCGACGGCTCGAACGGCCTTCCCAACGAAGGTCCGTTCGACCGGATCGTCGTGTGGGCGGCCTTCGACAGCCTGCCGCGTTTCCTGCTTGACCAGTTGTCGAGCGGCGGCATCGTCATCGCGCCGATCGGTCCGGAAGAGGGTGAGCAGGTGGTGGCCAAGCTGACCAAGGTCGGCAGCCGCTTCGAGCGCGAGGATATCGGCATGGTGCGCCTGCAGCCGATTCTGGCAGGCGCTGCCGCCGTTCTTTAATAAAATTCGCCTCGGATTCGAGAGGTTTAACCCACCAGTAACATTAACGCGCTTTAATCATGCACAGTTCGTACCGGGTATGTGTGGGTTATCGCGATGCAACTGAGTGTTTTGAAGACAAACAGACGCAATCTGGCGCGCGGCTGCGCCGTCCTCATGGTCGCGGGCATGGCCGCCGGCTGCAGCTCGCAGGTCGCCCGGTTCGGCGACGGCCTGGACAGCGTCTCCACCGCCTCGACCGCCAACCAGCGCTCCATCATCGGCCAGCAGGACGCATCGCAACCTTTCCCGGGCGATAGCATCGAACCCGCTCCCGTGCAGATGAGTCAGTCGGCCCCGGTGTCCCGCTCGAGCCTGCCGGCGCCGGTCTCGGCCCAGCCCCTGCCGCCGGTTCAGCAGGCTCAGGCCGCCCCCATGGCCCAAAAGCCCATCCATACCGCTTCGGCCGAGATGGCGCCTGCCGTCGACCGCACGGTAAAGACCGGTACGGTGACGAAACCCTTCCAGTCGGCCGAGGTCGAAGCGCCGCGGCTGAGCGATAACCAGCCCCGACAGAAGGCGACCGAGATCGTCGTCGAGAGCGGGCAGACCATTTCCGGTCTGTCGCATCGCTACGGCGTGCCGTCCGATGTCATCATGAAGGCCAACGGCCTGAGCGAAACCAACGGGCTCAAGGCGGGCAGCAAGATCGTCATTCCGGCCTACGGCTATTCGGTCAAGCGGCATGAGACGCCGGTCGTGGCCGACAACAAGTCGTTGAACGAGAAGGCGCCCGTGCCCGCCGCCAGGCAGGCCGAGAAGGTCGCGGTGCTCCCCGAGCAGCCAAGGCTGAAGGACGGAAAGGCGAAGCCTCAGCTGGACGCCTCGGCCGATACCAACGACCCGTTCATCGTGTCGAAGGGTGAAAAGCCGGCGACGAAGACGGCCTCCGCCGAGCCGAAGGCCAAGGCAAGCGTGCCGGGAACCTACACGGTACAGTCGGGCGACACGCTTTCGGCGATCTCGCGCAAGACCGGTGTGAGCACCGCCGCGTTGAAGCAGGCCAACGGCATGAGTGACGGGTTGATCCGCATCGGCCAGACGCTGACCATCCCGTCGGGCGCGACTGCCCCCGCCACGGTTGCCAGCGCGAAGCCTGTCGCTGTCGATCCGGTCAAGACGGCCTCAACGCCGCCGGCGGCCAAGACGACGCCGACCGAAACGCTGGCTTCGTATACGCCGCCCAAGAAGGAAAAGATCATCCAGGCGGCAGCCGAGGACGATGCCGTCGCACCGGACTCCACCGGCATCGGCAAGATGCGCTGGCCGGTCCGTGGCCGCGTCATTTCCGGCTTCGGCAGCGGCAAGGACGGCGACGGCATCGACATTTCGGTTCCGGAGGGCACGCCCGTCAAGGCGGCCGAGAACGGCGTCGTCATTTATGCGGGCAATGGCCTGAAGGAATTCGGCAACACGGTGCTGGTGCGCCACGAAGACGGGTTGGTGACGGTCTACGGTCACGCCAGTTCGCTGGAAGTCACGCGCGGGCAGAAGGTCAAGCGCGGCCAGGAGATCGCCCTGTCGGGCATGAGCGGCACCACCGATTCGCCGAAGCTGCATTTTGAGGTTCGAAAGAATTCCTCACCGGTCGACCCGCGAAAATTCCTCGAATAGGGCAAGGAACCGATTGCGGGCCGCCTGACCTCCAGTCCGGCCCGCCGGTATGACCCGCTCCGTCAGGGGCGGGTCTTTTCAGTCGTTAAGGGGCTTGCCAAGTCGGCCGGCCAGGTCCTGCGTGAACTGCCAGGCGACACGGCCCGAGCGGCTGCCGCGCGTCGTCGCCCACTCCAGTGCCTCCGCCCGCAGCGTTTCGGCATCGACGGCCAAGCCATAATGGTGCACATAGCCCTCGACCATGGCAAGATAGTCGTCCTGCGAGCATTTGTGGAAGCCGAGCCACAGCCCGAAGCGGTCAGAGAGCGATATCTTTTCCTCGATCGCCTCGCCCGGATTGATGGCGGTCGAGCGCTCGTTGTCGATCATGTCGCGGGGCAGGAGATGCCGGCGGTTCGACGTGGCATAGAAGATCACATTCTGCGGCCGTCCCTCGACCCCACCTTCGAGCGCCGCTTTCAGCGACTTGTAGGATGTATCGTCGTGATCGAAGGACAGGTCGTCGCAAAACAGGATGAACCGATAGGGCGCCGCCTTCAGCAAGGCCATCAGCCGGGGCAGCGTGTCGATATCCTCGCGATGGATCTCGATGAGCTTGAGCTTCTGTTCGCGGGAAGCGTTTATTTCGGCATGTGCCGCCTTGACCAGCGATGACTTGCCCATGCCGCGCGCGCCCCACAACAGAACGTTGTTGGCCGCAAATCCGCTGGCGAAACGTTCCGTGTTGTCGACCAGTATGTCGCGAACCCGGTCGACGCCGCGGATAAGGCCGATCTCGACGCGATTGACCTTTCGCACCGGCTCGAGATAGCCGGGATCGGCCTGCCAGACGAAACAATCGGCCGCGCCAAGATCAGTCGCTGGCGCTGGCGCCGGCGCCAGACGGCTGACCGCCTCGATCAGACGGTCCAGTTTATCGTTGAGGGCGGCGAGGGCATTATCGGTCATTGCGTCACTTTATCTCGTTTCACCATTCAGGTCCGCAAGGGTGCCTGAGTTGTTCCGTACCGTACGGTACGTTACCCACCTTTTGCAACAGGTTTATACCGGCTGCTCCGTGCCGGTAGTGCGTCTTGAGGCGCACATGTTGTCGGCGGGAAGGTACTTGTTGTCGCGGGATGGCCTTTGCCATGAGGAAACAGGCCGGAAAAGCTGCCGATTTGCCCGCCTGCGCAGTTGCATTGGTAACTTTACCGACTATATTCCGGCCACTTTCATAGGCCGCTCTGCGGCCTTTCCTCCCAATTGCAGGAGTTCCTCGATGTTCGTCACACCGGCATACGCGCAAGGCATCGGCGGCGCCTCTCCCGATATGCTCATCAGCATTTTGCCATTTGTGCTGAGTTTCGTGATCATGTATTTTCTCATCATCCGCCCGCAGCGCACCCAGTTGAAGAAGCGCGGCGAAATGCTGGCGGCGATACGGCGTGGCGACACGGTGGTTACCGGCGGCGGCCTTGTCGGCAAGGTGACCAAGGTCATCGACGACAACGAGCTTGAGGTCGATCTCGGCAGCGGCAACAAGGTGACGGCCCTTCGTTCGACCATTAGCGACGTTCGCGTCAAGGGCGAGCCGGTGGCCAACCAGAACGCCAAGAAATAACCGTATCGATGGCGGATCCCCGCCATTCGCCACTACGGTCAGGACGCCCGAACGGATTGTAATTTATGCTGTATTTCTCGCGCTGGAAGACGATCGGTATTTGGGCAGTCGTGCTGATCGGCATGCTGCTTGCAGCGCCTAACCTGTTTCATAAGTCGTTTCTCGACAAGCTGCCGGACTGGCTGCCCAAGAAACAGATGACGCTGGGCCTCGATCTCCAGGGCGGCTCGCACATCCTGCTCAAGGTGGATGCGAACGACCTCATCAACGAACGGCTGCAAAGCGCGCGCGACGAAATCCGTACCGCGTTGCGCGATGCCAAGATCGGCTATACCGGCCTGTCGGGAACCGGCAAATACGTGCAGGTGCGCATCCGCGACGCCAGTCAGGTGGACGCGGCCAAGGCAGCGTTAAAAACACTGACCGATCCGGTCGCAGCCGGTCTGCTCGGCGGCGGTTCCATCACCGAGATGGACCTGTCGGAGCCGGAGCCCGGCCTGCTGCGCTACACCGTCACCGATGCCGGCATCAATTACCGCATGTCGACGGCGGTATCGCAGTCGATCGAGGTGATCAGCCGGCGCGTCAACGAGCTTGGCACGACCGAGCCGATCGTCCAGCGCCAGGGCTCCGACCGTATCCTTGTCCAGGTGCCCGGCCTGCAGGACCCGCAGCGGCTGAAGGATATTCTAGGCCAGACCGCGAAGCTGACCTTCCAGATGGTCGATCAGTCGATGCCGGTGCAGGACGCGCTAAACGGCCGTCCGCCTCCGGGTTCGACGATCATGTACTCCAAGGACAATCCGCCGGTTCCGTACCTGATCGAGAACCGCGTCATCGTCTCCGGCGAAAACCTCGTCGATGCGCAGGCGACGTTCGACCAGCGCACCAACGAGCCGGTGGTGTCTTTCCGCTTCGATTCCAAGGGGGCGGCGCGCTTCGGTCAGGCCACGCAACAGAATGTCGGCAAGCTTTTTGCCATCATCCTCGACAACCACGTGATATCGGCTCCGCAGATTCGCGAGCCTATTCTCGGCGGCACCGGTCAGATTTCCGGCAACTTCACGCCGCAGAGCGCCAACGACTTGGCGGTCCTGCTACGGGCGGGCGCGCTGCCGGCGACGCTGACTGTGATCGAAGAGCGCACGGTCGGTCCGGGCCTTGGCCAGGATTCGATCCAGGCCGGCAAGATGTCGGCGCTCGTCGGCTCGATCCTCGTCGTCGTCTTCATGGTGGCGGCCTACGGCCAGCTTGGCTGGATCGCCAATCTGGCGCTGATCGCCAATCTGGCGCTGATTGTCGCTACGCTGTCTATCGTCGGCGCCACGCTGACCCTGCCCGGTATTGCCGGTATCGTGCTGACCGTCGGCATGGCGGTCGATTCCAACGTGCTGATCTACGAACGCATCCGAGAGGAGCGACGGGAAGGCCGCTCGGTGATCCAGGCCATCGATCTGGGTTTTCAACGGGCGCTGGCGACGATTCTGGATTCGAACATCACCACCCTGATCGCGGCCGTCGTCCTGTTCTTCCTCGGGTCCGGGCCTGTGCGCGGCTTTGCCGTCACGCTCGCCATCGGCATCATAACCACCGTCTTCACCGCCTTTACGCTGACCCGCTGGCTGGCCGCGGCGTGGGTGCGCTACATTCGTCCCAAGGAAATCCCCAAGGGTTTTGTCCGCCTGGTACCGGAAATCACGCATATCCGCTTCATGCAGGTTCGCCTGCAGGTGTTCGTGGTCTCGATCTGTCTTTGTGTCGCCTCCATCGGCCTGCTCTTCACCCATGGGCTGAATTTCGGCATCGACTTCACCGGCGGCACCTTGATGGAAGTGCGGGCCAAGACCGGCAACGCCGATCCCGGTGATATCCGCCAGCGCCTGTCGGCGGTCGGTATTCCCGAAATACAGGTGCAGACCTTCGGGACCGAAAACGACGCTCTTATCCGCATCGGCGTCACGAGTGCGGACGAGGGAGGAAATGCGCTGGTGGAAAAGGCCCAGCAGTCGCTGGCTTCCAGCTATGACATCAGGCGCACCGAACTGGTCGGCCCGACGGTCTCGGGCGAACTTGCCTGGGCCGCGGTCCTTGGCGTGCTGGCGGCGATGGGCGGCATCCTGATCTATGTCTGGATACGGTTCGAATGGCAGTTCGCCATTGGCTCGATCGTGGCGACGATCAACGACATCATCCTGACGCTCGGATTCCTGTCGATCACCGGGCTTCAGTTCGACCTGACGACGGTTGCGGCGCTTTTGACCATCGTCGGCTACTCGCTCAACGATACGGTCGTCATCTACGACCGCGTCCGCGAGAATCTGCGCAAGTTCAAGCGAATGCCGCTGGGGCAGTTGCTCGATCTTTCCGACAACGAGATGCTGGCCCGCACGACGATGACGTCGATCACCACCTTCCTCGCGCTGCTGGCACTGTTCATTCTGGGCGGCGAGGTCATCCGTTCGTTCGTGGCATCGATGCTGTTCGGCGTCTTCATCGGCACTTTCTCCTCGATCTTCATCGCGGCGCCGATTCTGATCCTGTTCCATCTGCGCGATACGCCAAAGACCGCCGGAGGAGCTGCGACCCAGCAACTGCCGGCCAAGTAAATGGCCGGCGGTATTATCATTCGCGAGGCGTTCTTTCCCGGCCGCGCGCCGATCGAAGCCTATGGCAATGGCGGTTTCCGCTTCGCCGACATGTCGCATCGCGGCTCGCTGCTGTGCCTGCCGTCCGGCATCCATGGCTGGGAGCCGGCCGATGCCGCCGCGCTGACGGCGAGCGATTTCGAAAAGCTTTTTGCCGAGGCGGGGCAGGTGGAGATCCTGCTGGTCGGCTGCGGTCCGGAATTGCGGCCGATACCGACCCCATTGCGCGCCTCGCTGAAGGAAGCCGGCATTGCTTGCGATTCGATGTCGACTGGCGCGGCGGTAAGAACCTACAACGTGCTGCTGGCTGAAGAGCGCGCCGTGGCGGCGGCGCTGATCGCCGTCGACTGAGGTGGAGGACGCCGCCAAAATCGTCATGGATACGGTGCGGGCCGCCGACCATGACCGTTACCTGTCGGCGCTTTACGCGCCGGGTGACAAGCGCGATGCCTTGTTTGCGCTCTATGCCTTCAATGCCGAGATCGCTTCCGTCCGCGATCGCATCCACGAGACGCTTCCGGGCGAAGTGCGTTTGCAGTGGTGGCGCGACGTCATTGCCGCCGGCGGCGAGGGGAGCACTGTCGGCCACCCGCTTGCCGATGCGCTGAACCGCGCCATTGCCGCGCATGGTTTGCCCCGGCAGGCATTCGACAACTATCTGGAAGCGCGCATTTTCGACCTCTACGACGATCCTATGCCGTCACGGACGGATCTGGAGGGCTATTGCGGCGAAACCGCATCTGTGTTGATCCAGCTTGCCGCCATGGTGCTGGACAAGGAGGCGGCGCCGGGCTTTGCCGAACTGGCGGGCAGGGCCGGCTGCGCGCAGGCGATGACGGGCCTGTTGCTGCTGCTGCCGTTGCACCGGGCGCGCGGACAATGTTTCGTGCCGGCCGATATCCTGGCTGCCGTCGGTTCTTCGACGGAAGAGTTTCTCACTGGGGACGGCGGGCCGGGCGGCGAACGCGCCGTGGCGGCGATGATCGCGCTGGCGCGCGAGCATCTGGCCGCATTCGAGGCAGGCGCGCGGGACCTTCCCTCATCGCTGCGCGCCGCTTTCCTGCCGCTGGCACTGACCAGTGCCTATCTGGACCGATTGGAAAAGGCCGGCGCTTCGTCGCTGCGCAAAGGGCCGCGACTTTCGGGCCTGCATCGCCACTGGCTTTTGTTCCGGCGCGCCACGCAAGGGTGGGGCGGCCGCGAATAGCTCTATTCTGCCGCCTCGGAGCTTGCGTTCAGCCCCAGCCATTGCCGGCAATCGACCAGCGCACGTGCGGTGACTGCCTGTTTCTTGGCGACCGTCTTTTCCTTGCCGCGCAGCCGCTTGCCTTCGACCTTCGCGGCTTCCACCGGCGGGAACAGGCCGAAATTGACGTTCATCGGCTGGAAGGAGCGCTTTCCGGGCTCGTCCTCGGAAACGATGTGGCCGCCGGTGATGTGGTTGAGCAGCGCGCCGAAGGCCGTGGTGATCGGCGGCGTCGACGGCCTTTGCCCCAGCCGCTCGGCGGCCGCGAAACGTCCCGCCAGCAAGCCGATGGCCGCACTTTCCACATAGCCTTCGCAGCCGGTGATCTGGCCGGCGAAGCGCAGGCCGGGCCGGGCTTTCAGTTGCAGCGACCCGTCGAGCAGCGTCGGTGAGTTGATGTAGGTATTGCGATGCAGGCCTCCGAGGCGGGCGAATTCGGCGTTTTCGAGACCCGGAATGGTGCGGAATACGCGAACCTGCTCGGCGTGCTTCAGCTTGGTCTGGAAACCGACCATGTTGTAGAGGGTGCCCAGCGCATTGTCCTGCCGCAATTGCACGACGGCATAGGCCTTCACGTCCGGATTATGGGCATTGGTAAGGCCCATGGGTTTCATCGGGCCGTAGCGAAGCGTTTCCGCGCCGCGCTCGGCCATTACCTCGATCGGCAGGCAGCCGTCGAAATAGGGGGTGCCTTCCCATTCCTTGAACTCGGTCTTCTGTCCGTCGATCAGCGCCTGCACGAAGGCGGCGTACTGCTCCTTGTCCATCGGGCAGTTGATGTAGTCCTTGCCGGTGCCGCCGGGGCCGACCTTGTCGTAGCGCGACTGGAACC
>JBARYG010000175.1:0-1940 GCA_049647745.1 Mesorhizobium sp.
GCACCGGCCAGCGCATCCGCCGCAGCGGCGGAATCGACGAAGGCGTAAATCTCCGCCTTGGGGAAAGCGGCGGCAAGGGTCGCGAGCCGTGCCGCGCCGCCGGCGCCGCCGACCTCGTTACCGAGGATGAGCCGGGTAAGCCCCGCGCGCAGCATGACGGCCGCCTGCCTGACGTCGGCGACGGTCGTTCCCCAGGCGCCGGCTTCAACCAGCGAACGCGCCAGGTCGGGTGCCATCGGCGTCTTGCCGTGCGGCGCGACCGCGACGCCCTTCTCACGCACATAGCGCATGAAAAGGTCGCGGTTGGAGAGGAACGCCGCCTCGTCGAGCGTCAGCACCGGCAGCATCATCTTGCCGTCGGCAGGATGCCAGCCGAGCGCCCCGATGGCGCCGCTGTCAATGGCCGGCGTGCCCGGAGGAACGCCCCGGATGCGGTCGTCCAGAACGAAACTGCTGCTGGTTAGCATGGTCTTGGCCTTAGTTTTCATTGCGCGGTGCGGCGATTTATCGACCCGGCGTATCTCACCGACGGGCGGCTTCCCGACCCGACAGCAGGAGAAGCACGAGGATCAGCGCGCCGAACAGGATGCTGCGCCATCCCGGCGATGCGTTGACGACGGTGATGAGCGCCGTGATGGTGACGAGCAGGATAGCGCCGGGGATGGTGCCGGCATAGGTACCGGAGCCGCCGAGGATCGAGGTGCCGCCGAGAACAACGGCGGCGATGGAGGTCAACAGGTAGGGATCGCCGATGCCGACATAGCCCTGCCCGTTCATGCCGAGCAGCAGCAGGCCGGCCAACCCCGCGGTAAAGCCGCACATACCGTAGACCGCGATTGTCGTAGCCCTGACCGGCACGCCCGAAAGCTCGGCCGCGACGGGATTGGCGCCGATGGCGAACAGCCGGGCACCGAAGGGCGTCGCGTGCATGATCGCAAGCGTCACCGCGCAGACGACCAGCCAGAGAAGGACGCCGGCTGGGATACCGGCGGGGCGCGCATTGCCGAGCCACTGGATCAGTTCGTTCTCGAGCGAGACGGCACTGCCCCCGGCGATGATGATGAGCAGCCCCTGCAGGAACGTCGCCATGGCGAGCGTCATGATCATGGGGTGGACGCGCAGGAAGGCGACGCCCGCCCCGTTGACGAAGCCGATCACGGTCGCCATCGCCAGCGTCGCGGCGATGGCGATGAAGCCGGTCGGGTCCGCCTGCCAGGTGAAGAGCGGCAGACCGACGGCGCTGACGGTGATGATCGCTCCGACCGACAGGTCGATGCCGCCGGCGATGACGACGAGCGTCTGGCCGGCGGCGACGAGACCGATGACGGCGGAAAGCTCAATCAGGTAGCGCAGATGGCCATAGGCACCGAAGCCGCGCATGGTGAGGCCGGCGACGATCCACACCAGCGCCACCACCGCGAAGGCGAGGAAGGGACGGCTGCGCAACAGGCCGCGCAGCGGCTTCTGCTTCGTCACGTTCGGTTGCGTCGTTGCCGTCATCTGCGCAGCCCCCTGAGTTGCGGAAGCGCGACCGCGCCGACGATGATAAGGCCCTGCGCGACATATTGCGCGACCGGCGTGAAACCGAGGAAGAACATCACGCTGATCATCAGGCTGAGAAGCAGGCTGCCGGCGAGCGCACCGCGCATGGTCCCCTGCCCGCCGAGGAAGCCGACGCCGCCGAGCACGGCGGCCGCGATGGAATTGAGCGTGAAGCTCTGCCCGATCACCGGATCGCCCGACCCTGTCTGCGCCGCCACGAACAGGCCGGCGCCGGTGCACAACAGGCCGCTGATGGCGTAGGCGGCGATCAACGCCTTGTCGACGGGAACGCCGGAGCGATAGGCACCGATCGGATTTTCGCCGGCGGCATAGAGGCTGATGCCGAGAGGCGTGGCGAGATAGAGCTTCCAGCCGAGCACGATCAGGACGAGCAGGCC
>JBARYG010000176.1:0-3069 GCA_049647745.1 Mesorhizobium sp.
GCGCCGAGCTTCACGATCCATTCCGAGCCGCGATAGACAAGGCCGGCGAGCGGCAGCCCGGCCATCAGGATGATGACGTTGAAAAGGATATGCGCGTTGACGATCTGGTCGGGCTCGGTGGCGCCGAGGAAGCCGACCGGCGGCTTTATGGTCATGAACAGGATGAGCATGATGACCGAGCCGACGCCGCGCATCAAAAGATTGCCGACCGGCACGACGCGCACGGCGGCATCGGCGCTGCGCGTCAGCATCGGCGCGATGATCGACGAGCCGAGATTGACACCCAGCACCAAAACGACGCCGAGGTCCGAGGGGATGAAGCCGCGCCCGGCAAGGGCCGCCATCAAAAGGATCGCGGCGATGCTCGACTGGAACAGCCAGGTGATGGCGGCGGCGAGCAGGAAGGCGGTGATCGGGTCGCCGGAGAAATAGGTGATGATGACCGGCAGCATCTCGCTGTCGCGCAACGGTTCGGAGGCCTGCCCGATCATCTGCAGCGACAGCACCAGAAGGCCGATACCGACCAGGATGCGGCCGATCTGGCGCCAGTCGCGCCGCTCGGTGGCCATGAACATCACCGTGCCGGTGACGAGGCAGACGGGAACCAGAAGCGTCAGGTCGAATGTGAGCAGTTTGGTAACCAGCGCCGAGCCGATTTCCGCGCCCCTTACGGCCAGCTGGCCGGCGGCGCCCGAGACTATCCCTGAGCCCGCGAACGAGCCGACCAGAAGCGTGACGGCGGTCGAGCTTTGCAGGGCGATGGCGAGCCCCGTGCCGGCCAGCACCGCCATGAACGGGTTGCGCATGGTGTTGCGCAGGCGATGGCGCAGCACGTCGCCATAGGCGCGCTCGACCCCGGTTTTCACCATGCGGGTGGCGAACAGCATCAGGGCGACGGCGCCGGCAAGGTGGACGAGAACGACCGAACCGCTCATGCCAGCCCCTTGGCAGGCGCCTGGACCGCGGCCATGGCCTCCACCACAACCGCGCAACGCGCCAGCGGCGAAAACGCGACGTTATATGGAGCCCATTTACGGTTGCCGGACACGGTCAGCCCTCGAATCGAAATCATATTAGCCGGTTAATCTTTCTCTTGCAGTAAAAATGCGAGGCCAACGGCTTGCAGATACAGCTTTTCCATAAGCCGTGCAAGTGCGGTGGCTTTCGCATAAGCCAAGGTAATGATTGCATAAATTTAGATCGGCGGTTCGGTTCGGGATAGGCCTGCTCGCAACCGTCGCGACGAAATTCCAGACTGCGGCGGTGATTAAAAAGGCCGCTTTTTCGCAACTGGACGACGCGACCCGGCGAGGTGTGAGGGTCGTTATATTAGCTGCAATAACTATTTGAAGTCATTACAAAAACGTAATCTGGCCGTTCAGTTTCGGTTCATTGTTCGGGCGCTATCCCTTCGACATCAACAACGAAGGAGTACCGCAATGAAACGTCTTGTCCTCGCCGCCGTCGCTGCTTCTTTCCTGGCCTCGCCGATGGTTTCGGCACAGGCCGCGCCGATGGTGGCCCCGATGACCGCGCCCGGCGCCAGCGTCATCCACGTCGACTATAAGAAGCCGATCAGGCATGACGACCGCAGGCATGTCGACCAGCGCAAGGTGGTGAAGAAGAAGGTCGTCGTGCACAAGTCGCAGTGGAAGCGCGGCCAGCGCTACTCGGACTGGCGTCGTCATCAGCCGGTCCGCGACTACAGCCGCCACGGCCTGAAGCGCCCCGGCCATGGCCAGGAGTGGATCCGGGTCGGTAACGACTACCTTCTGGTCAGCGTTGCCTCCGGCATCATCGGCGCGATGATCGCCGGCCGCTAAGGCCGAACTATCTTCAAAGCGAAAGGCGGCTCGCAAGGGCCGCCTTTTCTTTTCACGCCCTGTGAATACCGGGCATGGAGCCTAACAGGAGTCGTCTTCGGTGCGCGTGGTGTCTATATGAGGAACCATGCGCTTTCCGCCCGCCTTTCTTGACGAAATACGCGACCGCGTACCGATTTCCTCGGTGATCGGCACACGCGTGTCGTGGGACCGGAAGAAAACCAACGCGCCGCGCGGCGATTACTGGGCCTGCTGCCCGTTCCATGGCGAGAAATCGCCGTCCTTTCACTGCGAGGACAAGAAGGGCCGCTACCATTGCTTCGGCTGTGGCGTTTCGGGCGATCATTTCCGCTTTCTCACCGAACTCGACGGATTGGCCTTTCCCGAAGCGGTCGAACGCATCGCAGAGATGGCCGGCGTGGCGTTGCCGGCGCGCGACGAACAGGCGGAGGAGCGTGAAAAGCAGCGCGCCAGCCTGACCGACGTGATGGAAATGGCCACCACCTTCTTTCAGGAACGCCTGCACGGCGCCGACGGCGCCAAAGCCCGCGCCTATCTGCGCGAGCGCGGGCTGACGCCTGCGACGCAGGCCGCGTTCCGGCTCGGCTACTCGCCGGACAGCCGCAACGCGCTGAAGGAGTTTTTGGCCGGCAAGGGCGTCGGCAAGGCGGATATCGAAGCGTGCGGGCTGGTGGTGTTCGGCGACGACATTCCGGTTTCCTACGACCGTTTCCGCGACCGGGTGATGTTTCCGATTCCGGATTCGCGGGGGCGTATCATCGCCTTCGGCGGCCGGGCGCTGTCGCCGGATGTCTCGGCGAAATATCTCAATTCGCCCGAAACCGAACTCTTCCACAAGGGCAACGTGCTCTATAATTTCGTGCGCGCCCGCAAAGCGCTGAGCAAGAGCAGCCAGGCTGGAGGCGGCGCAAACGGGGGCGGAACGATCGTCGCCGTCGAAGGCTATATGGACGTCATCGCGCTTGCGCAGGCCGGCTTCGACAATGTGGTGGCGCCGCTTGGCACCGCGCTTACCGAAAACCAGATGGAATTGTTGTGGCGGCTGTCGGGCGAGCCGGTGCTGTGCTTCGACGGCGACCAGGCCGGGCTGAAGGCGGCGTGGCGTGCCGCCGACCTGGTGCTGCCGGCGATCCAGCCCGGACGAACGGCGCGCTTCGCGCTGCTGCCTGAAGGCAAGGACCCCGACGATCTGGTCAAGGCCGACGGGCCGGACGCCTTTCGCGCC
>JBARYG010000177.1:0-13519 GCA_049647745.1 Mesorhizobium sp.
CCGGGCCTCGACCAAGGCTTGTGGGCGAAAATGCCCCTCCCTGTGGTGAGGCAAGCACACCGGCGGGGCGCGGAAGTCGCGCCACGTATAAAATTATCAGAGGCTCGGCCTCGCGCCCCGCTTCCCATCTGCCCGAGAGGCAGCGTTCTTTGACAAAAGCCAGACGGCGGAAGCCGGGCGTGGCAACGAAGATGTACGGCCGGCGGCCTGAATTGAATGGCCGTTGCGAAAAATCAGGCGATCCCGGCCGGCATATAGAGATGCAGGCATGTAGAATATATCGAAATGGTGGGGCGGCACGGGTGTCATCGAGGCCGAAGTCGCGCTGGTTGCTTTCCGTGGTGCACTCGGCACCGCGTATGCGGGTTTGGATCGGATCGCATCTTCTTTCCGGCTTGAACAGGCGCACAACGGGGCTGCGGCCCTAATCTGTTGAAATCCGGCATGGGCCCAGATTGGGGATTCTCGGATGCCCGTCAGTCGGTTACGCTCGCCAGGATGATTCGAATCCGGCCTTTTATGATCAGGGCGGGATATCTGGAGTGGTCACAAGGGCGGCGGATGTGACAATGGCAACGGCAAGCAGCGTACAGCGCGAACCTTCGATGGAAGAAATATTGGCTTCCATTCGCAGGATTATCGAAGACAGCGATCCGGGCCGGAAGCAACCGGAGCAATCCGCCGAGCCCATGCAGGATCCGGAGCCTGCGCCGGTGGAAGAACCGGATACGCAGGTGGATGCGTTTCGCGCCGAGCTTCGTGTCGTGCCGGAAGCAAAAAAGCCTTTCACGCTTGCCGATGTGCAGGCGAAGATGGCTGCGGAACATCCCGTCGCGGAGGCAACCAAAGCGGGATTCGACGATTCCGTTTCGTCGCTACGCCCGTCGCTGACGCTGGCGGAAGTCGGCGCCCAGGTGGCCGCCGATGCGCGCGGCGTCGACGCGCTGGATGCCGGGGGATCGGCGGCGCCCGAGGCTGCCGACGCCATCGTGGCCGATTGGCGGCGGGATATCGCGGCGGTCGGCCAGCCGGCAAAAACCTCCCCTGCACCCGAGGTACGGCAGGAGCCGCGTTTCGAGCCTCAGGCCGACATCGAGATTTTCGAAGACGAACTTGCCGATGGGGCGTCGTTCGAAGCCGTCGCTCCGCGCGCCGGCGCGGATTCCGCATCGGCGCACGAAGAGCCGGCAGGACGTCCCGCGATCGTCTCCGAGCATACCGGCCGGCAGGTCGCGGCCGCTTTCGGCGAGCTTTCCGAAGCGTTCGCCAACCGTAGCAAGAAAACCTTCGACGAGATGGCCGAGGATATGCTGCGGCCAATGCTCCAGGATTGGCTCGACAACAATCTGCCGACGCTCGTCGAGCGTCTGGTGCGCGAGGAAATCGAGCGGGTTGCCCGCGGCGCCTGATTTCAACGGCCTTCGTGAAGGAAATGGGGATCGCGTGATTCTTTGGGATCACGCTTGGACAATTGCTATTGTGTGGCGTCGTCACTTTTCATCGGCGCAAAGAAGTGTTACCAGCCAGCGCCAATCCTGAAAGGGAATAACGACGAGTCGACGCCGTGCCTGCGGGCCGGGGCGCGTTTCGTGTATTGGGACTGGCCATGGCAAAAATCATCGAGACGTCCACCGGCGCGCTGGCGCTTACCTTTGACGACGTGCTGTTGCAGCCCGGCCATTCCGAAGTGATGCCGGGCGAAACCGATATCCGCACCCGCATTGCCCGCGATATCGACCTCAACGTGCCGATCCTGTCCGCGGCCATGGACACCGTGACCGAATCGCGGCTTGCCATCGCTATGGCGCAGGCTGGCGGCATCGGCGTCATCCATCGCAATTTTTCGCCGACCGAGCAGGCCGAGCAGGTGCGCCAGGTCAAGAAATTCGAATCCGGCATGGTCGTCAATCCGGTGACCATCGGCCCGGATGCGACGCTGGCGGATGCGCTGGAGTTGATGCGGGTAAACGGCATTTCCGGCATTCCGGTCGTTGAGAACGGCGGTACAGGCGGCCACAAATCGGGCCGGCTGGTCGGCATCCTGACCAACCGCGACGTGCGCTTCGCGTCCGACCCGGCACAAAAAGTCTACGAACTGATGACCCGTGAAAACCTGATCACGGTCAAGGAGAACGTCGATCACGACGAAGCCAAGCGCCTCCTGCATCAGCACCGCATCGAGAAGCTGGTCGTGGTCGACAAGAAAGGCAATTGCGTCGGGCTGATCACCGTCAAGGACATCGAGAAGTCGCAACTCAATCCGAACGCCAGCAAGGATGCGCAGGGCCGGCTTCGCGCCGCCGCTGCGACCAGCGTGGGCGACGACGGTTTCGAGCGGGCCGAGCGGCTAATCGATGCAGGCGTCGACCTTTTGGTCATCGACACCGCGCACGGACATTCGCAACGCGTGCTGGATGCGGTGGCGCGGGCAAAGAAGCTGTCGAATTCGGTGCGGATCCTTGCCGGCAACGTCGCTACCGCCGAAGGTACGCAGGCGCTGATCGATGCCGGGGCGGATGCCGTCAAGGTGGGCATCGGGCCGGGCTCGATCTGCACCACGCGTATCGTTGCCGGCGTCGGCGTGCCGCAGCTGTCGGCCATCATGTCGGCGGTGGAGACGGCGCAAAAGTCCGGTATTTCGGTTATTGCCGACGGTGGCATCAAGTTTTCGGGTGACCTTGCCAAGGCGCTTGCCGCTGGTGCCAGTGCCGCCATGATCGGCTCGCTGCTTGCCGGCACCGATGAAAGTCCCGGCGAGGTCTACCTGCATCAGGGCCGTTCCTTCAAAGCCTATCGTGGCATGGGGTCCGTCGGCGCGATGGCGCGCGGTTCGGCTGACCGTTATTTCCAGGCGGAGGTTCGCGACACGCTGAAACTGGTTCCCGAGGGCATCGAAGGACAAGTGCCCTACAAGGGGCCGGTGTCGGGTGTCCTGCACCAGCTTGCCGGCGGGCTGAAGGCGGCGATGGGCTATGTCGGCGGCCACGACCTCGCAGATTTCCGCGAGCGCGCCACTTTCGTGCGCATCTCCAATGCGGGCCTGCGCGAGAGCCATACCCACGATGTGACGATTACCCGCGAGAGCCCCAATTATCCGGGCAGCATCTAGTTGGATGAGCCAATGAGCGAGGTAGGGAATTTCGTATGAATCCGACGGCGATCTTCTGGCCGATGATCGCGCATGTCGGTCTGGTCTGCGTGATCTACGTGCTGCTGGCCGTTCGCCGGCGCCACGCCGTGCTGAGCGGGGCGGTGAAACCGAACCACTTCCAGTCGCGTGCGAACGAGCCGCAAGAAAGCGCTTCGGTCGCCGCCAACCTGATGAACCAGTTTGAACTGCCGGTGTTTTTTCATGTGGTCTGCCTGGCGCTGTTCGCAACCAACGGCGTTTCCTACGTCGCCGTCATGCTCGCCTGGCTGTTCGTGGTGCTGCGCTATGCGCACGCCTTCGTGCATGTAACCAGCAACGATCTGCGTTACCGCAGCCCGGCTTTCGCGGCCGGTTTCGTGGTGCTCGTCGCCCTATGGGCGTGGTTCGCGCTCCATCTGACCGGGGCGGTATAGCCGTTTCAGCTATTCAGGTCGAAGACCGCGATCTTGCGCTTGTCGAATTTTATGCCGACTTCGCCGCGAACCAGCCGCAGCGCCGCTTCGCCGAACACCGCGCGCCGCCAGCCCTGCAGGGCCGGTACGTCGGCAGCCTCGCCCTCGGCCGCGATGTGGTCGATGTCGTCGCTCGAGGCGAGCACCTTGGCGGCGACGCCTTCCTTTTCGGCGATGATGCGCAGCAATACCTTCAAAAGCTCCGCTGCGGCGTTGGAGCCTTCCGGCGGCTGGAAGGGTTTCGGTAGCCTGGGCATGGCCTCTTTCGGCAGGCTGAGCGCGGTGTTGATCGCTTCCAGCAGCGACGCCGCGGTCGAAGACCGTTCCCAGCCTTTCGGGATCGTGCGCAACCGCGCCAGCGCTTCGGCGTTGCGGGGCGCCTGCTGCGCCAGTTCATAGATGGCGTCGTCCTTCAGCACGCGCCCACGCGGCACGTCGCGCTCGCGCGCCTCGTGCTCGCGCCACTCGGCCACCGCCTGTACGATCGCCAGTTCCTGCGGTTTGCGCAGGCGCATCTTCAGCCGCTTCCATGCGTCCGCGGGCTTCGGGTCGTAGGTTTCGCGCGCCGTCAGCACCGCCATTTCCTCGTTGAGCCAGTGAGCGCGGTTCTCGCGCGCCAACTCGGCGACAAGGTACTGATAGACGTCGATCAGATGGGTGACGTCGGCGAGCGCGTAATCCAGCTGCTTGTCGGACAAAGGCCGGCGGCGCCAATCGGTGAAGCGCGAGGATTTATCCAACTGCGTCCTGGTGATCTTCTGCACGAGCTGGTCGTAGGAAACGCTGTCGCCGAAACCGCAGACCATCGCGGCCACCTGCGTGTCGAACACCGGATGCGGAACCAGGTCGCCGAGATGGACGATGATCTCGATATCCTGCCTGGCAGCATGGAAAACCTTGACGACCTTATCGTTGGCCATCAGTTCGTAGAAAGGTTTCAGGTCGATATCGGGTGACAGCGGATCGATAAGCGCGGTAACGCCAGGTGCTGCCATCTGGATCAGGCAGAGGATCGGCCAGAAGGTCGTTTCGCGGATGAACTCCGTATCGACGGTTACGAAGTCGGATTTTTCCAATTCGGCGAGAACGGCTTCGAGTTCTCTTTGGGTGGTAATGACCTGCATCAAAAACGCTTTTGAAAAGGGGAGAAGGTCTCTTTCCATTTCAGCCGGCGGCGCTTTCGTCAAGCTTCGTTGCCATCATGCGTCCGAAGCGGGCCGATTACCTTGACAAACGGGGCCTCCCATGCGCTTTTCCCGCCAATTTCCAAGCCGCGCCGCGAGGCTGCGGCTCGTCACGCAACACCCGGATTTCTCCCATGACAATGCATCGTTACCGTACCCATAACTGCGCTCAGCTGCGCAAGACCGATGTCGGCTCATCCGTGCGGCTGTCCGGCTGGGTTCATCGGGTACGCGATCACGGCGGGCTGCTGTTCATCGACCTGCGCGACCATTACGGCCTGACGCAGATCGTGGCTGACCCGGATTCGCCCGCCTTCAAGATTGCCGAGACCGTGCGCGGCGAATGGGTGATCCGCGTCGATGGCGAGGTCAAGGCGCGGCTCGCCGACACGGTCAACGCCAATCTGCCGACCGGCGAGATCGAGATCTTCGCGCGTGAGATCGAAGTGCTGTCGGCATCGAAGGAACTGCCGCTGCCGGTGTTCGGCGAACCCGACTACCCGGAAGACATCCGCCTGAAATACCGGTTCCTCGATTTGCGTCGCGATACGCTGCACAGGAATATCGTCCAGCGCACGAAGATCATCGCCGAGATGCGCAAGCGCATGGAAGGCGTCGGCTTCACCGAGTTCTCGACACCGATCCTGACCGCCTCCTCGCCGGAAGGCGCGCGCGACTTCCTGGTGCCGAGCCGTATCCACCCCGGCACCTTCTACGCGCTGCCGCAGGCGCCGCAGCAGTACAAGCAGCTGATCATGGTGTCGGGCTTCGACCGCTATTTCCAGATCGCTCCGTGCTTCCGCGACGAGGATCCGCGTGCCGACCGGCTTCCGGGCGAATTCTATCAGCTCGACCTCGAAATGAGCTTTGTCGAACAGGACGACGTGCTGGCTACCATGGAACCGGTGATGCGCGGCGTGTTCGAGACGTTTGCCGACGGCAAGCCGGTGACGCAGAAATTCCAGCGCATCCCTTATGACGTCGCCATGCGCAAATACGGTTCCGACAAGCCGGACCTGCGCAACCCGATCGAGATGCAGGCCGTTTCGGACCATTTCCGCGATTCGGGTTTCAAGGTCTTCGCCAACATCCTTGCCAACGATGCCAAGGCTGAAGTCTGGGCCATTCCGGCCAAGACGGGCGGCAGCCGCGCTTTCTGCGACCGCATGAACTCATGGGCGCAGGGCGAGGGGCAGCCGGGCCTGGGCTACATCTTCTGGCGCAAGGAAGGTGAGAAGATCGAGGGTGCCGGCCCGCTGGCGAAGAACATCGGCGAGGAGCGCACCGAAGCCATCCGCCAGCAACTCGGTCTGGCGGAAGGCGATGCCGCCTTCTTCGTTGCCGGCGATCCGAAGAAGTTCGTGTCTTTTGCGGGAGCGGCGCGTACCCGCGCCGGCGAGGAACTGAACCTCGTCGACCGCGAGCGCTTCGAACTGTGCTGGATCATCGATTTTCCGTTCTACGAATGGAACGAGGACGAAAAGCGCATCGATTTCGGCCACAACCCGTTTTCGATGCCGCAAGGCGGCATCGACGCGCTCAACGGTTCCGATCCACTGTCGATCAAGGCGTTCCAGTACGACATGGTCTGCAACGGCTTCGAGATCGCTTCAGGCGGTATCCGCAACCATCTGCCGGAAACCATGGTCAAGGCGTTCGAGATCGTGGGACTTGATCGCGCCACGGTCGAAGAACGCTTCGGCGGCCTCTACCGGGCCTTCCAGTATGGCGCGCCGCCGCATGGCGGCATGGCGGCGGGCGTGGACCGCGTGGTGATGCTTTTGGTGGGGGCGAAGAACCTGCGCGAAATCACCATGTTCCCGATGAACCAGCAGGCCTACGACCTGTTGATGAGCGCGCCTTCGGAGGCAACGCCGCAGCAACTCCGCGAATTGTCGCTGCGCGTCGCGGTGGCGAAGAAGGAGGCCTAGAGGCTAGGGCAGGAGTGCCAGTCGCGGCCGTCGTTCAGTGCCGCAACTGGCCCCTCGGCGAATAACGCCCGTCGGGCTTCTTTTCGAACATTTCCCGGATCTGCGGATGGCGCACCGGCTCGCCGGTTTCATCTTCAAGCAGGTTCTGCTCGGACACGTAGGCGACGTATTCGGTTTCCGAGTTTTCGGCCAGTAGATGATAGAAGGGCTGGTCCTTGCGCGGGCGCACATCGGCGGGAATGGCTTCGTACCATTCTTCCGTATTCGCGAATTCGGGGTCGACATCGAAAATGACGCCGCGAAACGAAAACAACCGGTGGCGCACCACTTGCCCGATTGAAAATTTGGCTGTCTTCATCATTTACGCACCACTGAATACTCTTCACTATTTGGCGCAGGCACTCCCAAAATTCAATCCCAGGCCGGCTGACGGCCGCTCACAGCCGCGCGTGCCGCCGCAAACCACCTGACATTGCCGCAAAGCCGCTGCCGGGCTGCAACCCCTCGCGCATGAAGAAGGCGCGAAGTGGCGACAGCGCCCCCAGCATGCCGAGGCCGGCGCTGCGCGCCATCTGCGCGGGTAACAGATCGGAAAGCAGCGACCGGTTGAGCAGGTTCACCGCGCTTGATCGTGCCAGAATGTCGGGGCGCCGCTTCGCATCGTATGCCGCCAGCGCCTTGGCAGCCCCCGGATCGCTACGATTTTCGGAAACGGTTTCAACCAGATCGACGACGTCCCGGATACCAAGGTTCAAACCCTGGGCACCGATCGGCGGAAACACATGCGCGGCTTCGCCGATCAGCGCGACGCGGTTTCGAGCGAAGCGCCGGGGTGTCGCGGCGGCCAGTGGATAAATCTGCCGGCCGGGTTCGACGGTAACGCGGCCCAGCATCGACTGCATTTTTTCTTCGACCCGGATCGATAGTTCGGCATCGTCCAGCGCCGCAAGTTCCTGCGCCGTTTCCGGCCTTACGACCCAGACCAGGCTGGAGCGGTTGCCGGGCAGGGGAACCTGCGTGAATGGCCCGGTTTCGGTGTGGAATTCCGTCGAAGTGAAAGCATGCTCGCTTCTATGGCCGAAATTGAGAACGAGGGCCGCCTGCGGGTAGGAATGCATCGATGTCGTAATGCCTGCGGCCTCGCGGGCCGGCGAGAGGCGGCCGTCGGCGGCAATCGCCAGAGGCGTGGCGATCTCGGTTCCGTCGTCGAGAAATGCGACGGCGCTGTCGATATCCAGCCGCCATGACGCGACGAGAGAGTTGCGCCACTCGATGGCGGGGCGTGCCTGGACCGCAGCCGCCAGTGCCGGCACAAGCACGTTGTTTGGCAGGTTGAGCCCGAACCGCTCTTCGTCGATTTCGCTGGCCCGAAACGTAACCACCGGGCTGCGGACAAGCCGTTTTGTGGCGTCGACGATCCGCATTACCTTCAGCGGCGCTGCGCCGGCCGCTACCTGTTCCAGAACACCGAGCCGATCCAGCACGCCCAGCGCCGGATTCATCAGCGCAGTGGTCCTGCCGTCCGTGGTTGGCGCTTGCGGCCCGACCAGCGTCACCGCGAAATCGGCGTCGGCAAGGCAAAGGGCGGCGACCAGCCCGGCAGGACCTGTGCCCACAACAAGAACCCGTTCGGTGTTTCGATGACTCAAGACCGCTTTTCCCGTCATTAAAGCGAACCAGTCAGGCCGCTCATGTTACCATGTCTTCTTATAGAGCGCCCTGTGCTGCTTGACCAACGCGATCAGGGCTATCCGACCGGAGGAGGGCCGTTTGACTTTGCCGGAACGATCCCTCTTGTCCGGGCAGCAGGGCTGCTATTTAGTCTTGCGTCGATGGGGATAAAAGACAATGCCTGACCGGACATGCGAGGCAAGAGGTGGTACGCACGCCTATGCGGGGCGTTCGGCCGCGCCGGAATCCGTTCCCCGGCTTTCCCAGAAGAACCCAGACTGGCGGTGATCGTGTCCAAAAACCCAGACGGCAAGAAAATCACTGCTCGGATTCCGCGGCCGAAAAAGAAGGTTACCTGGCCGCAGGCGCGGGCTTTTTCGGTGCATCTCCTGACGGCATCGGGCTCGTTTCTGGCCTTTCTGTCGCTTGTTGCCGCGAGCGAGGAGCGGTGGACCGCCATGTTCTGGTGGCTCGGGCTGGCTCTATTCGTGGACGGCATCGACGGGCCGATAGCCCGAAAGCTCGACGTGAAGGAAATATTGCCGACATGGTCGGGCGAACTACTCGACAACATCATCGATTACGTGACGTACGTGTTGATCCCGGCGTTCGCGCTCTACCAGTTCGGGTTGATGGGCGAAAAACTGTCGTTCCTGTCGGCGGCGATCATCGTGGTGTCGAGCGCCATTTACTACGCGGACACCGGGATGAAGACCAAGGAGAACTTCTTCAAGGGCTTTCCGGTAGTGTGGAACATGGTGGTGTTCACGCTGTTCGTCGTCGGGCCAGGCGAATGGCCGTCCTTCGCGGTCGTGGTGATCGCCGGCCTGCTCACTTTTGTCCCGATCAACTTCCTGCATCCGGTTCGGGTCAAGCGGTTACGACCGGTCAACCTGACGGTCACCCTGCTGTGGTGCGCGTTCGGCGCGCTGGCGCTGGCGGAATCGGCGCTCGCCGAATTCTACAACCAGATCGGCGTGCTGGCTGAAAATGTCAGCGTTTTCACCAAGATAGGAATTGCCGGTACCGGCCTTTATCTATTCTGCATCGGCGGCATCATGCAGTTTTTCCCGATGCTCGGTGCCAGGAAGGCTTAAAATTCGACCGGATGGAACGTGCTTTGAGTCCCGCTGAAATTCTTGAAGCACTTTCAAAGCCCGCGCCACTTTGCGTTCCGATAAAGCGACGCCTACGATGCCTTCGGGAACACAGAACATATCTGGTAACAGATGGGAGGCACTGTGAGTGCACAACATGACGCCGCCAACCTGCTCGAGGTTCGCGGCCTGACCAAAATTTTCGGCTCGCTGACGGCATGCGACCATATCGATCTCGATATCGCAAAGGGTGAAATTCACGCGCTGCTCGGCGAAAACGGCGCCGGCAAGTCGACTCTCGTCAAGATGCTGTTCGGCTCGCTCGAACCGTATGCCGGTGAAATTTTCTGGAACGGGCAGCCTGTCAAAATCACCAGTCCCGGCGCGGCTAAGAAACTGGGCATCGGCATGGTGTTCCAGCATTTTTCGCTGTTCGAGGCACTGACGGCTGCCGAAAACATCGCCCTGTCGCTGGACGACGGTTCGCCGATCGGCAGCATTGCCGCCAAGGCGAGGGCGCTTTCCTACAGCTACGGTCTGCCGCTGGATCCCGATTCGCTGGTCGGGGACCTGTCTGTGGGCGAGCGCCAGCGTATCGAGATCATCCGCTGCCTGCTGCAGACGCCGCAACTCATCATCCTTGACGAGCCGACATCGGTGCTGACGCCGCAGGAGGCCGACAAACTGTTCGAAACGCTCGAACGGCTGCGCAGCGAAGGCAAGTCGATCCTCTACATCTCGCACCGGCTGGAAGAGGTGAAACGGATATGCGACCGCGCTACCGTGCTGCGCCACGGCAAGGTGGTGGGGCATTGCAATCCGCGCGAGGAAACGGCGTCCTCGCTGGCCCGCATGATGGTCGGCAACGAGGTGCAGACCGTGGTGCGCGCGCCGGCCGAAGGCATTGAGCAGGCGCAGGCGCTGCTTGAGATACGCAACCTCAGCCGCAAGCCGGCGACGCCGTTCTCAATCCCGTTGCGCGACATCAACCTGAACGTTCGGGCCGGCGAAGTGATCGGCATCGCCGGCGTCGCCGGCAACGGCCAGGGCGAGTTCTTCGAAAGCGTTTCGGGCGAAGTGCGCCAGCATGACCGCGCATCGGTGCGCATTCGCGGCAAGGATGCCGGTGACCTCAACATCACAGGCCGCCGGCTGCTCGGGGCCGCGTTCGTTCCCGAAGAGCGGCTGGGCCATGGTGCCGCGCCCAGCATGAAGCTTTCGGAAAACCTTCTGTTGTCGCGCCATGCTACCGACAGCAAGGTTTTTGTCGGGGCAGGCGGCATGGTCAAGGCGGGCACTGTCTATGCGGCGGCCCAGCGCATCATCAAGGAAATGGACGTACGCAAGAGTGCGCCGGACCCGGAAGCGGCTGCCCTTTCAGGCGGTAATCTGCAAAAGTTCATCGTTGGCCGCGAACTCGATCGCAATCCGGCGGTCATGGTGGTGAACCAGCCGACCTGGGGCGTCGATGCCGGCGCGGCCGCCCATATAAGGCAGGCGCTGATCGAACTGGCGCGCAAGGGATCGGCGGTGCTGGTCATCAGCCAGGACCTAGACGAGCTGTTCGAGATATCGGATGCAATCGCCGTCATGCACGGCGGCTCCCTGTCGAAACCGCTGCCTATCGCCGAGGCGACCTTCGAGAAAATCGGGCTGCTGATGGGCGGTGCAGAACCCGGCCGTCATGAACCCGCGCTGGAGACCGCATGATGCGCCTCGAACTTGTCAAACGCCCGCAGCGCTCGATGCTGTTTTCGATGCTGTCGCCGTTCATCGCCTTCGCCCTGACGCTGGTCGCCGGCGCCATCATGTTCGCGTTTCTGGGCGTCAATCCGGTGAAGGCGCTGTACACCTATTTCATTTCGCCGGTCACGCAGGTGTGGCAATTGCATGAACTGGCGATCAAGGCGGCCCCCTTGATCCTGATCGCCGTCGGCCTGTCCGTCTGCTACCGGGCGAATATCTGGAATATCGGTGCCGAAGGGCAGTTTATCCTCGGCGGCATCGTCGGTTCGATCCTTCCGGTGATGTATCCGGATTTCCAAAGCCCGGTCGTGCTGCCGCTGATGCTGATTATGGGCATGGTCGGCGGCGCGGGCTATGCCGCGATCCCCGCCTTCCTCAAGGCACGCTTCAACACCAACGAAATCCTGACGAGCCTGATGCTGGTCTATGTGGCGCAGCTCTTGCTGGACTGGATGGTGCGCGGGCCGTGGCGCGATCCCAAGGGGTTCAATTTTCCGCAATCGGTGCTGTTCAGCGATTCCGCGACGCTTCCGGAACTCTTTCCGGCTTCCGGCCGCGCCAACTGGGGTTTCGTTTTCGCGCTGGTCGCCGCCGTGCTGGTCTGGCTCCTGATGAGCCGCACGTTGAAAGGCTTCGAGATTCGCGTTCTCGGATCAAGCCCGAGGGCAGGGCGGTTTGCCGGTTTCGGCTTCAACCGCATGGTGTTCTTCACCTTCATGCTTTCCGGCGCACTGGCCGGCCTTGCCGGCATCTGCGAAGTGTCCGGTGCAATCGGCCAGTTGCAGCCTTCGATCTCGCCCGGCTACGGCTTTGCCGCCATCATCGTCGCGTTTCTCGGCCGGCTCAATCCGCTCGGCATCGTCGCGGCGGGCCTGGTACTGGGCCTGACCTATCTTGGCGGCGAGGCGGCGCAGACCGCGCTGGGCATTTCCGACAAGGTGGCGCGCGTGTTCCAGGGCATGCTCCTGTTCTTCGTGCTCGGCTGCGACACGCTCATTCACTACCGCATTCGCCTGGTCGGCCTGATGGCGGCACCGAAGGCCGAGGAGGCGCACTGATGGATATCACCGTCAACATACTGCTCACCATCGCCACGGCGGCGACTCCGCTTCTGGTCGCCGCTATCGGCGAACTGGTGGTCGAACGCTCCGGTGTGCTCAATCTCGGCGTCGAGGGCATGATGATCATGGGGGCCGTCGGCGGCTTCGGCGCGGCCTACTATACCGGGTCGCCCTGGATCGGCATGCTGGCCGCGATTGCGCTGGGCGCGATCTTCTCGCTGCTGTTTGCCGTGATGACGCTGACGCTTGCCACCAACCAGGTGGCGACCGGCCTGTCGCTGACCATTCTCGGCCTCGGCCTGTCGGGCATGATGGGCACGAGTTTCGTCGGCCTGCCCGGTGCGAGGTTGCCTAGCCTCGACATACCGGGGCTGACTTCGATTCCCGTAGTCGGCCGGCTGCTGTTCGGCCAGGACCCGATCTTCTACATTTCGATTGCACTGACCGTCGCCGTCATGTGGTTCCTGTTTCGGACCCGCGCCGGCCTCACCCTGCGCTCGATCGGCGACAGCCATGGCTCCGCCCATGCACTCGGCATCAAGGTCATCCGCTACCGCTATCTGGCGGTCATCTTCGGCGGCGCCTGCGCCGGGTTGGCCGGCGGGCACCTGTCGCTGGTCTATACGCCGCAATGGGTGGAGAACATGAGCGCCGGTCGAGGCTGGATCGCGCTTGCGCTGGTCGTGTTCGCTTCGTGGCGGCCGTGGCGGGTCCTCGCCGGCGCCTATATCTTCGGCGCCATCTGGATCGGCCAGCTCCACGTGCAGGCGATCGACCTGAACGACTTCGTCGGCGCGCCGTGGATTGCCTACAAACTGGTCGAATTCATAAAATCCTTCCCCCCGCAGCTTCTTTCTTCGCTGCCCTATCTGGCAACTGTGGTGGTTCTCGTTCTAATCTCGCGTAACAAGCGCCTGACGATGATGAACACGCCCGCTTCGTTGGGGCAGGCATTTGTTCCGGATCGCTAAGGCCAATCGATAGGATGCCAATTCACTGGCTTAATTGGGAGAAGTAACCTTATGAAAAAACTACTCGTTGCGTTGATGACGACCACCGCCGCGGTGTCGATGGCGGTGAGCGCGCAAGCCCAGGAAAAGCTCAAGGCGTGCTGGGTCTATGTCGGCCCGCTCGGCGATTTCGGCTATTCCTATCAGCACGACCAGGGGCGTCTCGAGGTTGAAAAGGAACTGGGCGACCAGGTCGAGACCGCCTATCTGGAAAAC
>JBARYG010000178.1:0-3766 GCA_049647745.1 Mesorhizobium sp.
GGCGGCCTGCTGCCCGAACGCCGGCGCGGCAACGCCGGCCAGCGCGATGGCGAGCGCGGCACAGCGGAGGGCGGAGCGGGAAAGCAGCGGCACGGCTCGTTACCTGATCTGTTTGGAGACGACGGAAGCCATGTCGTCGGCGGCCTGGATGACCTTGGAATTCATTTCGTAGGCGCGCTGCGCCGAGATCAGTTCGGTGATCTCCTTGACCGGATCGACGTTCGAGGATTCGAGATAGCCCTGCTCGATTGTGGCGTAGCCTGGGTCACCGGGAACGCCGATATTGGCGGGGCCGGAAGCGGGCGTTTCCTGGAAGAGATTGTCGCCGAGCGGAGCGAGACCCGCCTCGTTGGCGAAGTTGGCGAGCGTCAGCTGGCCGAGGTCCTGGAGGTCCGTCTGGCCGTCGATGCGCGCGAATACCTGGCCCGTCTTGTTGACGATGACCTCGACCGCGTCCTGCGGCACGGTGATCGCCGGGATGACGGCGGCGCCGTCGACGGTCACCAGCTGGCCGTCGGCATTGGTGTTGAATGCGCCGGCGCGGCTATAGAGCGTGGACCCGTCGGCAGCCTCGATCTGGAACCAGCCCTTGCCGGTCAGCGCCATGTCGAAGCTGTTGCCGGTCGAAGTCAGTTCGCCCTGGGTGTGGACGTTGCGCACCGCCGTCGTCTTGACGCCGAGGCCGATGGAAACGCCCTCCGGCACGATCGAGGAATTGGAGCGGTTGGGCACGCCCTGCGTGCGGTCGACCTGATAGAGCAGGTCGGAAAACTCCGCCCGTGCGCGCTTGTAGCCGGTGGTGTTGATGTTGGCGATGTTGTTGGCGATGACTTCCAGATTGGTCTGCTGGGCGTTCATGCCGGTGGCGGCGATGGCGAGTGCTTTCACGGGGCGAATTCCTCAGATGGCCATGCGGCTGACTTCGAGATAGGCGGAGACGATCTTGTCGCGGATGGCGACCGCCGTTTGCAGCGACTGCTGGGCGCTCATCACGGCGTCCACGACCTCGCGGGTGTCGGCGTCGCCCTTGAGCGCCTGGATCGACATCTGTTCCGCATTCTGCAGCGTCCCGATCGTCTTGCCGACGGTCTGGGAAAGGGCGTCGGCAAAGGACGAGGCGATGCCTTCGCCGGCAAGCGGTGCGGCCCCGCCCGGAATAAGGCCGGTCGCGGCGTCGGTGCCGCCGACCTCGGGCTTGAACTGAAGAGCGCCAATGCCTGGTATCATCGTCAGCTCCTCATCAGGTCTATGGTCATGGAAATGAGTTCGCGCGCCTGCTTGATGACCTGGAGGTTGGCCTCGTAGGAACGGTTGGCTTCCTGCATGTCGGCCATTTCGATCAGCGCGTTGACATTGGGCATCTTGACGTAGCCCTTGGCGTCGGCGGCTTCGTTGCCGGGCTGGAATTCGACCGGGAAGTCGGAACGATCGCGGTCGATGGAGCCGACGCTCACCAGCGATGTGCCGGAGGAGCGATCGAGTTCGGAAACGAAGCTGATCGTCTTGCGGCGATAGGGATCGGCACCGGGCGAGGTTCCGGTCGACTGGGCGTTGGCGAGGTTTTCCGAAACCACGCGAAGGCGCTCGGACTGGGCGCCGAGGCCGGAGGCTGCAACCTTGAGGGCGGCGGTGAGGGCGTCCATGGTCAGCCCTTCGCCACGGACATCATCATCGAGTGGAACGCCTTGACGATGGCCGTGTTCAGTTCGAAGGAACGGCGAACCTCACCGGCTTTCAGCAGCTCGTTTTCGACCACGACCGTATTCTTGGAAGGCATGATCGCGCCGGTGTAGTCTTGCGGCTTGATGGCGTAGCCGGCCTCCGTGGCGCCGCTGCCGAGATGGCCGGACTGTGTGGCGCGCAGCGACACGGCCGTGTGGTCGAGCACCTTTTCGAAGGGCAGCACGTCGGTTGCGGTGTAGCCGGGCGTGTTGGCGTTGGCGATGTTGCCGGCGATGGAAGACTGGCGCACGGCAAGCCACTCAGCCTGCTTGGCTGCAAGACCGAAAAGATTGACAGGCTCCATGGGAATCTCCGGGCGGTTACCGGAGATTACGGCGCCAGTCTTGCGCGGGCCTTGCGCGCGGCGCTGCTATTTCGTCTGTGCGATCACCGCGTTGGTGCTGGTGACGAGCACCCATTTGCCGTCGCGCCGTTCGATGGACGCGACCTTGCTGGTGTCGGGCAGCGTCGACCCCGGCTGGACGATCCACAGGCCGGTATCGTCCTCGATCATGGCGCGGCCGTTGGCGACATGCACGAGACGGAAATCGGTATCGGCGGGGAAGGGCTGCTGGTCGACGCCGGGTGCCTTGTCGGGGTCTTCCGGGCTGTCGGCGGCCGTGCCGGTGGCGAACAGATCGAGATTCTTCGGGAGGGCGTCCGTCTCCGCCAGAGGTGGCTGGCTGCCGGCCGCCGGATTCGGCGTCACGATCCGTCCGGTCCGGTCGCCATTGCCGCCCAGCCGGAAACCGTGGGTGGTGAAGCGGACATCATTATAGAAGATGTACCAGGGAAACAGCGCGCAGATGAGGCCGAGCGTGACGCCAAGCGCCGCGACCACGATATCGCTGCGCCGGTCGGGTCTGGCCCTCGGCTTGGGGAATTGCGCCTGCGGCGGTTGCGGCCATTCCGGTTCGGTCGGCGAACCGGGCTGATGCGCCGCCGTCTTTCGCCCATGCTCCTTCTTGTCCTGCGTTTTCGAGAAAAGGCCGGACAGCACGGAACGGCGGCTTTCCTCGACCTCGCCTTGCGCTGCCTGCGCCTCGGCGAGCAGTTCATGCAGGACGCGCTCGGTGCGCTGCCGTTCAGTCTCCGGAATCGGCATTCTGCTTGACCTTCAGGTGGCGGGCTAGTTCGGCAAAGGGATCGGTCGAGGGCCGGTCTTTCGGCGACTGGGTAAGCGCCTCGTAGATCAGCGGCACCTGGCGCACGGCCATGTCCAGCTCGGCGTCGGCGCCGCCCTGATAGGCACCGAGGAGGCGGATGTCGCGCGTATCCTCGAAGCGGGAAATCATCGATTTCAGCTTTGTCACCAGATTGCGCTGTTCAGGCGACCACGCCTTGCCGGCAAGCCGCGAGATGGAGGACAGCGGGTTGACCGGCGGGTAGCGGCCCTGTTCTGCGATGGAACGGTCGAGCACCACATGGCCGTCGAGAATGCCGCGAACCGAATCGGCGACGGGATCGTTATGGTCGTCGCCGTCGATCAGCACGGAGATGATGGCGGTGATCGAGCCCTTGCCCTCCGCGCCCGGTCCGGCGCGTTCGAGTAGCTTCGGCAGATCGGTGAAGACGGAGGCAGGATAGCCGCGCGCCACCGGCGGCTCGCCCGTTCCAGTCGCCACCTCGCGCAAGGCGTGGGCGAAACGGGTGATCGAATCCAGCACCAGAAGCACGCGGTGGCCCTGGTCGCGGAAATGCTCGGCAACGCGCATCGCGGTGTCGGGCGCGCGGCGCCGCATCATGGCGCTCTCGTCGCTTGTCGCGACCACCGCGACGGTCTTGGCCATGCTTTCGCCGATCGTGTCTTCAAGGAATTCGCGCACCTCGCGGCCGCGTTCGCCGATGAGCGCGACGACGACGGTATCGAAGGAATCGGCGCCCGCCAGCATGGCGAGCAGCGTTGATTTGCCGACGCCTGACCCGGCGAAGATGCCGAGACGCTGGCCGAGGCAGAGCGGCGTGAAGATGTCGATGACGCGCACGCCGGTCATGAACGCGGTGCCGACGCGCTGGCGCGCCATGGCGCCGGGCGTGGCGTCGC
>JBARYG010000179.1:0-20108 GCA_049647745.1 Mesorhizobium sp.
TGCCGGTCTGGCCAAGATGCCGGCGCGACAGGCGGATCGCAGCCGCCATGAAGCGGCGGTCGATCTCCTCCCCGGCAGCGGACGGAGCGGCGGCCATGGTTCAGCCGGCGGTCTCGTCGGCCTTCAGTTGGCCAAGCAATTCGTGGAAATCCTTGGCCTCGCGGAAATTGCGATAGACCGAGGCAAAACGGACATAGGCGACATCGTCGAGCGCCTTCAGCGCCTCCATGACGAGATTGCCGATATCGCCGGCGGGGATTTCCATCTCGCCGGAGCTTTCAAGCTGGCGGACGATGCCGGTGACGGCGCGTTCCACCCGCTCGGGATCGACGTTGCGTTTCCTGAGCGCGATGTCGAAGGAGCGCGCCAGCTTGTCGCGGTCGAACGGAACCTTGCGGCCGGATTTCTTCACCACCACGAGGTCCCGAAGCTGGACGCGCTCAAACGTGGTGAAGCGGCCGCCGCAGTCCGGACAAACGCGGCGGCGGCGGATGGCCGAACCGTCCTCCGCCGGCCGGGAATCCTTCACCTGGGTGTCTTCGGACTGGCAATATGGGCAGCGCATGCGTTTTCCGTCTCGGCGACTCTGACGAGCCTTCCTCTACCCGAGATACGGATAAAGCGGAAATCTTTCCGTCATCGCCAGCACCCTCTTGTGCACCGCCGCCTCGACCGCGGCGTTGCCCTCGTCCGAATTGGCGGCCTTCAAACCGTCGAGCACCTCGGCGATCAGCTTGCCGATTTCACGGAATTCGGCCTGTCCGAAGCCGCGCGTGGTGCCGGCCGGTGTGCCGAGCCGGATACCGGAGGTGACGAACGGCTTTTCGGGGTCGAAGGGGATGCCGTTCTTGTTACAGGTGATGCTGGCCCGGCCGAGCGCCGCCTCGGCGCGCTTGCCGGTGGCGTTCTTGGGGCGAAGATCGACCAGCATCAGATGATTGTCGGTGCCGCCGGAGACGATGTCGAGCCCGGTTTCCTGCAAGGACGAAGCGAGCGCCTTGGCATTGGCCACGACCTCATGCGCGTAGGAGCGGAATTCGGGGCGCAGCGCTTCGCCGAGCGCCACCGCCTTGGCGGCGATGACATGCATCAGCGGGCCGCCCTGGAGGCCCGGAAAGACCGCCGAATTGATCTTCTTGGCAATATCCTCATGATTGGTGAGGACCATGCCGCCGCGCGGGCCGCGCAGCGATTTGTGCGTGGTCGTGGTCACCACATGGGCGTGCGGCAGCGGCGAGGGATGCACGCCGCCGGCCACCAGCCCGGCGATATGCGCCATGTCGACCATGAGATACGCGCCGACCTCGTCGGCGATCTCGCGAAAACGCTCCCAGTCCCAGAAGCGGGAATAGGCGGTGCCGCCGGCAAGGATCAGCTTCGGCTTCGTCTCGCGCGCCAGCTTCTCGACGGCGTCCATGTCGAGCAGATGGTCGTCGGGACGCACGCCGTAGGAGACGACGTTGAACCACTTCCCCGACATGTTGACGGGCGAGCCGTGGGTGAGATGGCCGCCGGAATTGAGGTCGAGCCCCATGAAGGTGTCGCCCGGCTTCAGGAGCGCAAGGAACACCGCCTGGTTCATCTGGCTGCCGGAATTCGGCTGCACGTTGGCGAAATTGCAGGAAAACAGCTTCTTCGCCCGCTCGATCGCCAATTCCTCGGCGACATCGACGAACTGGCAGCCGCCATAATAGCGCTTGCCCGGATAGCCCTCGGCATATTTGTTGGTCATGATCGAGCCTTGCGCCTCCAGAACGGCGCGCGAAACGATGTTTTCGGAGGCGATCAGTTCGATCTCGTGGCGCTGGCGGCCAAGCTCGTTGCGGATCGACCCGAAGATTTCCGGATCGACCTCGGCAAGCGGGGTTTCGAAGAAGGAGTCGCGTGTCGTCTGGGCTGTCGCTGCCATGGTCATGTCCTGAAATTCCTCACTATCCGGCGTTGCGCCGCACTTAACACAGTTGTCGGGGGCTCGCCACGTTGGCGACGCGAAATTTGCTGGCCGGAATGCGCCAATCGGGCCCGGCGGCCATCGAACACGAAAAAGGCCGCCTGGGTGGGCGGCCTTCTTGTGTTCAGAGAGGGGTGGATCAGAGCGCGGAGGTGATCTGCAGTTCGTCCACGCCGTCCCAACCGTAGACGTCGTCGCGGAACTGCACGACGCCCGGCCCGGTCGACCACGCGGTGATGTAAAGGAAATGCACCGGGACCGGATTGGTGACGGCAACGGGCTGGCTCTCGCCGGTCTTGATTGCCGCCTCGAAATGCTGGCGGTCCCAGCCGGGCGTGTCGCGCAGGATCCAGGTGACCAGATCGCGCACGTTCTGCACGCGCACGCAGCCCGACGAATCGAAGCGCATCAACTGGCCGAACAGGCTCTGCTGCGGCGTGTCGTGCATATAGACGCCGTCGGGGCTCGGAAAATTGATCTTCACCGTCGCCATCGCGTTGTTGGCGCCGGGGTCCTGGCGGAAGCGGTACTTGGCCGCATCGTCGGTCGACCAGTCGATGGTCATCGGATCGACTTCCTTGCCGTCCGGTGCGAACAGGCGGATGTGGCTGTCCTTGAGATAGTTCGGATTCTTGCGCATCAACGGAATGATATCCTTGCGCACGATGGAAACCGGGGCATTCCAGTACGGATTGACGATGATCTCGTTGATCTTGGAATTCACGATCGGTGTCTGGCGGTCGACCTTGCCGACGATCGCCGCATGCCGCAGCACGACGCGGCCGTTCTCGACGGCCTCCACCTGCATGGCCGGGATGTTGACGAGCACATAACGGTCACCGAGCGTGCCGACCCGTTCGCGCAACCGGCCGAGATTGGTCTGAAGCTGGCCCAGACGAACCTGAACGCCGACGTTCATCGCCGCATAGGAATATTTTCCCAGCACACCATCCGAAGGCAGGCCGTGGCGCGCCTGGAAACGCTTGACGGCGGCATCGACATAGGAATCGAACGACTGCGAAAGACCGGCGCTCTGCGGCAGGTCGCCCGATACCATCAGGCGTTTGCGCAGCGGAACGACATCGGGATCGATGACGCCAAGCTGAAGTTTCTTCGTCGCCGGCACCTGCTCCCAGCCACCCTGGCTGGCGAGCCCCTGGTATTGCGCGATCGCCTGCTCGGTAAAGGAAATCGTCTGCGGGCTGAAAATCGGCAGGGTCGAAGCGACCTTGCCGCCCTCGCTGACGCGCGCATCGAAGGTGTCGTCCCAGCCGCGACCAGACGACTGCAGGATATCATCGATGACATTCTGGGCTTTGGCGCCGCCTGCGACCAGGGTCGCGGCAAGGGCGGAGGCTCCGGAAAGAAACAAACGGCGGCTGGTGATCATGAACGTTCCAGACAATAGTTTCACGACGGTTCGGCGGTCGAACTCGCGACCATTCAACGGTGGGCAATCCTGCCTCTATTTTCGGTCGACAACCTTAACAATGTGCCAACCACAGCCCATCGATCCGGCATGAACGCTCGCCGAGGCAACGGGTTCCCGGCAATGCCGGTTTTCACCAGCGCTTGCCTGCATTCTCGCTTCCACCTGAATATGGCGGCAACGTGGCATTGCCGCCATGGCCAGCCGGGCGGATCCCAAGAAAAAGCGGGCCAGTGCCTTTTGTGCACCGGCCCGCGACTGGAGTTTTATCCGGCGGACGGGTGCGACCCGCCCTGCCCTGTTCTTCGTTGCGCCCTTGGGCGCGCCGTTTCCACCGATTACATACGATAGGCGATGGTGTCGTTCCAGAAACGATCGAGGCGCTGCAACGCACGGTTCATCTGCTGGAATTCGTCCGTGTTGATGCCGCCGACTTGTTCGATCGAACCGACATGGCGCTCATAGAGACCGGCCACGACTTCCGCCACTTCGGTACCTTTGTCCGTCAGGCTGACGCGAACCGAACGACGGTCGATGCGCGAGCGCTGGTGGTTGATGAAGCCGAGATCGACCAGTTTCTTCAGGTTATAAGACACGTTGGAGCCGAGATAGTAGCCGCGCGAGCGAAGCTCACCGGCGGTCAGTTCCGAATTACCGATGTTGAAGAGCAGCAGCGCCTGGATGGCGTTGATGTCGGAGCGACCGTTGCGGTCGAATTCGTCCTTGATCACGTCGAGCAGACGGCGGTGCAGCCGCTCGACGAGCTGCAGCGATTC
Source organism: Mesorhizobium sp. (assembly GCA_049647745.1). GTDB lineage: Bacteria > Pseudomonadota > Alphaproteobacteria > Rhizobiales > Rhizobiaceae > Mesorhizobium. The sequence goes on from JBARYG010000179.1 coordinate 4,157, forward strand.
CATGTAAAGCGAACGGATTGCCTCGCGGCGATCGTCGGACTGGATTGCGGTCTTGGCCGCGGGACGCGAATTGATCATTGTCTTTGCCTCTCGTTTGTCGCCTGGTGATTTTTGTTCTTCACCTTGATCGCGACACTATCGAATACTCATAAAATTCGACTTAAACGCCAAGGCTAACAAGAGCTTACCGGCAACGACCTTGGTAAGAGGCTTAATGAAGGGTCACCCTGAACGGGACTATTAACCTAAATATTTAGCGACCCGATATAGGCCGCGTCAGGCCTGCTCGGCCCGCCGCTTCTGCCGGTGGATGACCAGCCGGAAGACGACGTAGAGGACCGCCACCGCCGCGTGCGAGAACACGATCTGCCAGTGCTCGCCGAAGAGCTTGGGGAAACCGGCATACATGACGGTTTCAGTGACGGCGCAGATGAACCAGACGACCGGCCCCCAGGAAGCCAGCATCCACAGGCCGGCCGCCGCGAGCGGAAAGGACACGGCAAGCACTGTCGCCGCGATCTGCCAATGCACCGGCATCAGGTCGAAACGCCACAGCGGCGCGTGATAGAAGCCGATCAGCCGCACCCAATAAAGAATGCCGAACAAAAGGCAGTAGGCGGCGATGATCCGCTGGAACCAGGCGAACAGAACCTCGGCCAGCGACGGGCTGAGCGTTACCTGTCCGGAGACCGTCTCGCTCACAGCCTTAGTTCCCCGTCGCCGAGCGAAGCGAAATAGGCATCCACGTCGGCGGTCCTGACCGCATCGAGGTGCGCGGGGCGCCATTTCGGCTTGCCTTCCTTGTCGATAACGGCGGCACGGATGCCTTCATAGAAGTCGCGGCCGGCCAGCATGCGGTTGAGGATACGGAATTCCATGCGCACGCAGTCGTCCATCGACAGCGTCTGGCCGGCGCTGATCTCGCGCCAGGTGACGTAGAGGCTGGTCGGCGAGCGCGTCCTGATCGTCGCCAGCGTGGCGGCGGCGAAGGCATCATCGGGTGCTGCCTGTTCGAGGCTTTCGATAACGCCTTTGAGCGAGGGTTGCGAAAAATGCCGGGCGATGGCCTCCAGTGTCGGGCGGTCCGTTTCGCGCTTCGCCGGGAAGAAGAACCCGCGCAGCACCGATTCCGCATCGCCGACTTCTGTCAGCCTCTCGATAAAGCCTGCCTGGTCCACCGCCTTGATGGTGTGCGTGGCGAGCCCCGACCACAACGCGTCGCCATAACGGATACGGTTGCCGGTAAGCCCGAGGTAAAAGCCGAAACTGCCGCCGAGGTCGGGCAGGATATGGCTGGCGCCGACGTCGGGGAAAAAGCCGATGCCGACCTCCGGCATGGCGAACTGGGCGTTTTCCGTCATTACCCGGTGCGAGCCATGCGCGGAAATGCCGACGCCGCCGCCCATGACGATACCGTCGATCAGCGCCACATACGGCTTCTTGAAGCGCTCGATCTGGGCATTCAGCCGATATTCATCGGCAAAGAAGTCGACAGGCGGATTTCCAGCCTTGCCCGCCTCGTAGATGTGAACGATATCGCCGCCGGCCGAAAACGCCCGGCCTTCCGCCTTGACCAGCACGACGGCGATATCCTTGTCGTGCTCCCAGGCGTGCAGGGCCTTGGCCAGCGCCTTGACCATCCTGTGCGTAACGGCGTTCAGCGCCTGTGGCCGGGTCAGCGTCACCACACCGGCCCGGCCGATGCGTTCGAAGCGGATCTCGTCGCCACCACCAAAATCCATGCGCAGGGAATCCTCTAGCCCATCCTCATGAAAGTGCTAAAGGCTCGCGCATGGCCGCGTCAATGGCGGCCCGGACCGATCCCCATGATCGCACCCGTTGGCCTGCCGTGCCTGTTGCTCCTGAACTGGCACAATCGTGTCACATTGGTCTTGCCCATGACGCCGTGGTAAAAGCCGCACCGTCTGGAGATTTCGCCATGAACAAATTCACCCACAGCAAGCCTGCCGGCGCCCGCAGCGTCGATGAAATCACCGCGTCGCGTCGGCTGCGCCGCATGCGCAAGGCGCCGTGGTCGCGGCGGCTGGTCCAGGAAAACCATTTGACGGTCGACGACCTGATCTGGCCGATCTTCCTCATCGACGGCAAGAATGTGAGCGAGCCGGTGGCAGCCATGCCCGGCGTCTTCCGCCTTTCCGTCGATCTTGCCGTCAAGGAGGCCGAACGGGCGGCGAAGCTCGGCATTCCGGCGCTGGCCACCTTCCCCAATGTCGAAATGAAACTGCGCGACCAGACCGGCTCGGCGATCCTCGATCCCGACAACCTCATCAACCGGGCGACGCGGGCCATCAAGGACGCGGTGCCGGACATCGGCGTCATCACCGATGCGGCGCTCGATCCGTTCACCAGCCACGGGCACGACGGCATCCTGCGCGACGGCATTATCGTCAACGACGAGACGGTCGAGCAGGTGACAGCCGCCGCCGTTCTGCAGGCAGCGGCAGGCTCCGATATCATCGCGCCGTCCGACATGATGGACGGCCGCATCGGGGCGATCCGCGACGCACTGGATGCAAACGGGTTTTCCGAGGTGGCGATCATGTCCTACGCCACCAAATTCCACTCGGCCTTCTATGGCCCCTACCGCGACGCCATCGGCACCGCCGGCCTGCTGCACGGCGACAAGAAGACCTACTATCTCGACCACGCCAATTCCGACGAGGCCGTGCGCGAGGCCGAGCAGGACCTGGCCGAAGGCGCCGACATGCTGATGGTCAAGCCCGGCCTGCCCTATCTCGACATCATCCGCCGCGTGAAGGACGAGTTGCAGATGCCGACTTTCGCCTATCAGGTGTCGGGCGAGTATTCGATGATCAAGGCCGCCGGCGCCAATGGCTGGATCGCCGGCGAGAAGGCCATGCTGGAATCGCTCCTGTGCCTCAAGCGCGCCGGCTGCGACGGCATCCTGACCTATTTCGCGCCGCAGGTAGCGGAAATGCTGAAGGGCTGAGCTTCCAACCTGCGCATACCGCTTTTACGGCAGGCACAAATATTTGTCCTACAAATGACGTATGCACCGCGCTACGCTGCGCCATCGACAAATGCGAGGACGCAGAAATGGAATACCGCACTCTTGGCCGCTCCGGCCTGAAAATCTCCACGCTGACCATGGGCACCATGACTTTCGGCGGCGGTGGAAAATTCTCGGCCGTCGGCAAGACCGATCTGGCCGACGCCCGCCACCAGATCGACCTGTGCCTCGACGCCGGCATCAACCTGATCGATACCGCCAACGTCTATTCCAACGGCCTGTCGGAAGAGATCATCGGCGAAGCGCTTGGCGGCAAGCGCAAGAACGACGTGCTGATCGCCTCCAAGGCGCGCATGAAAATCGGCACCGGCCCCAATGACGAGGGCCTGTCGCGCTATCATCTTATCCGCGAATGCGAAAGGAGCCTGAAGCGGCTCAAGACCGATGTCATCGACATCTACTTCCTGCATGAATGGGACGGCACCACGCCGCTGGAAGAGACGATGGGCGCGCTCGACACGCTGGTCAGCCAGGGCAAGGTGCGTTACGTCGGCTGCTCCAACTATTCCGGCTGGCACATCATGAAGGCGCTGGGCATCGCCGAGCGCAACCATCATCCGCGCTTCATCACCCAGCAGATCCACTATACGCTGGAGGCGCGCGAGGCCGAATACGAACTCTTGCCGATCTCGGTCGACCAGGGACTTGGCGTGCTTGTCTGGAGCCCGCTGGCGGGCGGCCTGCTCTCCGGCAAATATACGCGCGACAAGGCCACCGCGCGCCAGCTTGCCGGCTGGTCCGAGCCGCCGATCCGCGACGAGGACCGGCTGTGGTCGATCGTCGATACGCTGAACGAGATCGGCAAGGCGCGTGGCGTTTCAGCCGCGCAGGTGGCACTCGCCTGGTTGCTCACTCGCCCCGCCGTCAGTTCGCTGGTCATCGGCGGGCGCAACGAGGCGCAGTTCAAGGACAACATCGCCGCCGCAAGCCTCTCGCTCTCGCTCGATGAACGAACGGAGCTCGATGCTGTCAGCTGCCCGCCGGTGCTCTATCCTTACTGGCACCAGCAGGCGACGGCGCACCGCAGCTTCGGCCCCGCCGACCTCGTTCTGGAGCGGTAAGGCCGGCAGCCCAGGCAGAAAACCAGCGCCATCCTCGAATGCTCTACAGCACGCCGCGTGTGATCGGATTCATGCGTCGTGCTGTAAGCTTTTGTTTCTGCGCATGTCGTTATCCCAAGACCGGTGCGTACTTTTGGGCGACATACTCTAACTGGCAACGACCGCGAAGCCCCGCGCGCGCAGGCCGCGACGGTCCTCATGCAAGGAGCCGACCAGGTGCCGGCGGCTGCCGCAGATATGCAGCGAAAGCAGGTGGGCGGCCTCATCGGCGTCGCGGGCCCGCACCGCCGCCAGAATGGTCCGATGCTGCGACCAGGCTCGGGCAAGCGCCATTTCGTCGCGCAGTTCGAGCCAGCGCGCGCGCGACAGCCGGGTCATGGCGTCTCGCACCGCCCGAAACAGGAATTCGTTGCCGGAAAGCCGTGCAAGTTCGATGTGAAATTCCATGCCGACACGGTGCCATTCCTCGCGCGGCGTTTCGGCATCGCAGGAATCGAGCATCGCCTCGATGACTTCCACCGCACTTATGTCCGCGGCAGCCGCGCTTAGCCGCACCGCCGCGACCTCGACGACCTCACGATAGACCGATACCTGCCCGAGCTCGGCAAGGTTGATGGGCGTGACAGTCCATCCGCGCCCTTCCCGGCAGATCAGTCCTTCAGTTTCCAGCCGCAGAAGAGCCGCCCGGACCGGGGTCCGCGATGCGCCGAAGGAGCTTTCGATCCAACGCTCGGTAAGGCGTTCGCCGGGGCCGATCTCCAGGGCGAGGATCATCTCCCGTAACCGCTTCTCGACGCTCTGCATCTGCGACATCGTATTCCTCGTGCCTATTGCCGTTATGCCCCTGGCCCCCAAGTTGGCTGTGGCCTCACGCAGCCGCCAACGACTGCATTGACAAGGCTACAGTCAGTGTTCATTACGGATACCAACTTGGTATCCCAAACTGGTATCCAGGGTTGCCTATATCCATCCGTCAGGAAACAAGCAAGAAAATGCCGGCAGATAGCGACACGGCGAGCGAGGCGGGAAACCCGTATTGGCGGCGCAATCTTTTCGTCAGCCTAATCGGTTCGTTCACGATCATCGTGGCGATGACGCTGCTGTTGCCGTTCCTGCCGCTCTATGTCGAGGAACTGGGCGTGAGCGGACACGCGGCCATCGTGCAGTGGTCGGGCATCGCCTATGGCGCCACCTTCTTCGCTGCGGCGCTGGTGGCGCCGCTGTGGGGACGGCTCGGCGACCGCTACGGCCGCAAGGTCATGCTGGTGCGCGCCAGCTTCGGCATGGCGGTGGCGATGTCGCTGACCGGCATGGCGCAGAACATCTGGCAACTGGTGCTGCTGCGCGTGCTGATCGGCTTTGCCGGCGGCTATTCGTCGGGGTCGACCATCCTCGTTGCCATGCAGACCCCCAAGGACCGTTCCGGCTGGGCGCTGGGTACGCTGGCGGCCGGCATCATGGCCGGCAACCTCGTCGGCCCGCTGGTCGGCGGCGCGCTGCCGCCGCTGATCGGCATCCGCAACACCTTCCTTCTGGCGGGCGGCGTCATTTTTGCCTCGTTCCTCGCCACCGCCTTTCTCATCAAGGAAGACCCGCGCCGTACCGGCAAGGCTTCCGCAGCGCCGCAGAGAACGAAGGCGCATCAGAGCGCCTGGTCGCGCATTCCCGACAAGGGGCCCGTCGTCGCAATGCTGTTCACCGGCATGCTCCTGATGTTCGCCACCATGTCTATCGAGCCGATCATCACCGTCTATGTGGGCCAGCTGGTCGAAGACCAGAACCGCGTGACCCTGATTTCGGGCGTGGTGATGTCGGCGGCGGCGCTGGGCTCGATCATGTCGGCTTCGCGCCTTGGCAAATTGGCCGACCGCATCGGCCATTGGAGCGTCATTACCGGGGCGCTTGCCGTCTCTGCCTTACTGCTCATCCCGCAAGCCTTCGTCACGTCGAGCTGGCAACTGGTGGTCTTGCGCTTCCTGATGGGGTTGGCGCTGGGCGGGCTGCTGCCTTGCATCACCGCCGTCATCCGCCACAACGTGCCGGACGGCGTCGGCGGCAACGTGCTGGGACTTTCCATCTCGGCCCAATATACCGGGCAGGTCGTCGGGCCGCTTGCCGGCGGCTTCGTCGGCGGACATATTGGCATGCGCGCCGTCTTCCTGTTCACCTGCGCGCTGATGGCGCTGGGCACCGCCTTCAACTGGATCGTGCAGGCACGCCGTGCCAAAACCGTAACCGAGGGGCAGCCACAATGAGTATCGGCGAACAGGCTTCCTCGCGCGGCGCCCGCGTTCTTGTCGGGGCGGGAGGCTTGTGCGGCGCGCTGGGCGTCGCGCTTTCAGCCATGGCCGCGCATCGCGGCGGCGCCTTCACCGGAACGGCCGCATCGTTCCTGCTCATGCATGCGCCGGTCTTTCTCGCCATCGGCCTCATGGGCGGCAACCGCATGCTGCGTGCCGGCGGCCTGATCCTGCTCGTCGGGCTTGCCGTGTTCAGCGGCGACCTTCTGGCACGCGACCTGCTGGGCTCCAGGCTTTTCCCGTTCGCAGCACCTACGGGCGGCACGCTTTTGATGGTCGGCTGGCTGGCGATAGCAGCCTCCGCGCTGATGCCACCAAAGCGCTGACAAAGACCGGTACCTCTCGCTTTTCTGCGACCGGAGGGGCCTACCTCTGTTGTATTCGCGCGCCGTTGCTCCTACGCAAAGAGCATAGTCGAAGAAAGGAATCGATATGGCGCGACCCCCGAATTACGATCAGGAGCGCAAGGAACGCGAACGGCAGAAGGCCGCGAAAAAGGCTGAAAAGCTGGCCGCGAAGGCTGCCGCCAAAGAACGCGGAAAGTCTGGCTCCGAAACCGAGGACGACACCGACGAATAGCGCAAACCGCCTCCAGCGAAGGGCGCCGGTCTCCCGCGCTTCGCATTGCGGGAACGCGTGAGCATCGGACCGAAATCCGATGCTCGAACAACGAGATCGATCGCCCTTTGCTCCGTTCGGACGCACGTCAATCCGAGCCGGATCAGTGCTTGTCGTTTACGAACACGTCGACTTCGCGCGCCGCAGCGATGAAGGCGCGCCTGGCGGTCATTGCGGGCTTGTCGCCGGAAATCGCATCGTGGCAGGCCTGAAGCGCCGCCCGGTGCTTCGGGCTACGCTTGCCCGGCCAATTGTTCAGAAGAAAGTCCGAAGCCTCTTTGGCCGACCGCAGAAGCAAAACCGTTCCTGCCGTGTCTGACTTAACAGACACCGGCGTCTCAAACCGATTGTTTTCCATGGGCCGCTCTTACGCCCTCCGCAACCGATAAGCGAGGACGAAATCTTGATTTCGCCTTTGCGCACCCCATTTGGGTGATCGAGGCCCGCTTTTCGGCCGATTATGAGGAATGATATGAACGCACGCGTTCTCGACGGTGAAATCCTGACGACAAGGCTCGACGATGTCCGCCTCTACGAGGGCGTGCGCACGCGGCGCGTTATCGCGGTGATGATCGATTACCTGATCGTCGCCCTGCTCACCATCCCCGTTGCCATCCTCGTCTTCCTTCTCGGCGTCCTGACGCTCGGTCTGGGCTGGATGCTGTTTTCCATTCTCGTTCCCGCCGTCGCCCTCCTCTACATCTGGAACACGCTGGGCAGCGCCGATCAGGCCACCACCGGCATGAAGCTGATGGGCGTCCGGCTCGACCGACTCGACGGCAGGCCAATCGACGGACTGACGGCTGTGGTGCATACGGTGCTGTTTTGGGCAGGCAATGTCATCCTGACGCCGCTCATCCTTCTGGTGACGCTGTTTTCCGACCGGAAGCGCACGCTGCACGACCTGTTGCTGGGAACGGTGGTCACCCGAAGCGGCCGCTGAATACGTCTTTTGCGCAAAATCCCGGCAATTTGGCGCAAAATGACCGCATCTCTTGGCTGTGGGCTTCACAATCCTGTTGAATTTTTTGCCGCCCGCGCCAAAGGTATAGCGATTCGTGGGAGTTGTTTTCACATTCGATGACGCAGCATCCGACCCAGTCGCCGCAATTTTTCCTGACAGCGCCCTCGCCGTGCCCCTATCTGGACGGCCAGTTCGAGCGCAAGGTGTTCACGCACCTGGTCGGTGACAAGGCATCGGAGATGAACGACCTCCTGACCCAGGGCGGTTTCCGCAGGTCGCAGAACATCGCCTATCGGCCCGCCTGCGAAACCTGCCGCGCCTGTGTTTCCGTGCGCATCCTCGCGCAGGAGTTCTCGGCCAGCCGCAACATGAAGCGGGTGCTGCATCACAATGCCGATCTCATCGGCGCGATGCATGACGCTGAGCCTTCCACCGAGCAATATTCGCTGTTTCGCACCTATCTTGACGCCCGCCATCGCCGTGGCGGCATGTCCGACATGACCGTGCTCGACTACGCCATGATGGTCGAGGATACCCATGTCGATACCAAGGTGATCGAATACCGGCGGCGTGGCCCCGACAGCTTCATGACCGGCAAGGGCCAGGGCGAGTTGATCGCGGTCGCGCTTACCGACAAGATGGCCGATGGCCTGTCCATGGTCTATTCCTACTTCGACCCCGAACTTGCCGACCGTTCGCTCGGCACCTTCATGATCCTCGACCATATCGCGCGCGCCAAGGCGATGGGATTGCCCCATGTCTATCTCGGCTACTGGGTCAACGGTTCGCGTAAGATGAACTATAAGATGCGCTTCATGCCGCAGGAGCACCTTGGCCCGAAGGGCTGGGAGCGATACACGGAAGAAACCTAAGCAATCGGCCCGTATCCATACGCTGCCGTTGAGTCGAGCAACGGAGCATAATTCGCGTGTCCGCCGCCGAGATCAATCACACCAAGGGCCTGCTGCTGACCGCGCTGGGCGGCATGGCGCTAACCGTCGACATTCCGCTGATCCGGCTCGCCAACGGCGAGGCATGGACCATCCTCATGATGCGGACGGGAGCGACCTTCCTGTCGGCGCTGGTCGTCTGGACGATCTGGCGCTCGATCACGCCGAAAGCGCCGCAGCTGATCCCCGGCCGGACCGGCCTTCTCGTGGCGGGACTCTACGGGCTTGGCTCCATCACCTTCGTTACCGGCGTCTTCAATACCTCGACGGCGAACCTGGTCTTCATCCTCGCCTTCAACACCATGTTCGCGGCGCTGCTTTCATGGGTGTTCCTGAAGGAAAGGCCACAACCGGTCACGCTCGTCACCATGGCGGTGATGATCCTCGGCGTGCTGATCATTGTCGGCAGTTCGCTGGGCACCGGACACCTGTTCGGCGACCTGATGGGGCTGTGCTCCGCTTTCTTCATCGCCTGCGCCATCACCATTTCACGTGCGAGCGGCAAGGACATGGGCTTCACCGCGCTGGTCGGTGTCATCCTGCCCTGCCTGGTGGCGGTGTTCATGGTGACCAGCAAAGGCAGCTTCCAGATCGAAGCGCCGTGGTGGATAATCTTCAACGGCGCAGTGATCATGCCGTTTTCGTTCTTTTGCCTTGCCAACGGGCCAAAATACATTTCCGGACCGGAAGTGGCGATGTTCTACCTTCTGGAAACCGTGCTCGCCCCGGTGTGGGTGTGGATGATCTTCTCGGAGGTTCCCTCGCGCAACAGCCTGATCGGCGGCGTGATCCTGATCGTCGCGCTGGTCTTTCATTCCATGTGGCAGTTGCATCAGGGCCGCAGGCGCCGAATGGCGCGCCCGGTCCGTCACCCGGTCTGAGACTTTTCCGGTATCGGTTCGACGCCGGCCTCTATCTCCAAGGGAGCAGGATCGAGCGCTGGCCCGGCATCGACGGCCTCCGTCTCGTGCAACCATTCGCGCCAGATCGCCACCAGAAGCGCCATCAGCACCGGGCCGATGAACAGGCCGAGAAAGCCCATCGTCTTGACGCCGCCGATCAGGCCGAAAAAGGTCGGCAGGAACGGCAGCTTGATCGGCCCGCCGACAAGCTTCGGCCGCAGCGTCTTGTCGACGATGAACAGCTCAACCGCGCCCCAGGTGAACAGCGCCGCGCCAGCAAGCAGGGAGCCGCTGGCGGCCAGATAGATCGATACCAGCGTGAAGGAGAGCGGCGCACCGCCGGGAATGAGCGCCATGATGCCCGTCAGCGCGCCGAGCGTGACCGGCGACGGCACGCCGGCCAGCCAATAGGCCGTACCCAGCACCACGCCCTCGCCGATGGCGATGATGGTCATGCCCGTCACCGTGGACGAAATCGTCGCCGGCACGACGCGCGAAATCCGCTCCCATCGCGCCGGCAGGATGCGCTCGCCGAGCCGGTCGACCTGACCGGCGAAAGCCTCACCGTCGCGGTAGGCGAAAAACAGCGCAATCAGCATGAACAGCATCGTCAGAAGCAGGCCGAAGGCGCTGCCGCCGGCGGCCAGGACACCTCGGTAGATGCTGCCAATATTGGCGCCGCTGATCAGCTGAATGAGTTCGCCAATGCCGCCCGGATGGTTGATGTTTTCCATCCATTGTTCGTTCAGCCAGGGGCCGACCACGGGCAGGGTCGCGATCCAGTGCGGCGTCGGCGCGCCGTTGTGGTTGGTTTCGATCGCCCATGTCACCCATTCGCGCACTTCGTGGATGGCGTAGCTGCCGGCAAGCGAGATCGGCACCACCAGAAAGGCCAGAATGAACAGGATGGCCAGCGTCGCGCCCACGGTGCGGTTGCCGCCGATGGCGGCGAGCAGCCTTCGATAGAGCGGCCAACTGGCAAAGGCGATGACCAGTGCAGCCAGTACGGGCACCAGAAAACCGTGGAAGAAATAGGCGCCCGCAGCAAAAATCAGCACCAGAAGCCAGCGCGCCGCCGAAAGCGGCGGAACGACCGCCGAGCGCAAGGGAGCCGCCGCGCCGAACAGGCGCAATTGCCGGGGTGCTCTTCTGATTTCCGGTTCCTTCAAACGACCTGCGCCCTTTTTCAACTGCCCCACGCTGCACTATCGGCGCAAATAGTGCAGCAAACGTGACTGCGTGCCAAATGGCCTTTTAAGAACGGGCCTGTTACCGCCTCAGCCAAACTTGCCGGTGCGCGGAAAACCCTTCGGCACCATGCGCCCGGCAGAGGCGCGGGCACCGATCCACTCGACCAGTTCCTCTTTCGACTTGACGAAGGTGCGGTCGGCCGAATCCTGCCACGACAGGCCGGCCTCCAGGGCGAAAGTCTTGACGTCGAGGACGCCGCCATCCTTGTACTTTTGCAACCGCACGCCCTTGCCGCGCGTCATCTCGGGGATTTCGGAGAGCGCAAACACCAGCATCTTGCGGTTCATACCGACGATCGCCACCTGATCGCCTTCCACGGGAAGGCATAGCCTGGCCTCGTCCGGCGCCTTCACGTTCATCACCTGCCGGCCCTTACGGGTATTGGCGACCACTTCGTCCTCCGGCACGATGAAGCCGTTGCCCTGATGCGAGGCCAGCAGCAACTTCCGCTTCGGCTCGTAGACGAAGGCGGTGACGATGTCCTGATCGTTCTCCATGTCGACGATGATGCGGATCGGCTCGCCATGACCGCGACCGCCGGGAAGGCGATCCGCGCCGATGGTGTAGAACTTGCCGCCTGTGGTGAAGACCAGGATCTTGTCTGTAGTCTGGGCGTGGAAGGCAAGCTTGAGGGCGTCGCCCTCCTTGAAGGTGAGCGAGGCGTAATCGGCCAGATGCCCCTTCATGGCGCGCAGCCAGCCCTTCTCGGACACCACGACCGTGACCGGCTCGCGCTCGATCATGGCCTGGTGGATGTCTTCCAGGTCGACGTCCGGCGCATCGGCGAATTTCGTGCGGCGCCTGCCGATCTCCGTCTCGGGGCCGTATTTCTCGCGAACCTTGCCGATCTCCCAGCGGATCATCGCCCATTGCTTCGCCTCGGAAGCAAGCAGCGCCTCGATCTGGCTCTTTTCCGCCGACAGCCCATCGAATTCCTTGCGGATCTCGATTTCTTCGAGCTTGCGCAAAGCGCGCAGGCGCATGTTGAGGATCGCTTCGGCCTGCGTGTCGGTAAGCTCCCAGCGGGCCATCATGACCTGCTTGGGCTCGTCCTCCTCGCGGATGATGCGGATCACCTCGTCGATGTTGAGATAGGCGATCAGGTAGCCGGCCAAAATTTCCAGCCGCCGCTCGATTTCGGCGAGGCGATGGCGCGAACGGCGCAGCAGCACGTCGCGGCGATGCTCGAGCCACTCCTTGAGCACGTCCTTCAGTGACAGGACGTTGGGCACCTTGCCACGCGACAGCACGTTCATGTTGAGCGGGAAGCGGCTTTCAAGCTCTGTCAGCTTGAACAGCGATTCCATCAGCAGGCCGGGATCGACGGAGCGGCTTTTCGGCACTAGCACGATGCGGATGTCTTCCGCGCTCTCGTCGCGAATGTCCTCCAGCAGCGGCAGCTTGCGCGCCATCAGCAATTCGGCGGCTTTTTCGATCAGCCGGGCTTTCTGGACGCCATAGGGAATTTCGGTGACGACGATCGTCCAGGTGCCCCTGCCCTGATCCTCTTGATGCCATTTGGCGCGCACGCGGAAGGAGCCGCGCCCGGTCTCGTAGGCGTCGAGGATGGAGGCGCGGCCATCGACGATGATGCCGCCGGTCGGGAAATCCGGCCCCTGCACGAACTCCATCAGTTTCGCCACCGGGGCTTCGGGATGCTCGATCAGGTGCAGCGCCGCATCGCAAAGCTCGGCGGCATTGTGTGGCGGAATGGAGGTCGCCATGCCGACCGCGATGCCGGAGGAACCGTTGGCGAGCAGGTTCGGGAACGCGCCCGGCAGGACGGTGGGCTCCTCGTCCTCCTCGTTATAGGTCGGGCGGAAATCCACGGCGTCCTCGGTGATGCCTTCCAGCAGAAGCGTCGCCACCTCGGTCATGCGCGCTTCGGTGTAGCGCATGGCGGCCGCGTTATCGCCGTCGATATTGCCGAAATTGCCCTGCCCATCGACCAGCGGATAACGCACGGAAAAATCCTGCGCCAGCCGCACCAGCGCGTCGTAGATCGATTGGTCGCCATGCGGGTGGAACTTGCCCATCACCTCGCCGACGATGCGGGCGCATTTGGCAAAGCCCTGATCGGGGTTGAGGCGCAAAAGCCGCATGGCGTGCATGATGCGGCGATGCACCGGCTTCAGCCCGTCACGCACGTCTGGCAGCGCACGGTTCATGATGGTCGACAGCGCATAGGCCAGATAGCGCTCTTCCAGCGCCTTCTTCAGATCGACCGGTTCAATATGATCGCCACCACCGTTCGCAGGCGGCAAAAGCCCTTTTCCCATGGGTTTGACCTAACCGAGCGTCTGATTCGCGGCAAGGGCGAAGGCGGATTTCACGCAGTACAAGCGCAAAACAAAACCCCGCCGGAAAGGCGGGGTTTTTCTCGTCGGGTTTCGCCGACATATTTGCGGTCGGGGCGAGCCTTACTCAGCGTCCTTGGCTGCGGCCTTCTTCTTGGGCGCCGCCTTCTTCTTCGGCTCGTCGGTGCCGGCCTCGTCGGCAGCCTTGGCTTCCGCCTTCTTGGCGGCGGCCTTCTTTGCCGGCTTGGCCTTGGTCTCAACTTCCTCGTCGTCGGCCATCAGTTCTTCCTTCGACACCTTCTTGTCGGTGACGGAAACCTGGCCGAGCAGGTGGTCGACCACCTTTTCCTCGAACATCGGCGCGCGCAGCGTGTTCACCGCTTCCGGGTTGCTGCGGTAGAATTCGAACACCTGCTGCTGCTGGTCGGCCGGGAAACGGCGTACCTGCTCGAACAGGCCGCGCTGCAACTCCTCGTCGGAAACGGTAACGCCGGCCTTTTCGCCGATCTCGGCCAGAACCAGGCCAAGGCGCACGCGGCGCTCGGCCAGACGCAGATATTCGGCGCGGGCCTCTTCTTCCGTCGTCTCTTCGTCGGCGAAGGTGCGGCCGGCCTGCTCCAGGTCGCGGTTGACCTGAGCCCAGATGTTGTTGAATTCGGCCTCGACGAGCTTCGACGGCGCTTCGAACGAATAGGCGCTGTCGAGCTGGTCGAGCAACTGGCGCTTGACCTTCTGGCGGGTCATCGAACCGAACTGGTTCTCGATCTGGCCGCGCACGATCTCGCGCAGCTTTTCCAGCGATTCGAGGCCGAGGCTCTTGGCGGTCTCGTCGTTGACTTCCAGCGCGCCGGGCTTCTCGACGCCCTTGACGGTGACGTCGAAGGTCGCTTCCTTGCCGGCCAGATGATCTGCCTGGTAATTTTCCGGGAACGTGACGGTGACCAGCTTTTCGTCGCCGGCCTTGGTGCCGATGAGCTGATCCTCGAAGCCGGGGATGAATTCCTTGGAGCCGAGCACCAGCGGCTGGTCGTTGCCGGCGCCGCCGGCGAAGGCCTCGCCGTCGATCTTGCCGACATAGTCGATGGTGACGCGGTCGCGGTCGGCGGCCTTGCCGTCCTTCGGCTCGTAGGTGCGCGCCGATTCGGCAACACGGTTGACCTGCTCGTCGATCTCGCTTTCCGGCACGTCGTAGACCGGGCGCTCGACCTTGATGTCGGAGAATTCCTTGATTTCGATCGCCGGAATGACCTCGTAGTTCAGCTTGAACTCGAAGTCGGAACCGCCGGCCAGGATCTTTTCGGCTTCCTTCTCGTCCTCGGTCATGATGACCTCGGGCTGCATCGCCGCCTTCTCGCCGCGCCCGGTGATGATGGTGCGCGAATCGTTCAGTATCTCGTTGACCACCTCGGCCATGAACGACTTGCCATAGACCTTGCGCAGATGCGCGACCGGCACCTTGCCGGGACGGAAACCGTTGATGCGGGCCTTGCCCTGGGCGTCCGAAAGCCTGGCATTCAGCTTGGCTTCCATGTCGCTGGCCGGCACGACGACCTTGATCTCGCGCTTGAGGCCGGAATTGAGCGTTTCGGTGACCTGCATCATCAAACCTTTGTTTTCGCCAATGAGGCGCTGTATGGCTGTGCCATACGCAGCCTGGTAAGTCTCGCCGGGAGTGGCTTTTTTGTTGCGGAACCGGACGATTTGACCGCGAGGCGGCTCAAACTCTCCCAGATGCGCTCCAAAATGTGAATAAGTCTTTGTTTTTCCTACTTCTTATCACATCTTGCAGAAGCGGATCGTCGCGTCCCGTCACATTCGACACGCCTTTTGTCACAGGCGGGGCTAATTTTCAACCTTCTTCGCATTCCCGCCCTGCCCGTCATTTTCGCCCCGACATTGACAGAAAGATGTCGTCATGGGATTGGCGGACAACGCGGATGTGGCGGAACTGGTAGACGCCCTGGATTTAGGTTCCAGTGCCGAAAGGCGTGGAGGTTCGAGTCCTCTCATCCGCACCAATTTTTCTTGGTTCACGGCAATTCGCTTACGCGCACGCCTCCGGCAGGCGTCTTTCGGCCCCCTTGCAAACCCTGCGCGTTCGGCCCCCGCCCCGGTCAGTCGGCACAAAATGGCCTTAATTCATCGAGGAACATATAAGAAGGTCGGCAAGTTCTCTCCCCGTCGGCAGGTTCTGCCGACAACCCTGCTGAAAGGAGAGAACAATGAAAACCCTTCTTCCCATTGCTGCAGCAGGTGCGCTGGTCGCACTCACAGGTGCTGCGTTTGCGGACACATCGGTTTCAGCCGTGACCGACCTCAATGTACGGGCAGGCCCTGGCTCTCAATATCCGGTTATCGGCGTGCTGAAGGCCGGACAGCAGGCGACGCTCAGCGGCTGCCTGCAAAACGGCAAGTGGTGCACCGTCGCCGAGGCCGGCGGCCAGGGCTGGGTCTATTCGGACTATGTCAGCGCCGATTTTGGCGGATCGCGTGTTGTACTGAGCCAGCGACCGGCTGATTCCGACATCGCCGTCGTCGAAGCGCCGCGAGTCAGCAG